>JANQIN010000178.1 GCA_028282145.1 Thermodesulfobacteriota bacterium | reverse complement strand
GACCATACCGCTCTAGATCCCCAGGGGGACCATTTTGATCCTAAGGCCACCCCGGACAACCCCATCTGGTACATGGTGGACGTCCAATACCGGGCGACTCTTCCTTTCCCATTGACCCGGGAACGCTTGCGCGAGCACCCCGTTCTCTCCGGAATGGGCGTCTTGAAACGGGGCAACCGACTTTCGGTACAGGAAGTGACCCTTAAAGAGTGGGATGCGGTCCTGGCCATGGCCGGTATTGAGAACCCATTAGTATCCTGAAGCCCTTAACAAGGGCCCGGAGGACCGTATGAAAAAGGGCGTCAAGATTGGACTCGGACTGGCAGGGTTTCTGCTGGTGTTATTGGTGGGTGCGATTATTGCCGTTAAGATCCTTGTCACCCCCGAAAGGGTCAAGGAAATAGTTGTCCCCCTTGCAGAAGAGCACCTGCAGCGCAAAGTTCTTCTCGGCGACGTGGAGATCAGCCTCTTCAGTGGTATTCAGCTTCAGGAGTTTGCGGTCCGGAATCGGGAGGACAGCGGAAACTTTGTGGCGACGGATGCCCTCGTTCTGACCTATCAGTTTATGCCCCTTCTTTCGGGGCAGGTGGTGGTCGATGAAGTCCGTCTTGTCAATCCTCAGATTCGAATCGAACGCTTTAAGGACGGCACCTTCAACTTCAGTGATCTGCTCCCGAAGGAAAAGGGGCAGGGAAGTGCAGAGCCGGTTCGGCCAGGAAAAGCCTCTTCTTCAAAAGATATTCCTCTTCAACTGGCTCAGGCCGCGATTGTAAACGGCCGCGTCGAGTTTGCGGACCATCTGGTCTCTCCGGACACCCCTCTGATGATCCTGATCGACCAGATCGAAGCACGGGTGTCGGATCTGGCTCCTGGAAAGCCCGCTGCAATCGAGGTCAGCGCCCTGGTGAATGAGACTCCCTTCAAATCCATGGGAACGGTCAATCCCGACAAGAAAATAATCGATCTGACCCTCGGTTTGGATCGCTTGCCGGTGGGTGACTTCGGGCCCTACTTTGCGTCGCAAATCCCCGGGAAGCTCAAGTCTCTCTTGCTAACGGTCGACCTCACAGTGAAAGGAGGGGCGGAGCAGTTGAACCTCGGCGGATATATAGCGGGGCAGGATCTGTCCCTGGTCCTCGACGCTCTGCCGGAAGCCGCTCTGGAAAAAGCATCCTTCCGTTTCGAGCCGAACCTGAGCCTCAATGCGGGTGAAGGACAACTGACTCTGAATAAAACCAGAGTTCTTTTTAATCAGATTGACCTGCTTGCTGAAGGATCCGTTCAACAGCTCTTTCAGGTCCCGGCAGTTGACCTCCAGCTGACTTTGCCCGAAAAACCGATCCAGGAGCTGCTGGCCTCACTGCCACAGGGGCTTGTGGCCCCTGCAACACAGTTCAACCCCGACGGGGCGGTCTCTCTCGACCTCGCCTTAAAGGGAACGACCCAAGATCCCCTTCAGCTTCTTCAGGCCGGGGCTCTGCGGTTTAACAAGGTTTCCGGAATGGTGGCGGGCTATCAGCCTGTCATGGAAGGTACTTTGAAAATTCAGGGGAGAGGCCTTAAAAGTGAGCAGCTGGCGACAACCATCGCCGGACAGAAAATTGACTTGGACTTCCAGGTAGAAGACCTTCTTGCCCAACCGTTGAAAGGTTCAGTGGATGTTCGGTCCGACCGGATCTCTCTGACCCGGATCATGGCGCAAAATAAAAGTGACGGGCAGGGAGGTGCGAGCGCTTCGCCCGCTGCCAAAACCTCAGGGAAAGCGGGTCCTGCACAGGAGATGGGTCCCTACGATATCCCCGCTGACCTGAAAGGGACCATCCGGGTCGGCGAAGTCGAGTATAATGGCATCCTCGCAAAGAACCTTGTGACCGATCTGACCCTCCGAAAAAATATCCTTACGGTTGATCCTGTCCAGGCGGAAGTCGGAGATGGCCAGGTCGGCGGAAAGGCCCGGGTGGATCTAGGAGTCAAGGGGCTGTCATACAGTTCGGATATCGGGGTCAAGAAGGTCGCTATTGAAAAGGTTATCGGTGGGTTCTGGCCCAAACTGGCAGGTGCCGTGCTTGGTCGGATCAGCCTCGACCTGGAAGGAAAGGGAACGGGTACGCAGACCGCTTCCTTACGGAAAAATCTCTCCGGAAAAGGGCAGCTTCAGTTGTTTCAAGGGAAGTTGGCCAAAAGTCAGTTGACTCAGGGCCTGGTGGAGCAGACACGTATCCAGGAGCTGGAGAGCTTGAGTTTCTCGAAGATCGCTCTGGATTTTCTGATTCAAAAAGGAAAGCTATCTCTGGGGGGAACGGCTGACGGCAAGGAGGCCCGATTCTCCCCCAAAGGGGATGTCGGCCTGGATGGAGGGCTGAATATGAACCTGGGCATGAAAATGTCTCCTGAACTCGCTGATAAGGCGGTTGGAGGGAGGCTCGGCAAGCTGCTGCGGGATTCGGAAGGTTGGGCCGCTGTGCCTGTTAAGCTGGGGGGCACCCTGACATCTCCTCAGGTCCTGCTGGATGAGAAGGCGCTCCAGAAACAGCTTCTGGAAAAGGGGAAACAGAAGCTGGAGAAAAAACTCCTGAAGAAGCTGTTCAAAACGCCTGAGACGTCCTCGGAACCCTCCCAGGAGCCTTCACCGGAAAAACAGTTGCTGAACGACACACTCAAAAACCTGTTGGGGAACTGAGCGGAGAGGAATTGCCATGAGCGGGATCGAAGAATTCAGTGGGCTGGAGGTCATACGGGAGGCCATGGAAATTGAAAAACGTGGTCATGCTTTCTATTCCGCTATGTCCGATTGGGCCGAAGATGATCTGGTGCGGGATATCTTCCGGTGGCTGGCTGAGGATGAAGTGGCTCACCTGAGAACTCTTAAAGATCTCATTCCCAAGTACAGTGATGGGAGTGGTTGGGTTGGTGAAGAGGTTTTTTTGCCTTACCTCAAGAGGTTCGAGGAAGATAAGATCTTTCCCGATGCCAGCCAGATTGAGACGTTGGTAGGTGACCGACATGCGGATCGAAAGGCTTTGGATCTGGCCATCGAAGCGGAAGAGAAGTTTGCTGAATTTTTTCGACTTGCTGCCGAACATTCGCGCCACCCCGAGGGACGCGAAGCGTTCTCCTGGCTGGTGGAAGAAGAAATACGGCATGCGGAGAAGTTACGACAAAGGCGCGAGCGTCTTTTTGGTTGAACGGAAGAATGCGCGAGAAGATGCAATAGAAAACCTCCTGTAGTTTGCGGTTAAAAGACGCGAATTAATGTGTTTTAAATTTACACTGGATTTTTCTGGTTGATCTACTCTATACTCTGACCTTTATGGTATGCGTTGTTTGAATGTAATTCTGGGCGAACGGAATCTGCATGTCTGCTTTCTCGAGAATCTGCGGATGCCTCCTGGCAGTAGGTTTCCTCTGGGTCAGCGCCGCTTGGTGCCAGAACCCGGTTGAGGAGTTGCCGCGTCGCGTTCTGGTGTTACATAGTTATCATGCCGGTTTCAGTTGGACCGATTCGATTCAGAAAGGGATCGAGGGTGCACTGGATCAGCAGGATATCCCCGTTCAACTCTACGTCGATTACCTCGATACCAAACGTCAACCCGATCTTTCCTACCGTCAACAGACCCTGCCGCAGTTGTATGAAGAGAAACTGGGCCGTCTGAAGTTTGATATTCTCATCGTGTCGGACAATCACGCTTTCGATTTCGCGAAAGCCCATCACAAGACACTTTTCAAGGGGATTCCTGTTGTTTTCTGTGGAGTCAACAACTATCAACCGTCTTGGACAAAAGGGTTTCCGCAGTTCACCGGTGTTGCAGAGTATCCCTCCTTTCAGGATACGCTGAAGCTGCTGCAGGGGCTTCACCCAAAGGTCAGCGATGTCATTGTCATCGGTAGTCTGAAAGGGACCACCGGTCAAAAAAACCGTCAGTTACTGAAGGCGGCTGAAGCCTTGGTCGGTGGGGATTTGAAGCTAACCTACTGGGACGACCTTGCTACGCGCGACCTTGCCACCCGATTGGCAAAACTTCCGGAGACCCACAGTGTGCTCCTTACCAGTGTGGTCCGGACACCCGACGCAGAAGTGTTGGATTTTCCGGCAACGGCCCGATTTGTTCGTGAAAACAGTCCCGTCCCCGTTTACGGTCTTTGGGACTTCTTCCTCGGCGAAGGGATTGTCGGCGGCAAGCTGGTCAGTGGTGCTGATCAGGGGCGTATCGCTGCCGAACTGGCAATCCAGGTCCTTGAGGGTGCATCGCCCCCTCAACTCCCCATCATCTATTCTGCGGCCAATCGGTATAAATTTGATTTCCGGGAACTTGAAAGGTTTGACCTGTCTCTGGACCAGATTCCTGTTGGAAGCGAACTGATTCATCAGCCCAGGGCTTTTTACGAAATCAGTCCCAACACAGCCAGAACCGTTGGCGGACTGCTCATCCTGCTGGGCCTTTTGTCCGCAGCGTTGGCGGTAAACGTCCACCGCCGCCAGCGTTCGGAAAGAGCATACCGGGAACAGAGCCAGTTTCTGCATAGCCTTTTGGACGCCATCCCCAATGGAATTTATTACAAGGATCGTCAGGGGAAATACCTCGGGTGCAACATGGCGATGGAAAAACTCCTGGGGCTGCAGCGGTCTGAAATTGTCGGGAAGACGGTGTCGGAGGTTTACACGCCGGCAGAGGCCAAGGTTTATCGGGAAGCCGATGAAGACCTTTACGTTGGTGGTGAAACCCAAGTCTACGAAAATACCCTGACCTCGCAGGACGGTACGCGTCACAACTGCATGTTCCACAAAGCCGTGTACCGCAACGCCAAAGGAGAAATCAGCGGGCTTGTCGGTTCCGTACTGGATATTACCGACCGGATGAAAGCCGAACAGGCCCTCCAGGAGAGCGAACGTTACAACCGAATGCTTTTTGAACAGTTTCCTGTGGGGATGATTGTTCATCAGCGAGATACCAAACTGTTGGACGTCAACTCTGCCTTTGCCAGCATTCTCGGGATGACGGCGGAAGAGACGATTGGCCGCTGTCTCCTGGATTTTGCACCTCCGGAAGAGCTGAAACAGACTCAGCGGCTGATGGAGGTCGGGCTTTCACAAGGGCAGTACGGACCGATCGAAATTCACCTCGTTAACCGGGACGGAGGGCAGGTCCCGGTGCACCTCTCCGGGATGGCGTTTTCCCGAGGGGAGGAGTACGTGATGCTCTCCAGCGTTGAGGATGTGAGCGCGCGGCTTCGCGCGAATGAAGCCCTGCGCCAGAGCGAAGAACGGTTCCGTACCACCTTCGAAACCAGTCCCGATGCGATCAGTATTAATCGACTGAAAGACGGTCTTTATATTGAAGTAAATCAGGGGTTCTCTGACCTTACCGGCTTCCAACGGAACGAAGTTCTGGGTAAGACCCCGGTAGAGCTTGGCGTGTGGGGGGATATCGCACGTCGTACCGAATTGCTGAAGGAACTGGAAGAGTTTGGCGCTGTCAGTAACTTTGAAACGATCTACCAGCTCAAAGATGGTGAAACCGCAACGGTTCTGATTTCCGCCCGAGTCATTGAGATCGGCGGCGAAGCAATGGTTCTCTCTGTTATCAAGAATATTGAAGAACTCAAACGGAGTGAAGCCAACGTCCGACAAAGTGAAAAGAAATACCGTCGTATCTTCGAGCATATTCAAGACGTCTATTACGAATCGGCCCTGGATGGCCGTATTCTTGAGATCAGCCCTTCGGTGGAACGAAATCTCGGATTCAGCAGGGAAGCTCTTTTGGGCACGTCTTTCAACGAGCTTTATATTAATCTGAAGGAACGACAGAAGGTCGTCATGACCCTTCAGAAAGATGGGTTTATCCGGGATTACGAGATCTGGTTACGCGATCATGAGGGGGTACATCGCCCCTGCGCAATCAGTGCCATCTTGACCGAAGACGACCAGAGCGGCCAAAACAAGATCGTTGGTTCTTTGCGTGATATTACCGAACGCAAGAATGCCGAAGAGGAAACGCGCCAACTCGCCTATTTCGATACCCTGACCGGATTGCCGAATCGGGCTCTTTTCAACGACCGACTCAACCAGGCGTCAGCACAGTCTCGGCGAAACGGTGATCTTGTGGGGGTTCTTTTCCTCGACCTGGACCGCTTTAAAGACGTCAACGATACCCGGGGGCATGCCAGTGGTGATCTGCTCCTGAAATTGACGGCACAACGACTTAAAGCCTGTGTGCGGCAGAGCGATACCGTTGCACGATTGGGTGGGGACGAGTTTGTTCTCTTGCTGAACGGGGTTAAACAGGAGCAGGAAGTCCTCCTGGTGGCTCAGAAGGTCCTTCGTATGATGGCGGCACCGGTGGATCTGGAAGGGCAAGAGGTCTTTACGACCACCAGTATCGGTGTGGTTCTGGCCCCTATGGACGGCCAGGATGTGGACATGCTGATGAAACATGCCGATATGGCGATGTATGCTGCTAAGGCTGAGGGGCGCAATACCTATAAGTTCTTCTCCAAAGAGATGAATCGCAAAGCCATGGAACGGCATGCGGTTGAGATCAGTCTTCGCCGGGCAATCCGTGAAGAGGAGTTTTTTCTGGTCTATCAGCCGCAGATCGATCTGGAATCCGGGCGGCTGATCGGTGTGGAAGCCCTATTGCGGTGGCAGGACCCTCACAAGGGACTCATCGGCCCGGACGCGTTCATTCCCGTCGCTGAAGACACGGGGCTTATCCGCAGTATCGGTGAATGGGTGCTGCTCGAAGCCTGTAAACAGGGGCAGGTCTGGCGGGAACAGGGATATCCTTCGCTCAAGATCGGTGTCAATCTTTCCGGGCACCAGTTTAAGCAATCGGATTTCCTGGATATGGTTGAATTGGCACTCCAAACGTCAGGCCTTCCCCCGGGGCATCTGGAATTGGAACTGACAGAATCGGTCTTGATGGAAAACGCACGGGAGACGATCGCCATTCTGACCGATCTGAAAATTCGGGGCGTAAAACTTGCGGTAGATGATTTCGGTACCGGTTACAGTTCTCTTAGTTACCTGAAGAACTTTCCGATCGACCGGATCAAGATCGATCGGTCATTTGTCCTGGATATTACGACCGATCCCAACGATGCGACCATCGTCGAAACGATTATCGCCATGGCACGAAGCCTGGGCCTGCGGGTATTGGCGGAAGGTGTGGAAACCCAGGAACAGCTGGAATTTCTGCGGAGTCGCCAATGCAATGAATTACAGGGGTACTATATCGGCAAGCCGATGCCGGCAGATCAACTGACAGAATTGCTCAAGGTTGGTGTTAACCAGGATGGTATCTGCCTCTACGGAGAAGAGAATCGGACTGAATTGCACTGACGAAGATCCGATGTGCAGGAGATAAAAAAGAAAGGCCACTTCCGGAAGGGAGTGGCCTTTTTCAGGTTAAGGGGAAAGGGCTAGCCGACTTCGTTGTATTCGCGTGCTCGAAACTGAACGCCGAGGGATTCTGCCAGTTGTCTACAGGCTTCGATATCGACACCAGGGTAAGTGACGGCACTGGCCACGACTTCGGGTACCGAAGCCGCTGCTTTTTTCAGGAAGTCTTTCACCGCCTCAAACCCCTCAGCACCGTATGGGGTTTGGCAAAGCTCCTCGTATTGCTGTGCATCCGGCGCATTCAACGAGACGGAGAGGGCATCCACCAAGCCGTCCAGTTCAGGCAGAATGTTACGGCCATGGACCAGATTGGCCTGCCCGTCGGTATTGATACGGACTTTGCAGCCCTGTTGTTTAAGCCAGCCTGCGACCTCTTTGATCAGCGCCAGGCGCAGCAGGGGTTCGCCATAGCCGCAGAAGACGACCTCGTCGTACGGCGAAGGATCGCCGATCGCGGCAATAACCTCCTGTGCGGTCGGCTCTTCCTGCAGGCCGAGGTAATGCCCCTTGACGATGACATCGGTGAATTTGGCGCAGAAGATACAGTGATTGCTGCAGCGATTCGTGATGTTCAGGTAAAGGCTGTTACGGATTTTATAGGCGATTTCCACTTCGGGCCGCTCTCCGGGGAGTCGAAACAGAGACCGTGCGTTCAACGTTGTAATCCGGGCAACATCCTCTTCACTCAGCCCTTTGACCTCTGCGATACAGGCGGCCGCATGACGTACATAGGCCGGTTCATTCCGTTTGCCCCGAAATGCCTGGGGTGCCATATAGGGGCAATCGGTCTCCACCATCATGTGGTCGATCGGAATCGCCCGAATGACTTCTCGAAGCCCATCGCTTTTGGGGTAGGTGATATTGGGGGTGAAAGAAATATAGAAGCCGAGGTCGATACAGGCCCGGGCAAAAGAAGTATCACCGCTAAAACAGTGAAAGACGCCACCGACTTCGGAGGCCTTCTCCTCTTTCAGAATCTGCAGGGTCTCGTCGTGCGCATCCCGGTCGTGGATGACGATCGGTAACCCCACTTCCCGGGCTAGCCGGATCTGCTCCCGAAAGACTTGACGCTGGGCATCAAAGGGGGACCAGTCCCGGTAAAAATCCAGGCCGATTTCACCGATAGCCACCACCTTTTTCTCTGTCGTGGCCCAATACCTCAACCGGGAAAGGGCTTCCGGCGTGCATGTCTCGGCGTCATGTGGGTGGATGCCGACAGTCGCGTAGATATCGTCATAACGGTTGGCCAGATCGATGCTGGCCTCCGCCGACTCCATGTCACAACCAACGGTGATCAGAGGGGAGACCCCTGCATTTCGGGCACGGAGAATAACCTCGTCTGTTTCATTGCCAAAACGGCTGTGATCCAGGTGAGCGTGAGTGTCGATCAAGTTAGGGGCGGTCTGGAGCATGAAGGTTTTGCCTCAATAAACGAAGGGAGGCCTCAGGGCCCCCCTTCAGGGTTTGCAAGTGGATTTAGTGTAGCCTATTCCTCAATGCGTGGGAAGAGCGGTTTGGCTTTCTCAATGCTGCGACCTGCCGGAAGACCACCCCAGTTATCGTGCCCCTCCAGGGAGAGATTGTCGGGGTCTTCCCCCAGGATACCAAGAATCTTCGCACCGGCTTCGGGCATAAACGGGGCCGTCAGCAGAGCAACAAGCCGCATTCCTTCAAGCAGGTTGTACAGAACACTGCCGAGCTTGTCGCGTTGGCTTTCATCCTTGGCCAATGCCCAGGGGGCGGTGTCGTCAATGTACTTGTTACCGGCGCTGACCAGGGTCCAGATCACCTGCAGGGCCTTGTTGAAGGCGAGGTTATCCAGGTGACTGTCAATGACAGGCAGGGCCGAAGTGAACTGTTCGATAAAAGCAGCATCCACCGCGTCAGCCTCGGTCGGTTCCGGCAGGGTCCCGTCGAAGTATTTACTCAACATCGCCGTAGAACGGCTGAGCAGGTTGCCGAGGTCGTTGGCCAGATCGGAATTGATCCGCTGTACCAGAGCCGCATGGGAGAAGTCGCCATCGAGTCCGAAAGGGACCTCACGCAGCAGGAAGTAGCGGATCGGATCGATACCGTACTTTTCGACCAGCATGTTCGGTTCGACCACATTGCGCAGGCTTTTGGACATCTTTTGGCCTTCCACGGTCCACCAGCCGTGAGCGAACACCTTCTGCGGCAATGGCAAACCGGCAGCCATCAGAAAGGTAGGCCAATAGACCGTATGGAAACGCAAGATATCCTTGCCGATCACATGAACATCACAGGGCCAGTACTTTTCCAGATTGTGCGACTCGCTGTCCGGGTACCCGAGAGCGGTAATGTAGTTGGACAAGGCATCGAACCAGACGTAGGTGATGTGTTTTTCGTTACCGGGGATCGGAATGCCCCAGCTGAAGGAAGTCCGAGAGATCGACAGATCCCGGAGACCTTCCTTAATGAAGCTGACGACCTCATTGCGACGACTTTTGGGCTGAATAAAGTCAGGATTGGCTTCGATATGCGCCAGCAACCGGTCCTGGTATTTGCTCATGGCAAAGAAGTAGGACTCTTCTTTGAGCTTCTCCGTGGGGCGTCCGCAGTCCGGGCAATTCCCCTCAATCAGCTGGTTCTCGGTCCAGAAGGCTTCACAGGGGGTGCAATACCAGTCCTCGTAGTGCCCAAGGTAGATATCTCCTTTACCTTCGATCAGCCGGAACAGCTCCTGCACTCCCTGCTTGTGGCGTTCCTGGGTCGTGCGAATAAAGTCCGTGTTGTCGACGTTTAGCGTTTCCCACAACCCCTGAAAGCGCTGCACCACCCGGTCGGCCAACTCCAAAGGGCTTTCTCCGTTGGCCATCGCCGCCTTTTCCACCTTCTGGCCATGTTCGTCCGTTCCGGTCAGGAAAAAGACGTCAAATCCTTTGGCCTTTTTGTAACGGGCCAGAACATCGCAGGCCACGGTGGTATAAGCGTGCCCGATGTGAGGAACATCGTTCACGTAATAGATCGGTGTGGTGATATAGTAAGTCGGTTTCATCCGGGCTCCTCCGGTTTTTTATTGATTGGAATCGTTGTTCGGCTTTTTCCTGGGACGCCTTCGGGGCCGCGAACGCCTCCGCGGTTTCTCACCACTTTCTTTGGAGGTCCCTTCATCGCGCTGCTGTGTCTGCTTTTTGTTGTCGTCTTTGGACGGCCGTTCGCTGCGTTGGCGGTCTCCGTCCGATTTTCGCCGGGACTTTTGCCGCTGACTGCGTTCGCCTCCCTCTTTTTTGTCTCGGGAGGATTTTCCGTCACCGCCCTCTTTGGAAGAAGGACGCTTGCCTTTATCTCTCCCCCGCTGTCTCTGCGGGCGCTCTCCCCGGGTTTCGCCTCCCTGCTTCGAGTGACAGGGGTGGCCCCCTTCGGCCTTGCCGCAGCAGGGAGATTCCTGGTCCCCTTTCAACTGTTCAACAGTCAGTTCGGAA
>JANQIN010000112.1 GCA_028282145.1 Thermodesulfobacteriota bacterium | reverse complement strand
ACTGATCCAGGGCTGCAGCCAGATTCTCTTCGTTAATGTCCCCGATCACAGTCTTGCCGCCGTTGTCGATCCAGTATTGGGCCAGGGACAGGCCGATGCCGTTGGCACCACCGGTAATAACTGCGACCGCATCTTTGATTTCAAGCATGTTGGGCTCTCCTCAGTGTTAGATTCGTTTATTTTTGAAGAACTGTGGCGATGCCCATACCTCCGCCGATGCAGAGGGACGCCAGACCAAATTCCAAATGATCCTGCTGCATCTGGTGCACCAGGGTGACCAGTATACGGGCCCCGGAGGCACCGATAGGGTGTCCCAAGGCGATAGCGCCGCCACGGCGATTGGTCTGTTCGGGATTGGCGTCGAGTTCCCGCATCACAGCAATCGATTGGGCAGCAAAGGCTTCATTAAGTTCGATGGCTCCGAAATTCCCGATAGCCAGGCCGGTTTTGGCCAGGACCTTACGCACGGCCGGAACCGGTCCGATCCCCATAATGGCAGGGTCGACGCCGCCGGCGGCCGATCCTTTGATCGTCGCCATGGGGGTCAACTCCAGTTCCGCAGCTTTTTCGGCGGACATCAGTAGCAGAACGCTCGCACCGTCGTTAATCCCGGAGGCGTTCCCGGCGGTCACCGAGCCGTCCTTCTTAAAGGCCGCCCGCATAGAGGCCAGTTTGTCCGGCCGGGGCTCCTTGGGACGTTCGTCCGTGTCGAAAATGATAGGATCGGCTTTGCGTTGGGGAACCTCCACCGGAGCGATTTCAGCTTTGAACTGCCCTGCGGCGATGGCGGCGAGAGCACGCTGATTGGAGGCCACCGCAAACTGGTCCTGTTCCTCCCGGCTGATCCCGTAGGCATCCACCAGATTTTCGGCGGTCACACCCATATGGTAGCCATAGAAGACCTCGGTCAGCCCGTCGGCGATCATGGCATCCAGGACCTCCATATTGCCCATGCGGGCGCCCCAGCGGGCCGAGGGCATGACGTAGGGGATCTGGCTCATGTTCTCCATACCGCCGGCCAGAATCACCTTCGCATCACCGCAGGCGATCGCCTGAGCTGCCAGAGCAACCGCTTTCATGCCGCTGCCGCAGACCTTGTTGACGGTGAACGAACAGGTCTCCTTGGGGATGCCGGCCTTGATCGCTGCCTGGCGGGTGATGTGTTGCCCCTGGCCGCAATCGATAACGTTCCCCATGATGACCTCGTCGATCTCTACCGGTTGGAGATCGGAAGCGTAGGTCTGGTACTTTTCCTCCAGTTCCACCGGCCCTTGGCCCTGAACCATATTGGGTTCCACATCCAGAGCTGCCTGGTTGGGAACGGGCCGCAGCCCGGCATCGGTCAGACAGGCCTTCAGGGCGGTGGCGCCCAGATCGGAGACAGAAACGGTTTTCAGGGTGCCGCCGAACTCACCGATAGCGGTCCGTTTGGCACTGACAATGACGACATCATGCATGGGTCTCTCCTTCATGGGACAGGGCCTCGTGGGCCTCTTCCGAGCTGGCGAACATCTGCGGTTCGCAGGCGTTCTTCTCCAAGGCATCCCCCAGTTTGCGACGAAGAAAAGCGCTGGTTGTATAGCGGCTGACGCCGCAGTAGTATCGGCCCACAACCCGTTTCACCATGGAGATATAGCTGTCCAGAAGGTCTTCCGGTTCGATGGTGAAGTTGTCGTAATTGATAATTGCAGGAACCTTTTTCCCCACCGGTTCCAGATTCAGCCGGACCTGTTCTTCGATCCGGTCGATATCGTCAACGGTAGAGACGGTCAGGTTCTCAAAATCGATGAAAAAGAGGTCTTGTTCGGGATCGTAGGTGAATCGTTCCTCCAGCGGGGTGGCCAGCAGATCTCCTTTCAGACCCATGCTGTCCTCCTGGAAGATCCGCAGATCCATGGTGCCCGGGGTGCCGTTGATGATGGGGGTGAAATCCATCTGGGCGAGGATATCCCGCTCGACATCGATCCCCGGGGCCACCTCGATCAGCTCCATGCCGTCGGACGTGAGGCGGAAGACACAGCGTTCGGTGACATAGAGCACCGGCTGGTTCTTTTCGGCGGCATAGGGGCCACTGAAGGTTACGTGTTCCACCTGCTCAACAAATTTTCGGACCTTGCCTTCCTGCGCAATCCTCAATTGGCCGTTGTCGACGGCAACCTTCAGTCCGCCGGCGGTGAAGGTACCGACATAGACCACCTTCTTCGCGTTCTGGCTGATGTTGATAAAGCCGCCGGCTCCGGCCAGTTTGGGACCGAACTTGGAAACGTTTAGGTTCCCTGCTTTATCTGCCTGGGCCAGACCGAGGAAGGCCACATCCAAACCGCCGCCGTCGTAAAAGTCGAACTGATACGGCTGGTCGATCACTGCATCCTTGTTGATTGCCGCACCGAAGTTGAGACCACCGGCGGGGATACCGCCAATCACGCCCGGCTCGGCGGTGAGAGTGATGTTGTCCAGCACCTTCTCTTCGGTCGCGACCGATGAAACACCCTCAGGCATACCGATCCCCAGGTTGACGATGGCGTTGGGCGAAAGCTCGAAGGCGGCCCGTCGGGCGATAATCTTCCGCTCGTTCAAGGCCATCGGTTCGATGCTGGCCATCGGAATGCGGGTTTCACCGCTGAACGAGGGGTCATAGGCGCTGGCAAAGGTTTGATGATGGTTCTCCGGTTTGGCGACCACCACACAGTCCACAAGGATGCCGGGAATCTTCACCTGGCGGCTGTCGAGGCTGCCTCGTTCCGCCACCCGTTCCACCTGGACGATGACGGTCCCGCCTGAATTTTTGGTCGCCATGGCGATGGCCAGAACCTCGAGAGTCAGGGCCTCCTTTTCCATGGTGATATTACCGTCGGTGTCGGCGGTGGTGCCGCGCAGCAGGGCCACATCGATCGGCCGGGTCTTGTAGGCCAGGTAGTCCTGGCCATCGAACTGCACCAGTTCGACGATATCCTCGGTGGTGATATCGTTGATCTTGCCCCCGCCGTTGCGTGGATCGACAAAGGTCCCCAGGCCGACGGTGGTAATGGTCCGCGGTCGTCCGGCAGCGATGTCGCGGTACATATGGCTGATGACACCCTGAGGCAGATTGTAGGCTTCGATTTCGCCGGCAATCGCCTGTTTCTGAAGCTTGGGGACCAGACCCCAGTGGCCGCCGATCACGCGTTTGACCATGCCGGGCTCACCGAGGTGGTTCAGCCCCCGGTCCTGGCCATCCCCCTGGCCGGCGGCATAGGTCAGAGTCAGATCGCGAGGGTGACCGGTTTGCAGAAAGTTCTCCTTAATGGCGATCGCCAATTCCTCAGCAAAGCCGATACCGACAAAACCGCCACTGGCAATGGTGTCGCCGTCCCGGATCACCTCAACGGCTTCGACTGCAGAGACAACCTTGCCTTTCTGCCAGCGGGCAGGAGGGGACGGTTTGAGCAGTGGATGGCGTCTTTCAGTGGTGTTGGGCATGACACTCTCCTTTGGGTGCACGACCGGGGCCGGAGTTCTCGTCTGTCTAGCGCAACTTGTGGGCCAGTTTTTGTCTTGTGGGGGCGGCAATTGCTGCTTGCAATTTAAGCCGTTGAAATCATGCAAGAAAAATTTTTATTAACCCTCGGGTTGGAGTGGAGTGGACGTCGAAACCAAAGGAAAGTGTAGACAAAGATCGTAGCAAAGTGTAGACATGTAGATGAAATGCTACATAAAGAGGTGACAGGTCATGAGTGAGCAGCTGTTGCAGGAAAGGGTGGAACTGCTGGAGAGGATTCTCAACGGAATTCATCATGGGGTGATGGTGACCGATGCCCAGGGGATGATCATCTACTTTAACGAGCCCTACGGCCGCTTTCTGGGGATCGACCCGGCGAAACAGATCGGTCGGCACTGCACTGAAGTGGTGGAGAACAGCCGTCTGCATATCGTAGCCAATACCGGTCAGGCGGAGATCAACAGTACCCAGGAACTCCAGGGGCACGAGATGATCGCTCAGCGAATTCCGATCACCAAGGACGGCAAGGTGGTGGCGGTCTTTGGTCAGGTTATGTTCAAGGATGTGCGGGACTTGGAGAAGCTGGCCCGTAAGCTGTCCGTTCTCGAATCCAAAGTACAGCTTTACGAGAAAGAACTGCTCGACCTGAGATCCACCCGTTACACCTTTGACTCTATCCTCAGCAGCAGTAGTGCCATTCATGCACTTAAAGTTCAGGCGATGAAGGCTGCCGGCAAATCGTTTCCGGTTCTTCTGACCGGGGAGTCGGGAACCGGCAAAGAGCTTTTTGCCCAGGCGATTCATCACGCCAGTCCGCGAAAGATGCAACCGTTTGTCCGGGTCAATTGTGCCGCTATTCCCCGGGAGCTGCTGGAGTCGGAGCTCCTGGGATACGAGAAGGGGGCTTTTACCGGTGCTCGTTCCGGTGGTAAGGCGGGCAAGTTTGAACTGGCCCATCAGGGAACGATCTTCCTGGACGAAATCGGTGAATTGCCTCTCGATATGCAACCCAAACTGCTGCGGGTACTGGAAGAAAAAGAGTTTGAACGGGTCGGCGGTAATAAGGTGATCCAGTCCGATTTTCGGCTCATTGCCGCCACCAACGAGGACCTGGAGCAGCGGGTGGAGGAAGGTAGCTTCCGGATGGATCTCTACTACCGCCTCAATGTCATCCGGCTGCGCCTGCCACCGTTGCGGGAGCGGCCGGAGGATATCCTGCCGCTGTTTCGGGCCCTGTTGGCGGAAGCGGTGGAAGAAAACGGGATGGAGGAACTCGATGTCGCAAAGGATGCGGCCCGCATCCTGGAAAGTTATGACTGGCCCGGCAATGTACGGGAGCTGAAGAACGTGGTCGAGAGGACTCTATCGATGCTTGAGGGGCGGGTCATTACCTCGGAGGACCTGCCGTTCTTCCTCCAGCCCGGGCATCGCGAGAGTGCCCGTCCCTCCGAAACCCGTCTGCGGGATGCTCAGGGACGGGCCGAGAAAGACGCCATCGTGCGGGCACTGGAACAATCCCGGGGGAACAAGGCCCAGGCAGCGCGCCTGTTGGGGATTCATCGGACGCTGCTGTATAAGAAGCTGAAGAAATACGGTCTCTGACTCGCCTCCCAATTCTTCACTTTTTCAAAGGCGAATATTTTTCTGCTTGCGGGCGGCACCTTCCAACGGTATGGTGTCTCCCATTATGAATCAGTATCTCACTGCAAATGCGCTTCTTTTCAGCGTCTCCATCTGCCTTCACCTCGGTGAAGCCGGTCCCCGAATGCCCAGGTTCGGTGCGGCTGCGCACGCCTGAGCCCATTCGTACGCTCATCGTTTCTCAACAGCAGCATCGAACAACTCTCATTTTTATCTATCATTAGAAAAGTTGTCCCGTTTTTCGACGGGTTAGCTCCGATTCTGCTTGTGGTGCCCAAGCCGATTCGACTATATTTGCACCTTCCGAACAGGAGTTTAACGTGAGCAGTTCCGATCAAGTTCTCAAAAACCAGTTTGCCAGCGATAACTATTCCGGCATCTGCCCTGAAGCCTTTGCCGCGCTGAACGAAGCCAACCAGGGTTTTGCCAATGCTTATGGTGAGGACGACTATACCGCCCGGGCTTGCAATCTGCTGCGCGACTTTTTCGAGATCGACTGTCAGGTCTTCTTCGCCTTCAACGGCACAGCCTCCAACAGCCTGGCCCTGGCTTCCCTCTGCCAGAGTTACCACAGTATCATCAGCCATGAGCTGGCGCATATCGAGACCGATGAGTGCGGCGCGGTTGAATTCTTCAGCAATGGGATCAAGCTGCTGCTCGCCGACGGTGAGCATGGCAAGGTCGATCCCAAAGCGGTAGAACATACGGTCTTGCGCCGTACCGACATCCATTACCCCAAACCCCAGGTACTATCCCTGACCCAGGCAACCGAGGTGGGGACGGTCTATTCGATGGATGAGCTGGATGCCCTGCAGGAAGTGGCCCGCAAGTACAACCTGCGGATGCATATGGACGGGGCCCGCTTCAGTAACGCTCTGGCGAGCCTGAAATGTTCGCCCAAAGAGATCACCTGGAAGGCCGGCGTTGATGTATTGACCCTTGGTGGGACCAAGGCGGGTTTGCCGGTGGGCGAGGCGATCGTTTTTTTCAAAAAGGAGCTGGCTGAGGACTTCGGCTACCGCTGCAAGCAGGCCGGTCAGCTGGCGTCCAAGATGCGGTTCCTGACCGCCCCCTGGATCGGGATTCTGGAGTCGGGGGCGTTTCTTGATCGTGCGGGACACGCCAACCGTTGTGCCCAAAAGCTGTCCGACGCCCTGGTTGAGATTCCCGGTGTGGAACTGGTACATCCGACCCAGGCCAATGCGGTCTTTGTTCAGATGCCCGAAAGTCTGATCGAAGCGCTGCGTGGGCGGGATTGGCGTTTCTATACGTTTATCGGGTCCGGTCATGCACGCTTTATGTGCAACTGGGCCACCACCGAAGCGGATATCGAGGCCCTGGCGGCCGATGTTCGCGAACTGGCCGCTGTCTGATCCCTGGCTTTAAGGGAAGTGGCCTATTGATCGTGTACCACTGAGTTCGAGTAAGACCTTGTGCAAGACCTTGCTGGGCGGCAAGAGCCGCCCGGCATCCCTGTCTTTCGGAGTGCCCAGGTTCGTTTCTCCCCTCATGGTTCGACGCATAATTCGTAAACGAAACTCTGCGATTCTAAGGCCAGATTCGTTCTGGCAGGCGCCTGAAACGCTGAACTTTCGTGTCTTGATTGGTGGATGGCTGCCAATCCTTAGCCTTCGTACGTGTTTTTTGGGGGATGTATGTTGAACACACTTTGTCAAAGCAAAATGAAATCGCTGAGCCTGCTGCTGGTCCTTTTTCTCTTCGCCTTGGCCTCTCCGGCTCTGGCCGCCTCGTCGGGTGGTGAACTGCTGGATCTGACAGGCCACTGGGTCGGTTATGTGGCGCTGGTCGTCTTTATTGTGGCCTATATCCTGGTCATCGCCGAGGAGAACCTGCACTTGCGCAAATCCAAGCCGGTGATGGTGGCGGCGGGGATTATCTGGGCCCTGGTGGCGCTGGTCTATTCCCAACACGGTGACCACCACACCGCCGAGGCAGCGGTGCGTCATAATCTGCTGGAATATGCCGAGCTGTTCCTCTTCCTGCTGGCGGCGATGACCTATATCAACACTATGGACGAGCGCGGGGTCTTTAACGTACTGCGGGCCTGGCTCGTCAGCCGCGGTTTTTCCCTGCGGCAAATCTTCTGGATCACCGGGGTGCTGGCCTTCTTTATCTCCCCTATTGCCGACAACCTCACCACCGCCCTGCTGATGGCAACAGTTATCATGGCGGTCGGTGGCAGCAACCACAAGTTCGTTGCAACCGGCTGTATCAATATCGTGGTGGCGGCCAACGCCGGCGGGGCGTTCAGCCCTTTTGGCGACATCACCACTCTGATGGTGTGGCAAAAGGGTATCGTCCAGTTCCAGGAGTTCTTTGTTCTGTTCCTCCCGTCACTGGCCAACTGGCTGGTACCGGCCTTTATCATGAGTTTCACCGTGCCCAAGACGATGCCGGACACGATCAGGGAAAAGGCCGAAGTACAATACGGTGCCTGGGTGGTGGTTGTCCTCTTTATTCTGACTATAACCATGGCGGTCTGCTCCCATAATTTCCTCCATCTGCCACCGGTGATGGGGATGATGACCGGCCTGGGAATCCTTAAAATGTACGGTTACTACCTCAAGCGAAGGCATATGTCGCTGGAGCAGCCGATCGGCAGTGATCTCGGTTGCCCCGCCCTGTCTGCAGCGACCAACGGCCACGGTAACCATGAGAATCCGCCCAACTGGGCGATCCATGAGAGCTGTCCGTTGAAAACCGATGCTCATGTCGAAGAGGCGCCCAAGTTCAACATTTTCAAGTCGCTGGAGCGGGCCGAGTGGGACACCCTGATGTTCTTCTACGGCATCATCCTCTGTGTCGGTGGCCTGGGGACCATGGGCTACCTGGCTTTGGGATCGCAACTGATGTACGGAGACCTGGGCCCCACCGGGGCCAATGTGCTGGTCGGTTTCCTGTCGGCCATCGTCGACAATATTCCGGTGATGTTTGCCGTTCTGGCGATGCTGCCGGAGATGAGCCACGGGCAGTGGCTGCTGGTGACCCTGACCGCCGGGGTCGGCGGGTCGATGCTCTCCATTGGGTCGGCCGCCGGTGTGGCAGTGATGGGACAGGCGCGGGGAATCTACACCTTTTTCGCCCACCTCAAATGGGCCTGGGCGATCGCGCTGGGCTACTTTGCCAGTATCGCGGTGCACTTCATGGTGAACGGTTCTTCTTTCTGACTGCCATAAACGGTGTCGCAGAACCTCCGCTTTTTGTACACGTTTGTGGGAACCTTCTTTTTGAATAGCGAAATGGAGACCTAAGGCACTTTGCCTGTTGAAAGCCGATGAATTCTTTGGTTCAGGTTTTCTCCAAAATCGCTTATCCTTGATCGGATATCTGCTTTATTGAGTTTGCGACGGAGGTCTTGATAGTGTTGAAGTTGATTTTTAGGGTGTGCTTGGCAACTCTGCTTGTCGCGTCCGTATCCTGGGCCAATTCACTTGACCCTGAGATCTTGATCCGGAAGGTGAACTCTCCGGATTATGGAGAGCGGTTGGCGGCGCTGAAAGCCATCGAAAAGAATCTGATCCAACATGAAGCATTGTCGTTGGCACTTGAAGAGCGGCTGTTACAGCATCGGAATACAGAGACGATGAACCGAAGGGCCTTGGATGAAGTCGCCTGGATGTGTAAGGCCTATGCCGTTGCAGGGGAGCCCTCCCACGAAATCGTTCTTTTGGAAGTGGCCGATACGACCCAGGAGATCCTCAGCAGGCATTGTAAAAAGGCAGCCTCACGTCTGCCCTATTATTACAGTCTTCAACAGGAAAAGCCCAAAGCCGCTCCACCGGCCATTCCGGGGTTGACCGAGGAACTGGCGAAAGCGGTCAGTTTCGTTCAGTCGGGTGACGGGAGTGAGCAACGCAAGGGCGCCAAACTGATCCTCAATACTTACACGCAAGATATCCGGGTCTATAATTACGTTCGTGATGCACTGGTGAAGAAGATCAAGCAACCTGAACTTGACCAAGACGATCGGGACGCCCTGGCGTGGATGTGTAACTGCCTCTCCGTTTCGGGACGCACCCGCTATCTTGAACCGTTGCAGGTTATTTGGGATACGACCACTGATCCCAAGGTGAAGTATTTTGCCCAAAAAGCGATCGAAGAACTGGTGGCGGGACAGGGTCAATACCGGTACCGGGGGCCTCAAAAGGATACGACGACAGCAGCGGATGTTTATACGCACGAGTCGAATAAGCCGCTCGTCTCAGAACCGAAGAAACACAGACTGCCCGAAAAAGATACATCGACTGCAGCAGATGTTTACACACATGAATCCGATAAGCCGCTATAGCCGCAACCTGATGATGTAGAAATGGAATAGTCGCTTGCGCCCCTGCAGGTAGAGGTTTAATAACAAAAGGAGGAGGTAAAAATGGTGCGTACAGTCTTTTTGACCGGAATCTTTTTTATTTTTCTGTGTGATCTGGGTTTGGCCGATGCAGCAAAACTGGCAGAAAAAATTCAGTCCCAGAGTTATCGCACACGTGTCACGGCGTTAAAGGTGATTGAAAGGGACAGTGTGGCCTCTCCGGAGATTTATCGGGCACTGGAAGAAAAGTTGAGCCAGGTAAAAGACTCCTCTGACTTTAGTAGCTCTCAGGCGGATGAACTGGCTTGGGCCTGCAAAGCCTTTGCGGCTTCCGGTGAAGCGTCTACGGAAGCACTGTTGCGATCTGTTGCCGATTCGGGGCATCCTCTGTTGGACCGCCATTGCGACAAGGCTGCAGACCGTCTGGCTTTCTATCGGGACCGTCGGCAGAAGCTGGCATCCAAAGCGTCGATCCCCGGCCTGGATCCCGATCTGGCCAAAGCGGTCAACCTGCTTCAATCCGGCGAAGCGACCATGCAACGCGAGGCCGCGAAGCGAATCATGCGTTCCGGCACCAGTGATGCCCGGGTATACGACCTAGTGCGGGATGCCCTTCTCGAAGGGGCTGCCAAGAAGAACTTTGGCAGTAATAGCCTGAGAAACAACAGTATCGATGCCTATGCCTGGATGTGTAAGGCTCTGGGAGCATCAGGGCTTCCCCAGTATGTGGAGACCTTGAAGAAGGTTCGGGAGCTCAGCTCGGAACCAAAACTTGATCGGTACGCAGGGCAGGCTATTGACCAACTGCAGAACTGAGAATTGTTCTCTAGAGAAAAAGGGGCGATGCCACGGCATCGCCCCTTTTTTTGTGCCCTGTTATTGCGCCATAGCTTTCTGGAAATCAGGGTCGACAACCAGTGCATTGACGAACTTCCTGACAATGGTCGGATAGTTCTGCTGGCCCCTGGTAATGGCAATGTCTCCCAGGAAGTGGGACGGCCAAGTATGGGTCACCCTCAGTGTTTTATCAAATATGGTTTGCCCTTTTTCCTGAATTGTGATGGTGGCGGCCATTGTTCCTTTGGCTGTCGGTAGGCCCGTGTCGATTTCGTTTTCCACCATAATCCCCGAGATCAGGCAGTTGGCACTCTCGGAGAGCATTCCCGCTTTGTAGAATTCTTCTTCGAAAGCAGAACGGACATAGTCACTGAAAGAGTCGTTCAGTGGCGATTTGAGGGTGCAGGCCCGCAGTCCGATCTCGTTGAGTTCCTTCTTGGCCAGGGTGAAATCACCGATGGAAATCTTCTTGTAGTTCCCTTTTTCAAGGGCATCGTAGTTGGCGATAGCCGGCTCATAGGGGGGAGCCTGCAGCGCCATACATCCGGTCAGGGACATGGCCAGAAGCGAAAAAAGTATGAAACGGATAAGAGTCTTCAACGTTGTTCTCCCTCATAAAAAGGGAGGGGGTCTCCCCCCTCCCTGAAATGGAATGATCTGTTTTACAGATAAAGACCGGCAACCTCACGGGTGTACTTCGCATTGGGATCACTGTCATCCATCTGGAGCTCACCCATGGCCTTTTTGACAAAGTCGAGCGCTTCCGGAGTGCCGATGTCGCCAATGGATTTGAGCGCCATATTCCGTTCCTGCCAGGGAGCGGTCTTGTACACGTCCATCAGGTAGCTGAGCTGGTCTTTAGCACCGATGGTTCCCAGAGAAGACAGGGCCGCGATACGGACAAGATCTTTGTCGTGCTTGGTCAGCTCAACCAGAACCGGAATCGCCTTGGGGTTGTTGCTGTAACCCAGCTTGTAGACTTCCAGATAGTCTTTTTCCATATCGGCACCTTTGATGATGGCGACCAGGGAATCAAGCTCGCTGTCGGAGATTTTGTAGTTGGTGGTCAGGCGATTGATCTTGCTGGCAAACTCTTTCACAGCATGGCTGACCGGAATGTTGTAGCAAGGCTCAATCACTTCATCAAACGACCAGACGGGGACCTTCCCGTTCTTGAAGTAGGCGGTCACTCGTTGCTTCCCGCTCGCAGCGTCGATGTCGGCACTGATGGTGGTGAAGGTGAAGTATGGGGAGAAACCGGAGGCCCGGTGATTCCGGATCCGGAATTTGTTCAAAAGGATATGAATCCCGTCCTGGCCAGTATCCTGAGAGCTGATCTGAATGTTGATACCGCGGTTCTTCAGCTCCTTTTCCACATTGGAGATCAGGAAGTTCACCGGTTCGATCGGTTTTCCTTCGTTCTGCAGGGTAGAGGGCAGAACACCGACATGAAACATCTGGTCGGCGGTCCGTCGTTTATCGACAACGTTGGCTTTCACCGGAGTATTCTGTACGTCCGAAAAGGCGAGTTTGGACGGGGTCGGTGTTTTTACCGGGTAGCTGTTTGGTGCACAGCCCACCAGAAACGCCATGGTGAATGAAAGAGCAGCAATAAGTGCGATTCGCGTCTTGAAACCAAACATAAAAGAAGCCTCCTTTTTGGTGTGATCTACTTTTTAAATAAGACCCTGTCGTCCACGTATATGAACGAGACTAAATAGAGGCAAGTCGGTTTTGAGGCGATTTGGATGTTTCTTGGGGTGGGTGTGACAAGACTGGATACTACTCGACGAACATCCCCTCTAACATTTCACAGTCGGCCTGAACAAAACCAAATTGCATTGGGGCGAAGTGTGAAATATTTGTTTTCTAAAGTCAATAGCGAAATGAGAGGTTTCTAAATATTGTGCGGTAGTTGCCCTCGAAAGTCAGATTTGTGGCAAAGTCAGTTGGCCAGAAGGTCTTTGTAGGGCCAGCCACCCTGGCCGTGCTCCAGAATATAGAGCCGGGCCGGGTCGATGCCGGCTTTCACCATACAGTCGACAGCCCGCTTGGCAGGGCCGGCTCCGACAGGGCAGACTACGACAACGGTCTGCTTGCCGTGCTTCACCTTCTTGATGACTCCGTCGAGTTTCTGGCGGTCGGTTTCACTGACCACCGGGTAGGCGTAGGTTCCTTCGGCCCCCTGGATATGACTTTTTTTGAAGGATACTTCCCGTTGGACATCGACAATCGCCAGGGGAACGTTCCCAACGATCAACTCTCTGGCTTTCTGTGCGCTGACGAACTGGTAATCGGTTGCCAAGGCCGAGGTGGCAAAGCCCAGGGTCAGCATAAGTGCAACGCCAAGCAGGTGAGTGAGTTTCATTGGATCCTCTTTGTTGGAAGGTTTGATAAACAGCATACGGAATCGGGGCGGTCGTTGTACAATAGATTTTTGGAATTAACCAAATCTTTACCATTGAGATAGGCGTTTGACCCGGAGGAGGGCCGATGACTTCGACCATCGACTGGAACCTGACCATGGCGGCGATCTGGCGACAGCGCAAGGAATACCTGCGCCCCGTACAGTCGATCGATCCGATCAGTTTGAGCGACCTGGTGGGGATCGAAGATCAGAAAAACCGTCTCGAGGCAAACACCCGACGTTTTCTGCAGAAGAAGCCGGTTAACAACGCTCTCCTCTGGGGGCCCCGGGGGACCGGCAAGTCGTCCCTGATCAAGGCGCTGCTTAACCAGTACTGTTCCCATGGGTTACGGTTGGTAGAGGTGGACAAAGACGATCTGGTGCTTCTGCCAGAGATTGTGGATGAGATTCGCAACGAGGAGGACTATCGGTTTCTCGTCTACTGTGACGATCTGTCGTTCGAGGCCGGAGACAAAACCTACAAAGCCCTTAAAAGTGCGTTGGATGGGTCGATCGAGCAACCGCCGGAGAATGTGGTGATCTACGCGACCAGCAACCGGCGTCATCTGCTGCCCGAATATTTCGAGGACAACGCCGCCTCTCGCCTGAAAGACGGGGAAATCCACCACGGCGAGGCGGTGGAAGAGAAGATCAGCCTCTCCGACCGGTTCGGTTTGTGGATTCCCTTCTACCCGGTGAACTTTGAGGGCTACCTGGAGATCGTCGACAGCTATTTTAAAGACTGGGGCACGGATCGAACCGAATTGCACGAGGCGGCCAAGGCTTTTGCATTGGCTCGGGGCGGTCGTTCCGGTCGTATCGCCCGTCAGTTCTACAACTATTTCGCCGAACGAGGCTGAACCGGTGCATATTCGTTGTGTCCGCAAAAGCGATGCCGGCACCATCGCGCGTATTTACAACCACTACGTGGAACAGACGGTGATCACCTTTGAGGAGACCCCGTTCTCTGTGGATGATATAGAGGCGCGAATTGCCGAAGTAACGGAGACACTCCCCTGGCTGGTGGCTGAGGAGGACGGGCAGGTGATCGGCTATGCTTATGCCAGCCCCTGGAAGGGCCGTTGTGCCTACCGCTTCTCGGCCGAAATTTCCTTCTATCTGGCACCCCAAAAGAGAGGCAAAGGTGTCGGCAGCCGGCTCTGCGAAACCTTGATTCAGGAACTTGAAAAACAGGGAATGCACAGCCTGATTTCGGCGATCGCCCTGCCAAATGAGGCCAGCGAGGCGTTACACCGGAAGTTCGGTTTTGAAAAGGTGGGGCAGTTCAAGGAGGTCGGGCGTAAGTTTGACCGCTGGATTGACGTTGCCTACTACGAAAAACTCCTGCCATGACTCGGATAGTCCGACACCTTGCCTTGAAACGGTCCGGGCAATAGTTTAGTCTTTTCCTTGTACAATTCGGTCCGAAGACTTTTCCGGACCGGTTGCTTCTCAGACTGCCTTTCCAACCCTCCAGAAGATCGATGTTCCAATACTCCTTGGAGCGGGCGGTCATTTTAATGACTCAGTGGTTGGGCTGCTCCCGGCCCGATCCATCGATAGGAGGAACACCATGTCCGGACCTCTGTCTCTGATTCTGGGTTTTGCCTTTCCGATTGTTGCCGTTGTTCTGCTGGTCCTCGTTGGAACCCGAAAAGATTTCCCGGGAAAGCCCTGGTTTATGGCGTATCTGGGGATCGGCCTTTTCACCATGATCGGATGGCGTTTGCCGGGACTTGTCTATGGCTTGGGTTTTGAGGGCGATTGGGCAGCGGATTTTTATGACTACATGAGAGTGCCGCTTCAGATTCTCGGGTTTTTAGGATACGGGCTTCTTTTTCCCTTTGTATTCTCCTGCAAGCAGACTCAGGTTCTGCGCGTAACGGGAGGTGTTGAGGGAGACCAGCAGATGCAGGCGGATACCAGCCATCCTCTTTATGGGGTCCGCGGATGGCTGAAGTTCTTTGTGGTCATGCACCTCTATGTGGTGCCGGTTCTTTTTGTCATCATTCAGGTTGCCGGGTTTTTCGCAATCAGTATGGTGACCCGACGCTATCCGGGGTTGATGGTGGTTGGAGTGATCCAGGCATTGATTGGTGGTTTCCTGATCGTCCGCTGGATTCTGATTTCCCTGCGCCTCAGGGATCGGGCTCCTCGAGTCATTCAGGAGGTGAAACTCTGGCTTTGGATCTCACTGGGTTGCAACCTGGTATCCAGTTCTCTGATCTTTTTTGCCGGCCTGGACCCGGACAAGGTGGTGGTTGACGCCGCAAGGGGACTGAGTACCGGTGTCATCGGTTTCATGATCTGGTATGCCTATTTCACAAAATCGAAGCGGGTCAAAGCCACCTATCCGGATTGGGACCAGCCTTAGCCTGTCAATGAAAATCAGAAAGTAGGAAGACAAAGCCGCAGATGAAGGTGGATATCTGTGGCTTTGTCGTTTGAAGATTGCGACATGGCGAAAAAATTGGCAGGATTTAGCAATATATGTTTTCACGCGAACTTCAAATGTTGAGGTAAGAATGGGATATATCGTTGGTGCAGTTCTTGTGGCGGTTATGGCCTTTTTTGCTGGTCGGATCTTCTCGGCGGGACGGGGTGCCCGGATTCGGGACAAACGTCTCCAAGAGCAACTTGCGCCCCTGTTGGAGAAGCTCAATTCAAAAGAACCGGTAACGGTCAGCGAGATCTTTCAGCCTGCCCGGCAGATCGAAGTACGGTACTTCCTCTTTCACCTGCTGCGGGAAAAAGGGCGGGACGATCTGATCCCCACCAACTTCTCCTTCAAGGTCGATCAGGCGCAGGCTGCACTGGCTTATTGGCTGATGCATCCCAACGAGATGGGCGATCCGCCGGAGAAGATCGAACACCTGCAGGAGCTCACTCGCGACCTCAAAGGTGAACCGGTGCAGTTTCATCTCTTCCGCTACCGGATGCCCGAAGAGCACTGGGCTGCCGAGGACGGATGGCGCCTCGGTATTGTCGGGCCGATGAAGTCCGATATCTCGGCCTATGCGGAACCGATCCCCGCCTTTTCCCGCCAGGGCGATATCGAAGGGCAGGTAGATGTGGAAGCTTTGGCCGAGGCCTATCTGGAAAAGTTGGGCTGAACCGATGGCTGGGATCAAACCGGGTATCTACCGGCATTACAAAGGCAATCAATACAAAGTTCTGTTTGAGGCAACCGATTCGGAGACCGAAGAAAAGGTCGTGGTCTACCAGTGCCTCTACGGCGACTATAGCATGTGGGTTCGTTCCAGGAAGATGTTTCTGGAAACTGTCAAGGTGGAGGAAAAACGGGTTCCCCGCTTTGAATTGGTGTCAGAGATCTGAGACTGTTTGATACTGCTAAATGAGTTGAACGCACCTAAGGGTGTGTCTTTTTATCAAAACCAACTGCGTAGGAGGGGGAAATTGAGACTTATCAAAAGCATTAACCGTGGGGTTGTCCTGATTTTTACGATTGTGTCGTTAATTTTGGCGATTTACTCCTTGATCCCTAAGGTGCAGGCATCCTTTGAAGCATTGGGTGAAAAGCAGGTAGAAGCTTTGTTGCGGCACCATACGAGCTTCGTGCGGGATGGAAACATAGACGGGATGTTGTCACTGTATCATCCTGAATTCTCTATGGAAGTAGTTCATTCTACCGGCCGAAAAGAGAGTTTCAACAAAAGTCAGATATCCAAACACCAAGAGTATTTTAATGCCCTCTTCTCTGTGAGCATTGAAGAAAAGGTACGACTAATTTCATTGTTAAATAGGAGGCAGGCGCTGGTGTCGATCGCTATGACCCAAGAAGCTTCAATGAAAGGGGCCTCTATTGGTACTCAAGAGAAGCTTTTTCAAACATTCCTGATTGAAAGTGTTGATGGTGCGCCAAAAATTTTGAAGGTATTATCGATGGCTGAAAATTGGTAGGGGAAGACCTGTTGCGAAGTCTTAACAAGGTTAAATGGTCCCCTGAATGACCTTAGAATCGTTACTCTACTGAAAGCCCTGAACCCGGCCCGGGATGGAAATCGATCACCCGGGCCTTTTTCCCGTCGAAGACAAAGAGTTCATTCCCGTAGGCTTCCGAGTTGCCCCCGACATAGAGAAGGTCGCCAGCCACAAAAAGCCCGGCGATCGATTGCAGGCCGATTTCGGCCAGAGCTCTGATCTCCCGCACATCTGTTCCGTTATAGGCAAAAACGCGTTCTCCCGCCTTGGTGCGGCCGGTGAAGTAGAGACCGTCCTGAAAGACCAGAAACTGCTTCAGAGGGATTTTTCGAATAACATCGGCCGGGAGGGAAATCTCCATCGGGTCCCCTTCGAACGGATCGTAAATCCACAGACTGAACCCTTCCTGCCCTTTGCGGGCACAAAACGCCAGAAGGTCGCCGAAGCGGGTGAGGCTGCTGGGATAGCTGCTGTCACTCCCTTCGGTCAGATCAAAGGCGACGGCGGTCCCTTCGACGGTGCCGTCGCTGCTCCAGAGCTCGGTGCCTTTGGTTTGGGACGTGGCAGTGAAATAGAGCCGGTTCTGCACCACGGTCAGGTGCGCCGGGTTGCCTTGACCCTGGCCGGGGAAAAGGTCTTTGAACAGTCGGGACCCGTTCTCGGTGCCGTTGTTGACCCAGAGCTCCGCTCCCAGGTCTTTGGCTTGGGCGCGGAAGAAAAGCCGGTTCTTGAAAGGTGTCAGGTACGCCGGATAGAGGACCGGTTCGTCGTTCACATCAACCAGACGGATGGTGCCGGGTTCGGTGCCGTCGGTGCGCCAGAGCTCATCCCCCACATCGGCCGAGTAGGCCCGGAAATAGAGGTGACTCTGAAAGGGGGTGAGGTAGCTGGGATTGCTGCGTCCCCGGATATTGATGTCCTTCACCAGACGGGTGCCGTCGCTGGTCCCGTCGGTGACCCAGAGTTCGTTGTTGAAATCGGCTTCGTTGGCTTCAAAGAACAGCTTGTCGCGCCAGAGAACCGACTGGGCCGGGAAGAAGCCCGGGCGGCGATTCTTAACCGGTTGAAAGCGGGTGAGCTGACTGGGGATGTCTTCGATCAACAGATGGGGTTGATAGCCTTCTGCTCCGTCCTTTGACATATAGACCACCGGGGCTTGGAGAGGCTCCGAGGTCTCGGGGGTGCATCCGCCCAGCAGGGCCAGGATCAGAATAAGAGGCAACAGCAGCTTCACGACATCTCCGGGGTTATGGGTCGGTGACCGCAGTATATAGGAATTCTTGACGTAATTCAGATTTTCCTCCAAAGCGGATTTTTTCTTGACGCCGCCACCCTAAAGCGACAGGCTGATCTCTCATAAAACGATTAAAAATCACTTTTAAGATAGGCCCGACCATGGCCGTCGCGCCGGAATTTGTTAATCTAATCTCCTGACTTGAACATGAGGGGAACAAGAGACCATGCCATACAAACGTTTTGAGAAAAGCACCCCGTCTCCGAAGCTGACCAAAACCCCGGCCCTGGGGCTGGATGCGGACAACCTCAGCGAGGACCTGCGTCACTATTACACCCACCATCTGGGCCGTTACCGCGAATGCCGCCTGGTCCGGTACGCCTACGATGCCCTGGCAATGACCATTCGGGACCGGCTGATGGAGCGGTGGAAGAAGACGCGGGACGCCTATGTAGAGACCGAATGCCGCCAAGCCTACTATATCTCCCTCGAATTCCTGATGGGGCGTTCGCTGGGGAACAGCATGCTTAATCTGGGGATTCAGGGAACAACGGAGCAGATGCTGTACGATCTGGGCCTGGATCTGGAGGAGTTGGCCGAGGTGGAACAGGATGCCGGTCTGGGCAACGGTGGTCTGGGCCGTCTGGCGGCCTGCTTCCTCGATAGCTGCGCCACTCTGCAGTTGCCGGTACGGGGCTACGGTATCCGCTACGAGTACGGCATGTTCCGCCAGTTGATCAAAAACGGTTGCCAGGTCGAGGAGCCGGACCATTGGCTGCGCTGGGAGAACCACTGGGAGATCGCCCGCCCGGAGTATCAGCAGCGGGTCAGCTTCGGTGGCCGGACCGAATATTTCAAGGACCAATACGGCGAACTGCGGGCCCGGTGGGTCGATACCTGGGATGTGGTGGCGGTGCCGCACGATATCCCGATACCCGGCTACAAGAACAATACGGTCAACACCCTTCGCCTGTGGCGGGCCCAGGCGACCGACGAGTTCAACCTGGAGGAGTTCAACGCCGGTGATTATGCCGAATCGGTGGCGACCAAGATGGACGCCGAGAAGATCACCATGGTTCTCTATCCCAACGATTCGAGCGAAAACGGCAAGGAACTGCGACTGCAGCAGCAGTACTTCCTGGCGTCGGCCAGTCTGCAGGATGTGTTTGACCAGTGGGACAATACCTTTGGTGAGGACCTGAGTCTCTTCGCCGCCAAAAACTGTTTTCAGCTCAACGACACCCACCCGTCGGTGGCGGTGGCGGAAATGATGCGGCTGTTGATGGACGAGCACGATCTGGCGTGGGACGAGGCCTGGCAGATCACCACCCGCACCATGAGCTACACCAACCATACCCTGCTGCCTGAAGCGCTGGAGCGATGGCCGGTGCACCTGTTCAAGAAGCTGCTGCCCCGTCTCCTGGACATTATTTACGAGATCAACGGCCGCTTCCTAAAGGAGGTAGCAGCACGCTGGCCCGGCGATATCGAGCGTCAACGCCGCATGTCACTGATTGAAGAAGGGCCTGTCCCTCAGATCCGGATGGCGTATCTGGCGATCGTCGGCAGTTATTCGGTGAACGGTGTGGCCGAACTTCACTCCAAGCTGCTGCAGCAAGGTCTGTTCAAGGACTTCTACGAGATGTGGCCGGAGAAGTTCAACAACAAGACCAACGGGGTAACCCAACGCCGCTGGATGGCTCACTGCAACCCTGAACTGAGCAAGCTGATCACCCGTACTATCGGCGAGGGTTGGGTGACCCACCTGGACGAACTGGCCCGCTTGCGGGATTCGGTGGAAGACGCCGATTTCCGCAAGGAGTGGCGTCAGGTCAAACAGGCCAACAAAGAGCGGCTGGCCGATCTGGTGCTGCGGGAGACCGGGGTGCACTTTGATTCCGAGGCGATGTTCGATGTGCAGGTCAAGCGGATTCACGAATACAAGCGGCAGTTGCTCAATATCCTCCACGTGATCCATCTGTACGACCGGATCAAACGAGGGGATATTGCCGACTGGACCAAACGCTGTGTATTGATCGGGGGCAAAGCGGCACCGGGTTATATCCGCGCCAAAGAGATCATCAAGCTGATCAACAACGTGGCCCAGGTAATCAACCATGATCCCGCGGTGGGAGACCTGCTGCGGGTCGCCTTCTTCCCCAACTACCGGGTGGCGGCGATGGAAACGATCTGTCCCGGCACCGATCTGTCCGAACAGATCAGCACTGCCGGCAAGGAAGCCTCGGGTACCGGCAATATGAAGTTTATGATGAACGGGGCTCTGACGATTGGCACCTTGGATGGCGCCAATATCGAAATTCGGGAGGAGGTGGGAGCAGAGAATTTCTTCCTCTTCGGTCTGACGGCACCGCAAGTGACCGAAGCTCGCAAGCACTACAACCCCGAATCTCTGATCAACGACGACGAGAACCTGAGCCGGGTGATGCAACTGCTGAAAGCGGGGCACTTCAACCAGTTCGAACCGGGAATCTTCGACCCGATCATTCACTCCATCGGTGACCCGGGCGACCCTTGGTTGGTCGCGGCCGATTTCGCCAGCTATGTGGCGGCCCAGGAGCGGGCGGCGGAAGCCTATCGGGACCAGGGGCACTGGACCCGGATGTCGATTCTCAACGCGGCCGCCAGCGGACGGTTCTCGACGGATCGGACCATTTCGGATTACAATCGCGACATCTGGAAGCTGGAGTCGGTTCCGGCGGCTCCCCTGGTGAAGAACGGGATTTCCTAGCAGTCCTATCGGGCTGTCCGGACTGAAGCGAAAAAGGGTTGTTTGGGCCCTCGATATTGGCCAAACAGCCAAATTTGCAGCCAGCGCATAGGAAGCCCGACAGTCTGCTAACGGAGGTGGAATGCTGGCACGCGCCCTGGGCACAGCGACTCTGCTGCTTCTGCTGCTCACTTTGCTGTGGCCGACGGCCTATGAGACGATCTATCGGTCCAACAGCCTGATGACCCTTGACCGTCAGGCGGAGGACCAGATCGATGCGAGCCTCAAGCGTGCCCTGGCCGTCTTTGCCCTGGCTCGTGCCACCAATGCGGTCATCTCAGTGGTCCAGGGGACCGAGGTCAACCTCGCCCCGGCCGGTCTGGGAGTAACCCTGACCCCGGGCGAAGCGCTGGACCCGGTCAACGACCTGATCGAACGGTTTTCCTGGGTAATGCTGGCCAGTTCCACCGCCCTCGGTATCCAGAAGTTCCTCATCGCCTTTGGCGAGTGGGTCAGCCTGAAGCTGATCCTGCCCCTTTCGCTGGTTGCCTTTCTGGTAACCCTCTGGTCTCGCAAGGAAAGCCGGTCCTGGTGGCTCCTGTTGGCGACTCGCCTTTGTTTGCTGGCCTTGGTTCTCCGGTTGGCAGCTCCAGCCGTGACCCTCGTCAATCAAGGGGTCTACCATCTTTTTTTCTCTACCGATTATCTGGAAGCCACGCGGGGCCTGGAACAGGGACATACCGAGCTGGAGCAGGCCAAAACCCAACTGGCAGCGGATTCGGCCGAGACGGACGGGAGTTTGTGGCAGCGGTTGAAACAGTCGGGAGAAAAACTGGCTCAGGCGGTCGATATCGAGGCGCGCTTGAAATGGCTGGAACAGAAGGCGTCGGAGGTGGTCGATCATCTGCTGCAGTTGATCGTGATCTTCGTCCTCAACACCATCCTTCTGCCGCTGCTCTTTCTCTGGGGTGTCTGGCGGCTCTCGGCCTGTTTCTTTTCAACCGGGTTTCGTGAGCAGGTCGACCGCCTTGTCGGCTTTGTGCGTCGCGGTCAAACGGCCTGACCCTTAGTAGTGGAACGGCTCTTCCGCGGCAAATTGGAAGAGGAAATTGACATCCGGTTTGGGGGTGGTGCGGATGCTATCCGCCAGGATCATGAAGCGTGGCTGTACCACCAGAGGGAAGGTGGATGGGACCTTCGGTGGTTTCTCCTGTCGTTCTTCGGGTAAGAGCTCCGCCACCGTTCCGAAAACCTGAACCCAAGAACCATTCTGTGGCGTCTCTCCCTCAGGATTGGTGACCAGGAACCCGATTTCAATCGCATCGGCCAGACAGCAGTTCATCACCGGCCGTGAGACCAGGAACATATTTTTGGCGGCAAGCGCCTCATTGGTCCGGACCACGCCACGAAAGATCCACTGGCGGGGATCGGGGCCTTTTTCGGTCCCGTCGTGCATCAGGTAAAGTTCACCGATATTGACCTTGATATAGTCGCGGCTGCCCAGGGAAATACGGCTGCCTTCTTCCCCGGCCGGACTGCCTAAGGACGCCGATGCAGTCGTCCCTTTTTTGTTGGTCTGCCACATCACCTGCAGATTCCAGCTCCAAAGGCCGAACGCAACAAGCGCCATCAAAAAAGAGGCCCAGATCTTTCGGTGACTGTGTCCCTGAAGAGAATGAAGGAGCCCCAAAAAGGTTAGACTGCCGCCGGTCAGGGAGGTGACGATACGGAATTTAGGGTTCAGCAAGGACCAGTAGTCACCGCTGGCCGCAAACCAGAGGGTCCCCGCCCCCAAAGTCATTAATGCAATCCCTTCGATAAATGCCAGATTCCGATGCGTCATGTCACAACCAGAATAGCCCGAAAGCAACGCCCAGGAAATAGACCAGGGCCGTGGGGAGGATGATCAGGACGATGGCCAGCCGACGGTGGAACACGGCGAAGAACATCAGGATCAGTTTGATGTCGACCATGGGGCCGATCCCGATAAAGGACAGCTGCGCTGCCGCCGGAAAGGTTTTGAACGACGCGGCGACAAAGGCGTCCGCCTCGGAGCAGACCGAAAGGATAATTGCCAGCAGCATCATGATGGCGACGGCCAGGAAGAGGTTATCTCCCAAGGCGTAGGCCCAATCCGTCGGCATAAAGGTTTTGAACAGGGCGGTGACCACAGCGCCGAGCAGCAGGTACTGGCCCATGTCGATAAATTCGCCGGCGGTATGCTGCAATACTGAGAGAACTCGCCCCATCCGGGTCTTGGCCCTGTGATGGTGGCCACCGCAGCAGCTATGACTGAGTTTCTGGGTCCCGGGGCGAAGCAGTTCTTTCGATGGGATCGCCTGGACAATCCAGCCCAGGGCCAGCGCAGGAACAACGACCATTATCACCCGGCCGACCAGAATCTGCCAGTCCCCCTGAAAGGCCACCCAGGTGGAGAGCATCACCACCGGGTTGACCACAGGTGCCGCCAGCATATAGGCCAGGGCGGTCGGAGCAGGTACACCGCGGTTCAACAGTTTTCGAACAATGGGGACGACACCGCATTCGCAGGTCGGCAAAACCATCCCCGCACCGATCCCGGCGAAAATGCCGCTCAAGGTTCCTTTGGGAAGCCACCGGGCCAGCAGTTCGTCTTCAGCAAACTCCTCAAACAGAGAGGCCAGAAGAGAGCCGACCAGTAGAAAAGGGGCTGCCTCCAGAAAAATCGCCAGTGTGAAGGAGAGGAAGGTAAAAAATGTATTGGAATCCATAGGGTACGTTTACAGATGTTAGGGCCGGGGCGAGCGGCTTTCGAGCTTGATCAGGCCAAAAAACTGGGTGAGGCAGAACATCAAAGTGCCGGCCACCACGATGGAGGGTCCTGCAGGGGTGTCCCATTGTAGCGACCCCCAGAGACCGCCCGCGACGGAAAGGCACCCAATCCCGGCGGCGACCATGGCCATCCGTTCCGGTGTCCGTGCCAGACCCCGGGCCCCGGCGGCGGGAATCAGCAGCAGGGCAGTCACCAGGATCAGACCGACGATCTTCATCATCACCGCCACCACCAGCGCCATCAACAACACAAAAGCCAGTTCGACCCGTTTCACCGGCACCCCTTCCGCCTGGGCCAGTTCGGCATTGACTGTAACAGCCAATAGTGGTTTCCACAAGGCCAGAAGGGCGACCAGAACCAGGATCCCTCCGCCGTAAATCCAGTAGAGATCGAGGCGGGAGATTGCGAGGATATCACCAAAGAGGTAGGCCATCAGGTCGATCCGCAGGGTCTCCATAAAGGCGATCACCACCAGACCGATGGCCAGGGAGCTGTGAGCCAGGATTCCCAGAAGGGTATCGGTCGCCAGCGAATGTTGTTGTTGCAGGACAAAAAGCAGCAGGGCCAGCATCATGCAGGTCAGGATTACCGCCAGGGTCAGGTCAAGATGCAGTAAAAACCCCAGCGCTACACCCAGCAGTGCTGAATGGGACAGGGTGTCCCCAAAGTAGGCCAGACGACGCCAGACGACGAAACAGCCAAAGGGGCCGGCGACCAGAGCCACGCCCAATCCACCCAGCAGGGCACGCCAGAGAAAATCATCCATGGGTTTTCTCCGAGCAGGTGGGGTTGGTGCAGATAGGGCTGCGGTTGTGGCTGTGGTCGTGCCCCTGCTGATGGCGGTAGACCGCCAGATTAGCGCCCACCTGGGCACCGAACAGTTCAATGAACTCGGGGTTTTGCACCACAGCATCGGGTGTTCCACTGCAGCAGAGGTGCTGATTGAGGCAGACAACCCGGTCGGTGGAAGCCATCACCAGGTGCAGGTCGTGACTGACCATCAGGATGGCACAGCCACGTTCATCCCGAATTCGGCTCAGAAGGTTGTAGAGCTCCGCCTGTCCGTGAACGTCGACCCCCTGCACCGGTTCGTCCAGCACCAGAAGTTCGGGGTCGCGCAGCGGCGCCCGGGCCAGCAGCATCCGCTGGGTTTCGCCGCCGCTGAGGGCTTGTACCGGGTTATGGAGAATATGCTCCACACCCACTTCTTGGAGTGCACGCTGAACGCGGGATTCGGTATAGCGC
>JANQIN010000109.1 GCA_028282145.1 Thermodesulfobacteriota bacterium | reverse complement strand
TTCCGACACTCTGCAGGTAACCATCGTCTCCAGCGACAAGGACCTGATGCAGATCGTCTCCGATCAGGTGGTTATGCTTGATACCATGAAGGATAAATGCTCCGGACCGGCTGAAGTGGAAGAGCGGTTCGGGGTGCCTCCGGAAAAGGTCGGCGATATTCTGGGACTGGCCGGTGACAGTTCGGATAATATCCCTGGGGTGCCGGGGATCGGTGAGAAAACGGCCACCGCTCTGATTCGGGAGTTTGGCGATCTGGAAACCCTGCTGGCCTCCACCGGCCAGGTCAAAGGGAAAAAACGCCAGGAGAACTTGCGTGATTTTGCCGATCAGGCACGGTTGTCCCGACGGCTTGTTGCGTTGAAATACGATGTGGAGCTGGATTGTCCCCTGACCGAACTGGCTCTCACCGAGCCGGACAGAGAAGCCCTGACCGACCTGTTCAAACGGCTTGAGTTTCATAAACTGTTGCAGGAATTCTCAGTGGAGGAACGCAGCACTGGGGAACAATATCGAGCTATTCTGACGAAAGAGGATTTTAAGGACCTACTGCAGGAATTACAAGAGCTTCGGCAGATCTGTCTGGATACGGAAACCACCAGTTTGGAAGCGACCCAGGCCGATCTGATCGGTATCAGTCTTGCCTGGAAAGAGGATGAAGCGGTCTATATCCCGATTGGACATCGCTACCTGGGAGCCCCGGAACAGCTTCCTTTGGCAGAAGTTCTTGACGGTCTCCGGCCGATTCTCGAAAACCCTGACATTGAAAAGATCGGTCAGAATCTGAAGTACGATGCCCTTGTTCTTCGCCGGGCCGGTATTCGCCTGCAAGGGATGGCCTTTGATACGATGGTGGCCTCTTATCTGATTTTCCCGGCGGCTAAATCCCACGGTCTGGACGCTATGGCGGCGGAGCATCTCAACCACCGGATGATTGCTTATTCCGAGGTGGTCGGTTCCGGTCGCAACCAGATTCCCTTCTACGAGGTTGAGGTTGAAAAGGCGACCCATTATGCGGCCGAGGATGCCGATGTCACGTTGAAATTGGCGCGTCTTTTTGCGCCGGAAATACACGGTGAGATCAAGTCGCTGTTTGACGAAATCGAGATGCCTCTGGTTGAGGTGCTGACAGAGATGGAGTGGGGCGGAGTTCGTGTGGACTGTAGCGCTCTGGGAGCTCTCTCCGGGGAATTGGCAACCCAGCTGGAGGCCCTGGAGACCCGGATTCACGAGTTGGCCGGTGGCCCTTTCAATATCGGTTCTCCCAAGCAGTTGGGCGAAGTCCTTTTTGAGCGAATGGGGCTTCCTCGCGGCAAGAAGACCAAGACCGGTTGGTCGACCAATGTCGAAGTTCTCACCAAGTTGGCGGAAGACCATGAAATCGCGGCCAGTCTACTGGAATACCGCTCCCTCAGCAAACTGAAAAGCACCTACACCGACGCTCTTCCAAAGCTTGTTCACCCGGAAACGGATCGGATCCACACCTCGTTCAACCAGGCAGTGACAGCAACGGGGCGTCTCTCGTCAAGTAATCCCAACCTGCAGAATATCCCGATTCGCACGGAAAACGGGGCCCGGATCCGCGAAGCCTTTGTCCCTGCCGAGGGGCGTCTTTTGTTGGCCGCCGACTACTCTCAGATTGAACTGCGGATACTGGCCCATATGGCCGATGAGCCGACCCTGCAGGAAGCCTTTGCCTCCGGTGAGGATGTTCATCAGCGGACTGCTGGCGAAATTTTCGGTGTTTTCCCCGAAATGGTCACCTCCGAAATGCGTCGCCAGGCCAAAATCATCAACTTTGGCGTCCTTTATGGGATGGGGGCGTTCAGTCTGGCGAAAGAGCTGGGTGTCTCCCGCAAAGAGGCCCAAGCTTTTATCGACAACTATTTTAACCGTTACAGCCGTATCAGGTCGTATATCGAACGTCAGGTTGACGCGGTTAAAAAGGAGGGAGAAGCCATCACCCTCCTGGGGCGGAGATGCGCCATCCCGGAGATTGCGAGCAGCAACGGCGCCGTCAGGAGTTACGGCGAGCGAAATGCCGTCAACTATCCGATCCAGGGGTCAGCAGCCGATATTATCAAGCGCGCCATGGTGCGGATTCAGAGGCGTCTTCGTGCGGAGGGATTGACCAGTTGTATGGTTTTGCAGGTTCACGATGAACTGGTTTTCGATGTGCCGTTTGCGGAAAAAGAGCAGGTCGAAAAGCTGGTCCGTGAGGAGATGGAAAATGCCGTCTCCCTTCGGGTTCCTTTGGTCGTTGATGTCGGAATCGGTAAAAATTGGAAGATTGCTCATTAATTTTCTTTTACTTTTGACGCATCTATGCTAATAGTGTTGTGCAATGAGGGGAAATCAGGACGCGTTTTGCATCGTATTTGGGCAAATGGTCGGTTGACTTCGTTAGAAGAAACTGATAAAAAAAGTCGGCAATTCTAATTATTTACAAAAAGTTGCCGAATGAAGAAAGTCGATTCGGGCTTTATGTGTGAAATGAATCGTCCGTCCCCTGCTTGGCGGACTATCCCCCAAAGGAGTGCTGCAGATGACCGTATCTCGGCATGATCTCCCGAAACTTTGCTTCCAGAAAGTGGTGGGCCAGGACGTTGGCGAAGTCACCATGGATGGAAATATGATGCGCCTTCTGATGGAAATGAAGGACGGTGAACCTATCGTTGAAGCGGCCAAGCGTGCAGGGATGAACGCGACTCAGCTGCGTGATGCGTTGGAAAAGATGCTGGCGGCAAAACTCATTGTTCCGTTGGTACAACAGGGTCAGGACGATACTCTGGGTGAGGCATTTTCCCAGAAAATGAATCAGTTTTTAGCAACCGCTGTCGGACCGATGGCGGATTTTCTAGTGACAAAAGCCCTCAACGAAATTGGCGTGCAGGGCAAGATTGCCGATGTGCCAAAATCCAAAGCGGCAGGTCTTGTCATGCATCTGGCCCGTCAGATTCCGCGGGAAGAACAGCGGGTTGAGTTTCAAAAGGCCATGCTGGATATGATCCCCAAGTAGAAGGAGCGCGGCTGTTATGAAGGTTACCTGTGATCAATGCGGTAAAAAATACCTGGTAGATGTCACCAAAATTGACGGTGATGAGCGCAGTTTCATGTGCCGTGGCTGCCAGAACGTGATTACGGTTCGCAAACCTGAAGAGGTGGAGGAAACTCCGGATACTGCGGCCTTTGAAGATCCTGTGTTCACGGAACCGGCCGACGCCCCTGTCGAAGAACCTCTGATGGAGGAAGCAGCCACAGGCGATACCCTGACCGAAGATCCGGACGATCCGTTCGGGGCGGCTTTCGACACCGCGGACGATGTCTCTGAAGAACCGGCGATTGAGCAGTCGTTTGCTGATTTGGATGATGCTTTTGCGGGAGACGACGGTGATGCCACCGCTGATTTTATCCTGGGGGGAGGCGATTCCGAACCGGCGGCTCCTCAGGAGGAGATTTCCGACGATCTCCTGGGAGAAGGTGAAGACGAAGAAGACGTCGTGCCTGCGGCGGCCAGTGTTGAGGAAACGGTCGATGAACCAGTGGCAGCAGAAGCTGCCGAAGCGACCAAGGGTTCTGGTTCTTTCAGCCTCTGGAAAGGGCTGACCGGTAAGGTGGTTATTGCGATGCTGCTCGTCGGTGTTATTCCGCTGGCAGCCTTTGGTATCGCCGCCTACTTGCTGTCCAACACCCAGCTCAACCAGTCGGCTGAGGAGGTCGTTCAGGAAACAGCGAACGGTCTGTCCATCCAGGTTGAGGAATGGGTCGATAAAAACCTGAAGGTGCTCCAGGCGGCAGCCTTGATGCCCGACATGGTGGAGATGGATCCGGATTCCCAGGAAATCATCCTGAAATCGATTTCCGAAGCCTATCCCTGGGTCTATCTCTCTTTTACCCTGGACGTTGACGGGATCAACATTGCCCGTTCGGATGATAACCAGCCGGTTTCCTATTCACACCGTCGTTATTACTGGGATATCGTGGATGGCAAGCAGTTTGCCTGGCAGACCCTGATTGAAGAAGGTGAGCCGGCATTGATTCTGGCCGCCCCGATCCGCGAAGAAGGCGAATTGGTCGGTATTATCGCCGCAGCGATGAAGATCGATGATATCGCCAAATGGGTTGCCAACCAGAAGATCGGAGAAACCGGTTATGCGGCGCTGGTTGAAAAGGACGGCAAAATCATCGTTCATCCCAACAAGGACCTCTACGCACTGCAGTACAATCTGGTTGGTGGTGGCCACAAACTGGTTCAGGACTTTAAGTCCGGTGGCGAGAACAGCGGTCAGTTCGAGTGGGACGGCAAGTCCTACTTTGGTGCGGTCAAGCAGACCCAGCATGGTTGGGGGCTGATTGTCCAGCAGGAACAGAATGAGGTTTATGCCATTACGCGTGAACTGCGGCCTCTGTTCCTTGGAGGTATGGTTGTTGCCGCCCTGTTGGCGATGTTGTTCGGTATTCTCTTTGCCCGCGGAATTGTTAAGCCGGTTCTGAGGCTGACCGACGCGGCTGACCGACTCAGCCTCGGCGAGTTGGATGTTACCATCGACGTCAACTCGAAAGATGAGATCGGCCAGTTGGCCAAATCGATTACCCGTATGCAGGACAGCCTCCGTATCGCTCTGGAGTGGCTGCGAAGCATGAAGTAAACTGACGGAGTGCTGCCAATCACATGGCGAAGAAGGTTCTTGTCATCGATTCCGACCGCTCTTTTCTGTTGCAGCTTCGCAACGATCTGGGGCAGTTCAAGGATAAATTCGGGGCTCTACTGACCGAGAATGCGACCGCTGCCATTGAGGCGATCAAGACCCATGGCGTGGCTCTCGTCGTTGCCGGGAACCAGATGGAGCTGGATGGCAAGCCGCTACCCATCACCCTGTTTCAGCAGGGATTGAACGTGCCGGTTATCCTGGTTGAGGATGCGGGCCAGGCTGGGCAAGCTGACAGCTGGGAATCCTGTGTCGTTCGCAATCTGGTGCGGCCGGTGGATACTCTGGCACTGGCAGAGGCCGTCCAGGGTGTTCTGGAGAACGAAGCCCTTGAGGGGCTGCTTCACGGTGTAAGTTCCAGCTCTTTCTTTCAGTTTGTTGAGGTCGAGAACAAGACCTGTACCATCAATGTCACTCATGGCAGTAATGGCCGCGGGACCTTGTTTTTCAGCGACGGACAGCTGATGGATGCGCGATACCGGGATCAAGACGGTCTGGCTGCCGCATTGAAGGTTCTGGGGTGGGATAAAGTCGATCTGGCCATTCTGAATTTCTGTCCCTTGCGCAAAAATCGCATTGAACGTTCCATCGGCGGGCTGCTGATGGAAGCTGCGGTCGCAGCCGATCATGCGGCGGCGGAAGCCCAGGGGATTCAGCTCGACACCCCCAAACCTGCCGAGCCGGCACCGCCGCCGAAAGAGCCGATACTGAAAAAGCTGTCTGCAGCACTGAACGGTCAGGATGGGGTGGATTCAGTGACCGAAGACGCAAGCTGGAACGATCTGCTCAATCTTGCGTCAGTCTTGGGGAAGGATCTGGATATCGGTGATCCCGAGCTTTGCCTCCTCGCTGCTGCCGATGGCGGTGGTGACATGGCTGTCGTTCCGGATGAAGCACCCGTGGCCATTCAGATCGGAAAGTTTGCCAGCCGGGAAGTCGTAGTTGATAAAATCCTTGCGGCCCTTGAGTCTGCTTGAAAAGAAAAATAGACGACGATGCCTGTTACACAAAACCCCACCCAGGAGGCACTGGCCTCCGTCTTTAAGGATGTTCTGGCGCTTGATGACGTCAAAGGGCTTCTTTGGCTTTCTACCGAGGGAGAAATCCTCTTTCGTCAGGCTCAGGACAATCATATGGCCCAGGTTGAGAAAGAGGACTGGGGGGCTATTGGACGCTCCCTGACCCGAGTGACCGAAGTTGAGTTCTTTTACGCCTCAGACCGTGTCTACTTGCGTAAGGCCTCACGCGGCTTTCTTCTGATCTGGATGGGCGGGATGGCGATGGCCGATATGGTCAAACTGAACGTTGAGGTCGCTCTGGGTAGCCTGGGGTAGGCTCCAACGTGAACGACAATAAACCTGCCCGGCGCAAGGAGTAGACTTTTTACTGCCAGTCTACTCGAGCCCAGAGATGGGTGAGTCAAAAAAGGGGCGTTGCGAGCCTCTATTTTTGTGAGTGAAGCAAAATCACACTTGTGCGAAACGGGTATGACAAACTCCATGGAGATGGATGAGGTTTGTTGTCAAACTTCTCCCTGCCCGGTGCAGGGTTTTTTTATGCGCCCCTTGAACATGGTGTCGGGAGCGATTACTGTAAAAGAGCCGGTTTGAAAACAGGTCGGTTTTCAGGAAAGGAGTCACAGGATGGCGAATGTTCAAGAAGGGTCCCAAGTCCAGGTTCACTATACCGGTACATTGGAGGATGGGACGGTTTTCGATAGCAGTCGGGAGCGCGAGCCCCTGGAGTTTGTACAAGGTGGAGGGATGCTCCTGCCGGCTTTCGAGACCGCTGCCGAAGGGATGGTTGTTGGTGAAACCAAGACTTTCAAGATCCCGGCAGCCGAGGCTTACGGCGAATACAACCAGGAGTTGGTGGTACAAGTGCCCATTGAACAGCTTCCGGAAGATATCGAGCCGATCGTCGGAATGCAACTCCAGGTGGGAAAATCCGACGAAGAAATGACCGTGGTCACCATCACCGAGGTTTCAGAAACCCAGGTCCTTCTTGATGCCAACCATCCCCTGGCCGGCGAAGAACTGACCTTTGAAATTGAGATCCTGGCGATTCAATAAGGCCTTGTCCTAAGAGGGCAGGCGGCCTTTCGCTCAAGCTCAGGAATGGCAATTGCCAGGGATGGCAGTTGCCATTAAATTGTGGAGGCCTTTGGCCTCCCTTTTTCGTTGGAGTGAGCCGTGTGTCAGGTGGAAGAAACTCTCGACCGGGTCGGTTTAAGCCCGATAAAGGTCTGGCAGGCAAAAAAGGGGTACCGCTTTTCAACGGACCCCATCCTTCTGGCGGCTTTCGCAAGGCCGGCTGCTGAAGAGTCTGTGTTGGACCTGGGGACGGGAGTGGGTGTGATTCCCCTCCTGCTTCGTTGGCAGCAGCCGGATCTTCGACTGGTCGCTCTTGAATTACAGTCTTCACTGGCGGCTCGCGCTCGCCGAAACCTGAAAGAAAACGACGCCCGGAATGTCGAACTCCTGGAAGGAGATTTACGCAACTTTCGTTCGCTGCTTCAAGAAAAGCGGTTCGATCTGGTGACTGCCAACCCTCCGTTTCGTTCCCCCGCTCAGGGACGCTCCGCCCCAAATTCCGAGCGAAACCGGGCCCGGTTCGAACAGGCCGGTGGGCTTTCCGATTTTTGTGCCGCAGCTTCGTGGACTCTTCGCGAAGGCGGTCGTTTCTGTCTGATTCACCTGGCGGATAGAATGGCAGATATTGAGGTGGCAGTTCAGGCCGAGGATTTGCGGTTAACCCGGCGATGCTGGGTCAAACCTTTTTCTGATAAGGCATCGCGGCTGGTTCTGGTGGAGGCAGTCAAGGGAGTCACGATCGGTTCGGTAGAAGAAACCACTCTGGTGATGTACCAGGAGTCAGATTTCCAAGGACGGGGGACACCTACGGAGACCTTGATGACGGTCTATCGTGGTGGATCACTCTGATTCGCGATATTTGTCCAGTTGTCGCTGCCGTTGCATCAGGCGACGCAGGCTCCGGCCGAGTTCCGGGTCGTCGATGTTGTTCACCAGGTCTTCAATCGCCGCCTCATCCTCGGCGTCCAGTTTGACGGATTGCCAGGCTTTGGAGGGGGCGTTCGAAGTGGACGGGGCTTCCAGGGAGACAGCTCCACGGCGGAAATAAAGGTCCGTTAAAAGGTTTTCGCCCAAGGCCTGATTCAGCTGTTTAAGGAGTTTGGGCTTAAGCAACTGAAGTTGTTGCATCCAGACCGGGTGTCCGACGCGTACTTCCAGAACACCGTCCCGGATGCGGAGAGGTTGGGCCTGCTGGGCGATCGTGTCGCCCACGGTTTGGGTCCAATGTTGCCAGAGACGATACCCCCGCATCTTTTCAGACAGCCCCTGCCGGTTGAGCAGAGCTTCCAGTAGAGGGCCCAGGGCATCAGTAGAGGAGTTCATCGGGATTCGACGGGTGGACGAAAGCGGGCTCCGAGCATTTGTCCGATAATCGCGCTGGTCAAGGTGAAGGGCACCAGCTCCCAGCCAAACCCGAGGGCATCCCGAGTCAGGACAATCACTGGAATGCTCAGGTGGATGCAGATGAACCAGCGCACGGAAAATTTGGGGCTGCGAACCCGAAGGTAACCCAATGGCAGGTTGAGAGTAAACGCCAGAACAATCAGGGCGGCAGCAAACAAGAGGGTTGGTTGCACGAAAAGTCCTTTTCGGTTAAGTTGCCACCACTGTAAACGCCCGGCAGGTTTTCTGTCAATCGGGCCGTTAAGGAGGCCAAGATGGTCGAAGAGGGTGATTGGGTCGCCATCTTTCATTCTATCCACCGGGTGATGGAGGCTGAGAGACGCCTCAAGCAGCAGAAGATCCCGATGCTGCTGATACCCGTTCCACGGCAGCTTTCTTCCGACTGTGGTTTGGCGATCCGGTTCGAAGACAAAGGGCTTCAGGACGCTCTGGACGATCTGGCCTCGCAGAGCTTGACCCCGGTTGAGCTCTATCGGATGACCGATGGGAAATATGTGCTTCATCCGAAGCGCTAAACGTTTGTGTGGACGAGCTTTTTCCTTGACAAGCACAGGGTGCTTTCCTATAGTTCCACTTTCGTGAAATCTGTCACTTTAGCGGGTCCATGTTCGATACACTGTCTGAAAAGTTAGATTCGGTCTTTAAGAAGCTTAAAGGCCAGGGTCGTCTCACCGAGGCCCATGTGTCGGACGCCTTGCGTGAGGTGCGCCTGGTTCTTCTGGAAGCGGATGTCAACTTCCGGGTGGTGAAGGATTTCGTAGCGCGGGTCAAGGAACGTGCTGTTGGGCAGGAAGTGCTCAAGAGCCTGACACCTGCGCAGCAGGTGATCAAGATTGTCCGGGAAGAATTGGGCCATCTGATGGGGGAAGGGGAGGAGAATGCCCTGGACCTCAAGGCGCGTCCCCCGGTTCCGATTATGCTCTGCGGTCTGCAGGGGGCCGGTAAGACGACCACCTGTGGTAAGCTCGCACTGAAACTGCGTAGAGATAAGCGAAAGCCGTTGCTGGTACCGGCGGATATCTACCGGCCGGCGGCGATTGAGCAGCTTAAGACTCTGGGCCGGCAGCTCGATATCCCGGTATTCGACTCCCATGCGAGTATGGACCCGGTGATGATCTGTCAGAATGCGCGTGAATTTGCCGAAAAAAACGGCTATGATACGTTGATTCTGGATACCGCCGGTCGTTTGCATATTGACGATGCGCTGATGCAGGAATTGCAGCGGATCAAGTCGGTGGTTGAGCCGCAGGAAATCCTCTTTGTGGCCGACGCCATGACCGGTCAGGATGCGGTCAACGTGGCCGACAGCTTTAATCAGCAGTTGACCCTCACCGGAGTGGTGCTGACCAAGCTGGACGGTGATGCCCGTGGCGGTGCGGCTCTGTCGATTCGTGCGGTGACCGGCAAGCCGATCAAGCTGGTCGGCCTGGGTGAAAAGATGGATGCGCTGGAAGTCTTCCATCCGGACCGGATGGCACAGCGGATCCTGGGGATGGGCGATGTCCTGTCCCTGATCGAGAAGGCCCAGGAGGCGGTGGATGCTGAAGAAGCCGCCCAGATGGAGCAACAGCTTAAGAAGGATGGGTTTACCCTTGAGACCTTCCTTCAGCAGCTGCAGATGATGAAAAATATGGGGTCTATGGATTCCATGTTGAAACTCATCCCCGGTGCCGGTAAGGCGATGAAGGGGATGAAGGATATGCAGCTCCCTGAAAAAGAGCTGAAGAAGACTGAAGCGATTATCCGCTCCATGACGCGCAAGGAACGCCAGGACCACCGGATCCTCAACGGATCACGGCGGTTGCGTATTGCCAACGGGAGTGGAACGCGCGTGCAGGACGTGAACAAGCTGCTGAAGCAGTTTGCCGAAATGCAGAAGATGATGAAAAAGTTTCAGAAAATGGGGCCCAAGGGTCTCAAAGGTTTGCTCGGACGCGGTGGCGGAATGCCCCCGTTCGGCGGGCTCGGTTAATCAAAGGTAACCGCAGGGGGGCTCCAGAGGGGCTTCTTGCCTTGTTCGCAGCTCCGATACGCGGTTGAAGAGTTGACAGAAAAAACAAATAAGTAAGGTTTCAGGAGGAAACACGCATGGCTGTAAAAATCAGACTGGCCCGCGGTGGCGCAAAGAAAAAGCCTTTTTACCAGGTCGTCGTTGCCGACGAGCGGATGCCTCGGGATGGTCGGTTTATTGAAAAGCTGGGGCAGTACGATCCGCGGCAGGAATCGCCGCTGATGAATCTGAAAGAGGATCGCACCCTTGAGTGGCTGGGTAAGGGGGCGCAACCGACGGATACCGTGCGCCGTCTGCTGCGTGACGCCGGGGTCTGGGCGAAGTTCAAGAACTAACCACCCAAACCTGATCTGCCCGCTCAACCCGGGTGCATCCGACCTTACGCGGGAGGATGACCCCAATGAAAGAGCTCATCGAATTCATCGCCAAGTCCCTTGTCGAGAACCCTGAGGAAATTCATATTTCCGAGGAGCCGGGAGAGGATGGAACTGTGGTGATCAAGCTGGCGGCCGCCCAGGATGATATGGGGCGGATCATCGGCAAGCAAGGACGGACCGCCAAGGCGATGCGGACCCTGTTGAATGCCAAGGCAACTCGGGAGCAGAAGCGGGCAACGTTGCAGATTTTGGAGTAATGCCCTCTCACGACGAGGAATTTTTTTGTGCCGGGGTGGTGACCGGGACTCACGGACTCCGTGGAGATCTTAAGGTGAAACCCCTGTCCGGTGAGCCGGATGTCTTGCTCAGTAGTGAGCAGATTCGGTTGGTGGCACCGGGGCAGCCAGACCGGGAGCACCGGGTTCTCAGCAAGCGATTGCATAAGGACCGGGTGCTGTTGCGTTTGGAAGGGCTGGAACACCTCAATCAGGTCGAACGGCTCAAGGGCGCTGAGATCCACTGCCGGATCGCGGATCTTCCCGATCTGGAGGATGAGGATTTTTACTGGTACCAGATTCAGGGGATGCAGGTGGTCGACCGGACCCTGGGCGACCTCGGGACCCTGGAAAGCTATTTTACCACCGCCGCCCACGATACCTGGGTGGTTCAGGGCCCCTACGGTGAGGTCCTGATCCCTGCGGTGGACAAATTCTTTGTCTCGATCGATCCGGAGGCCGGTCTGGTGACCGTGGATCTTCCCGAAGGTCTGGTGGAGGCGGAGGATTCATGATCTTTGACGTACTGACCCTTTTCCCGGGGATTCTGACCTCGCCTTTGCAGGAAAGTATCCTTGGAAAGGCGATCGCTGCAAAGGCCCTCGCGGTTCGGACCCACAATATCCGGGACTGGGCTGAAGGGAAGCATCTGACCGCGGACGACACCCCTTACGGTGGTGGTGACGGTATGGTGATGAAACCGGAACCGATCGCCGGTGCCGTACGGGCGGCGAAAGAGAAGAACCCCAAGGCCAGAGTGGTCATGTTGACCCCACAGGGGAAGGTATTTCGCCAGGCCGATGCCGTTCGCCTGAGTCGCGAACCGGGATTGATCCTCCTTTGTGGCCGTTATGAAGGGTTTGATGAACGGGTTCGGACAACCCTGGTCGACGAAGAGATCTCCATCGGTGACTATGTCCTGACCGGCGGGGAACTCGGGGCGTTGATTCTGATTGACGCCATTGCCCGACACATACCCGGGGTACTGGGAAGCCAGGGCAGTGCCGAGACCGACTCTTTCTCGGACGGTTTGCTGGAGTATCCTCAGTACACCCGGCCCTTCGAATGGGAGGGGCAGAAGGTTCCCGAGGTTTTACTCTCCGGAAACCATGCCGCCATTGAGAAATGGCGCCGGCAACAACAGTTGATTCGTACTCGGCAACGTCGTCCCGATCTGTTGGATCAGGTCGAATTGTCCGAAGACGATCAGAAGTTTTTACACCAACTGGAGCGGAACGACGAACGCCCCCCGCAGGGCTGAGGTCCTCTTCCGCTGGAACGCAGGTTAAAGAACAAGCTCGTTCAGGGCCGGGGGGCCTCGGACGATGCGCGTTCTCCTTGAGAAACCCTCAAGGACCTGGAAAGCGTGATCCACATAGACGTCCTTACTAAGGAGGAACGAAGAATGAACATTATTGACCGGCTCGAAATGGAGCAAGAACGGAAGGACATCCCCCCGTTCAAGCCGGGTGATACCCTGCGGGTACATGCCAAGATCGTCGAAGGCAACAAGCAGCGTATTCAGGTTTTTGAGGGCATGTGCATCAAGCGTGTGAACCGGGGTGTCGGTTCCAGCTACACTGTTCGGAAGATCTCCGGTGGTGTTGGTGTCGAGCGTGTTTTCCCTCTGCACTCGCCCAACGTTGAAAAGATCGAGGTCATGCGTATCGGTCGCGTGCGTCGTGCCAAGTTGTACTACCTGCGTAACCTGCGTGGTAAGGCTGCGCGGATCAAGGAGCTGCGTCCCCGGTAAATACCGGTTTGTCAGCATGCAAAAACGAAAAAGCCTCGACATATGTCGAGGCTTTTTTATTTGCTTCCACCCGCTTCCTATCCGGGGTTCCTTGATCGTTTTCACCGGGAAGGAGGCTTTCTCAGGCGGTTTTTGTTATAGTGGAGCCTCTTGCAAAAATCGTAAATCTATTACGATCGGCTGCAAATGTCCTGCGTGGCGTCTTCATCACAAAATCGTCCTCAGAGTAGCGAGCGCTACGCTTCCGGTGATTTTGATTCTCATCCTTGCGCAGACCATTTTCGCTCAATCTCATGACGATCCAGACTTTTGCAAGAGGCTCAGGAATTAAAGGGTAAATGATTGAGGGAACGATGACACTGGACTTGTTTGCCGAATCCGAAGTATCGACGCTCTATTTTGAAGAACAGGCCCGGGCCGGGGGGTTTTCAGCCTGTGCCGGCATCGACGAGGCCGGACGAGGTCCTCTGGCCGGACCGGTGGTGGCGGCGGCGGTCATCCTACCCGAAAGCTTCACCCTGGAGGGGCTGACCGATTCCAAGAAGATCAGTGAGGCCAAGCGGGAATCCCTCTTCCCTGAGATTCGAAAGCAAGCCCGGGCTGTGGGGGTCGGTGTGGCCCATGCCGAAGAGATCGATCGGGTCAATATCCTGCAGGCGACCCTGCAGGCGATGCAACGGGCGATCGCCCGCCTGCCGGTTGAGGCCGATTATCTGCTCATTGACGGCATCACCCCGCTGCCTGTTTCCACGACGCAGAAAACCTTGAAGAAAGGGGATTCGCGTTCCCTCTCTGTGGCTGCCGCTTCGGTTATTGCCAAGGTGGTACGTGATCGGTTGATGGTGCATTACGATACGAAATATCCGGGCTACGGTCTTGCGGGACACAAAGGTTACGGGACCAAGGAACATTTGGCCGCCCTGGACCGCCTGGGCCCCTGCCCGATTCACCGGAAAACCTTTGGCGGTGTCCGGGAACGGGTGCATCAATCATGACCGAACAGCGATTGGCTCTGGGACAGTGGGGGGAAGATCTGGCGTCCCGCCATTTGAAACGCCAGGGATTGCGTATACTTGAAACAAACCTCCGTACTCCGGTGGGGGAGATCGACATCCTTGCTCGCGAAGGACGGGACCTGGTTTTTGTCGAGGTCAAAACCCGGCGTAGTACCGCCTATGGTGAGCCGGCCGAAGCGGTCGGAGCGCGAAAGCAACGGCAGATACTTCGGACCGCCCAATGGTATCTGGCGGAAAAAGGGGAGAAGAAACTTCAACCCCGCTTTGATGTGGTTGCTATTGTGGGTGACCCCGAAGGGGATGTTCGGATCGATCATTTTCGGGCGGCATTTGACGCCTTGCCCGATTGTTGAAGGGGATGAGGAAGATCATGCAATTAAAACTGTCCGACTATGGCCTGTTGCGGATCGGTGTGGCAACGCCCGAGCTGAAAGTCGCCGATGTTCAGGGAAATTTGGCGGCGATGATCCGGGTGGCCGAGGAGGCGAGTACTGCCGGATGCCGTCTGTTGACCTTCCCGGAACTGGGGCTCACCGGCTATACCTGTGGCGATCTGTTCTATCAGCAGTCGCTGCTGGATCGGGTCGAGGAAACGGTGCTGGAGTTGGCAACGTTGACCCGGAAATGGGGGATGGCTCTGGTTGTCGGAGCGCCTGTACGACAGCAGGGACGGCTCTTTAATGCGGCGCTCTTTCTGGCAGAGGGACGTGTCTGTGGTTGTGTTCCCAAAAGCTACCTTCCAGGCAGCGCCGAGTTTTATGAAGAGCGGTGGTTTGCGGCTGCACAGGATGCCGTTACCGAAACCCTGGCTCTGGGTGGCGATGCCATCCCCTTCGGTACAAACCTCCTTTTTGTCGCCGAAAATCTCCCCGATTGTGTTGTCGGGGTTGAAATCTGTGAGGACGCCTGGGTGGCCGAGCCCCCGAGCGGACAACTTGCCCTGGCCGGAGCCACGGTTCTGCTGAATCTGTCAGCCAGCCCCGAAACACTGGCCAAAGAGGGGTACCGCCGATCCCTGGTCCAGGCCCAGTCGGCCCGCTGTCTGGCAGCCTATGCCTATGCATCGGCAGGGGTCGGGGAATCAAGCACCGACCTGGTCTTCTCCGGTCATTCGCTGATTGCCGAATACGGCGGAGTATTGGCTGAAACCGAGCGTTTTCGTGCCGAGAGTCAGTGGGTGCTGGCCGATGTGGATCTGCAGCGCCTTCAGGTGGAGCGCCGCCGCCTGAACAGTTTTTCTGCCGCTACGCCTCGCCAGCCTTATCGACGGATTCCCTTTGCGTTGGAAGACACCCTCGCGGAGACAGTCCAACGCCCCCTTTCTGCGACTCCTTTTGTGCCATCCCGCACGGAAGATCGACATCGGAACTGTCACGAAATTTTTGCGATTCAGACGGCGGCACTCGCCAAACGATTGCGGCACACCGGTATCCGTTCGGTGGTCATCGGTGTCTCCGGCGGACTGGACTCCACTCTGGCGTTGCTGGTGACGGTCAAGGCGTTTGAACAGGTCGGTCTGCCTGCGGGAGGGATTGAGGCGATTACTCTGCCGGGGTTCGGCACCACCGACCGTACCCGGAGTAATGCAGAAGAGCTGTCTCGTCTGCTGGAAACTTCGCTGCAGACAATATCGATCGACCCTGCTGTGCGACAGCATTTTAAGGATATCGGTCATGATGGGGAAACCCCCGATATCACTTATGAGAATGCCCAGGCACGGGAACGGACCCAAATTCTGATGGATCGGGCCAACCTGGTGGGCGGTCTGGTGATCGGTACCGGTGATCTGTCGGAACTGGCACTTGGGTGGTGCACTTACAATGCCGATCATATGTCGATGTACGGTGTCAACGCCGGTGTTCCCAAGACACTGGTGCGGTACCTGATTCAGTGGTGCGCCGAAGCCGAATTCTCGGGAGAGGTTTCCCGGGTGCTGCAGGATATCTGCGATACGCCTGTTTCGCCGGAGCTGCTGCCGCCCGGCAAAGACGGTGAGATTATGCAGAAGACCGAAGACAGTATCGGTCCTTATGAACTCCACGATTTCTTCCTCTATCAGATCGTCCGCCTGCATGCCGGGCCGGCCAAGGTTCTGATGTTGGCACGACAGGCCTTTGAGGGCCGCTACCCGCTGTCCGAGATCGTCAAGTGGCTGCGACTTTTCCTGCGTCGGTTCTTTAGCCAGCAGTTCAAACGTTCCTGCCTGCCTGACGGCCCCAAGGTCGGCTCGGTGGCTCTGTCGCCCCGTGGAGACTGGCGGATGCCGAGTGATGCCAGTGCCGATCTGTGGCTGGCGGAATTGGAGGCCGCCGAGAAGCAGTGGAGTCAGAATGGCTGATCGCTACGGGACTCTGTATGTCGTTGCAACCCCGATCGGTAATCTGGAGGATATCACTGCCCGGGCTCTTCGGACCTTGGAAGATGTCTCTCTCGTCGCCTGTGAGGACACCCGACACAGCCGCAAACTGATGAATCATTTCGGGCTTTCCACCCCTCTGACGGCTTATCATGAGCATAACGAGGAGGTTAAGTCACTGGAGTTGCTCAACCGATTGCGCCAGGGAAAAGATCTGGCCCTGATCTCCGATGCCGGGACACCGGCCATCGCCGATCCGGGTTTCCGCCTGGTCCGGTTGTGCCGTGAGGAAAACATCCCAGTGGTGCCGATCCCTGGAGCCTCTGCCGTCACCGCCGCGCTGTCGGTTTCAGGGTTGCCCTCCGACCGATTTGCTTTTGAGGGTTTTCTGCCCGCAAAAGCGACCGCTCGGCAACGGCAATTGGCTGCTCTGTCTCGTGAGACACGAACTCTGGTGTTTTACGAATCACCTCATCGGCTGACAAAAACTCTCGCCGATATGACCGAGGCGTTTGGTGCGGATCGCTCTCTTGTTGTCGGGCGGGAACTGACCAAACTGCATGAGGAATGGGTCCGCGGTACTGCGGAAGAGGTGCTCGGCGTATTTCGGGAAGACAAGGTGCGCGGTGAGGTGGTGATTCTGGCCGCTCCAGCCGAAGAAATGGCGTCGGACGAGTCGGTTGAAGAGGCACTTCTACGGTGGCGTAAGGCAACCGATCTGCCCTGGAAGCAGATCGTCAAACAAGTCGCTCGGGAAAAAGGTGTGCCCGGAGATGAAGTGTACCGGAAGCATCTGGAGGTGAAGCATTCTCTTGAATTGGAGTAGGTTGAATAAAAAGATTGTTCTTTCGTTTGGATACGACTAAAGTAGTACCCGGTTGGCCGTTTTGTTATGTCGGCCCAAAGGCCGAACTGTCAAATGTCGCCCCCGGGAGGGGTGTGGGAGGTAAGGATGTCGACCGAGAAGAACCCTCGCAGCCAGATTTGTCCAAAATGCGGTTCCGAGGACGTGGCGTACCAGCCCAATCCTCAAGGTGAGAAATGTCCCGGCGATTGTGATACGGACGATCCTTTGCGCCTGGGACCGGACTGCTGTGTCGGTGATGAGTGTGTGATCCTGGTCTGTAACCAGTGTGGCCATGAATGGTAAAAAGGTTTTGAACGAAAAAGCGGAGGCTCAGGTCTCCGCTTTTTTTATGGGCAGATTTTGAGGCCCCCCTGAAACGGCGTTGAAGAGGGCCGGTCGCCCCCGGCTTTTCAGCGCCGGGATTGAAAGTCGTCAAACTCCCCAGTCGGCTCCTCTTCGGTCACCTGAACCTCACTGACCTGGCTGAACTGAGGGCCGAGGTGGCACCAGCGCAGATAGTTTTCCACCGCCGCTTGGGAGCCCTCGGCCACCGATTCTACGGAACCGTCCGCCAGATTCTTGACCCAGCCCAGAACCCCGATATGGTTGGCGATCATGCTGGCGCTGTGGCGAAAGCCGACGCCTTGAACTTTTCCGCGAATAATCAGGTGAACTCGACGTTGATTTGTTTCAACGGTCATCTTAATCCTCTCCCCGTAGTCCTTCTTGCTGTAGCAGTTCCAGAAACCTCGGTTCATCCCAGACCTCAATCCCCAGGTCCTGGGCCTTCTTCAGTTTACTGCCCGCTTCGGTGCCGGCAATGACCAGATCGGTCTTCTTACTGACGGAGTTGGCGGCCCGTCCTCCCAGTTGCTCGATCAGGCTTTGGGCTTCTTTCCGGCCCAACGTGCTCAAGGTCCCGGTCAGGACGATGGATTTCCCGGTAAACGTGCCTTCCTGCGGCGCAGCGACGACGACTTCGGGTTCTACACCGGCCTCTTTGAGCTGGGCCAGGATCTCCCGGTTCCTCGGGGTGCTGAAGAAGTTGACGACCGACGCAGCCGCTGCAGGGCCGACCTCATGAACGGCCATCAGAGCGTCTTCGGTGGCCGCTGCAAGGCGATCCAGGGTGCCGAACTGACGGGCCAGGACTTTGGCCAGATGTTCGCCGATGTGACGGATACCGAGTGCAAACAATAGCCGAGGGAGTGGGCGCTGTCGGCTGGCGTCAATGGCGTGCAGGAGTTTTTGGGCCAGGACGTCC
>JANQIN010000103.1 GCA_028282145.1 Thermodesulfobacteriota bacterium | reverse complement strand
ATGCCGGGCAACTGCAGGACCGGTTTGATCTTGTGGGCCACCTGGGATTGCTGGATTTCCCGCACCGTTCTGTCGAGGCCATTGGGTATGTGGCGTCTGAGCTTTCCTGGTTCGGCCATGCTCCCCTCCCGTGTATTTTCGTTTACAGCGTCAAAAGTATACCTGCGTGCCGTTTGGAAGTCACTTCTTTCAACCTTCCGGTGCTGTGTGTTGTTTCGCCCTTTCACCTTGGTAGACTTCTGAGAGGTTTGGAATTCCACTCACACCTCTCCGAAGGGCGCTCACCGATGGCAACCCCCTCTCTCATCGACAAACTGCGGCAACTGACCCAGGGCCGGGTTCTGATGAAGCCGGAAGAGGTTCAGCCCTACACCAGGGACATGAGTATCTATCAGATGATGCCGCAAGCGGTGGTGATGCCGGAACGTGGTGAGGAGGCATTGCGGCTGCTGGAGTTCGCCACCGCAGAAGGTCTGTCGGTCACCCCACGGGGCGGAGGATCGGGGACCGCAGGGGCCGCTCTGGGAGAAGGTCTGGTTGTTGTCCTGCCGGATGCTGGGGACTGGGCGCAGCTGGACGGTTTTGTGGCCGACGGAACCGGGGCACGGCTCGACGTGGGCGCCAGTATACGGCATTCCAAGGTCCAGGCCCTGCTTCGCGAACAGGGGTTCTTTTTGCCGGCCGATGTGTCCAGTGCCGGGATCAGTTGTATCGGCGGCAATATCGCGACCCGGGCCAGTGGTCCCCATGCCCTGCGTTATGGTGCTATCGACCGGTTCCTGGAACGGGTCCAGTTTATCACCGCAGCCGGTGAGACGGTCGACAGCGGAGACCTGTCGACCGTACCGGAGCGGTTGGTGTTCGGGCTGGCCGATCTCTGCGCACGACTCCGGGCGGACCGACCGGCCCTGAAGCAGTTGAAAGCACGGGCCGGACTGAAAAGCGCCAGTGGATACGACCTGGCCGCCTTGGCGGAAGGGTTGCCTCTGGAGCGGTTGCTGCCACGCCTGTTGGCAGGGAGTGTCGGGACTCTGGGACTCGTCACGGGGGCCACCTTGCGCGCGGAACCGCTGGAACGGGACAGGGTGGCGGTGCTCCTGGCCTTTGAGCATCTCGCCGATGCCGGTCGGGCGGTCATGGCATTGCAACCCCTGAATGCTTCGGCGATTGAGATTGTCAGCCGGGAGACGGTGCGCACACTGCGACAAGGGACGGAACTTCCTGCAACGATGGGGGCGGATGCCCATCTGTTGCTGGTGGAACTGTCCGGTGAGGAAGGGCAGGGGCAGATCGCACGGATCTCCGACCTTCTGGCAGCGGCGGGCTGCCGTCCGATCCAGCCGCCATCGGTGGCGGACGGGGAGGAGGAGATCAAGACCTTGTGGGGGGTGCGCTCCCGGATTTTGTGGATGATCCGCAACCCGTCCCCCGGTTACCGGGCGTTGGCAGTGGTCAACGATGTCGGGGTTCCTCCGGCCCAACTGGCCGGTTTCATCAACGACGTGCAACAGATCTTCGACGAGCACGCGGTGGAGGCGTTGATCTACGGCCACGCCGGGGACGGCAACCTGCATCTGCGGCCCCTGTTCGACGTGACGGCCCCCGGTCTCAACGACCGTATCCGCCGGCTGGCCGACGAGGTTTATGGGGCGGTGTTCCGTTACGGCGGGACTGCCACCGCCGAGCATGGGATGGGGCCGCTGCGGGCGCCCTACCTGCGGCAGGAATGGGGCGACAGCCTCTACGGGTATATGAAAGAACTCAAGGAGCTATTCGATCCGCAGGGGATTCTCAACCCCGGTGCTCTGTTCACGGAGGGTCCCCTGACGGATCGTATGCAACCATTCTGACAGGTTCGAGGCCTGTCCGGATTCAGTCGTTGACATGGAGAGGCTCTCCAAAAGGATGTCTCACGCATGAAGATACTTCCTGTTCCTTTCCGCTCTCTAAACGCCCCATTTGTCGTTCAAAAAAGGCGGTTTTTCAAAAAGCCTTCGAGTTGACCGATCGCTGCCTTTGCCTTACTCTTCAACTATTGAATGCTCTTATCCGGAAAGAGATGGAATGGATTCTGTCCTGAAGAAAAAAATGGACGACTTTCAGGCGGCCTGCCGGGCCAGGGATCTGAAAGTGACGCCTCAGCGGATGGAGATCTTCCGTGAGCTGGCCGAGGCGGAAGACCACCCGACGGCAGAGAAGATCCACCAGCGTTTGAGCGAACGTCTCCCGTCCCTGTCGCTCGATACGGTTTACCGGACCCTGCGGACCTTTGCCGAAATGGGGCTGATTCTTCGGGTCGAAACAACTGACAGCCAGGCTTATTTCGAAGTCTCCCATGCCCCCCACCATCACCTGATCTGCGAAAAGTGCAAAAAGATCATCGACTTTCAATGGCAACAGATGGACGAGGCGCAACTCCCGGAAGAGGTGAGGGCGCTTGGCCGGTTTGAAAAGAAAAATGTTGTTGTCTACGGGATCTGCAATCGTTGTCTGGGAAAGTAAAAAAATTTAATTCGTAAATAGGAACAATTCCTATTTACAGCGAAAAATCTGCTGCTAGACTTCCTAAGATCGTAGAGAACAAGCGAAGGGGCGCCCGGGATTTTCATGGATGGCAGCTCTTCTTCCCGAGCGATCGTACCCGTAGACAGACAGTGACAGGAGGCGGTCTATGAGCAGCGAAATGAAATGTCCGGTGACGGGCAAAACAGCGACGATGGGAAAACATCCTTCCGGTGGCGGAACCTCGAACCGCGACTGGTGGCCGGGCCAGCTCAATCTGAAGATTCTGCGTCAACATTCCAACCTGTCCGACCCGATGGGGGAGGATTTCAACTACGCCGAAGAGTTCAAGTCCCTCGACCTGGCGGCGGTGAAGCAGGACCTTTACGACCTGATGACCGATTCGCAGGACTGGTGGCCGGCGGATTACGGCCACTACGGCGGTCTCTTTATCCGTATGGCCTGGCACAGTGCCGGGACCTACCGCACCGGGGACGGTCGGGGCGGGGGCTCGACGGGGACCCAGCGGTTTGCGCCGCTGAACAGCTGGCCGGACAACGGCAATCTGGACAAGGCCCGTCGTCTGCTGTGGCCGATCAAGCAGAAGTACGGCCGCAAGCTCTCCTGGGCCGATCTGATGATCCTGGCCGGCAACTGTGCCCTGGAGTCGATGGGTTTCAAGACCTTCGGTTTTGCCGGTGGGCGTGAGGATATCTGGGAGCCGGAAGAGGACATCTACTGGGGCGCCGAGGACGAATGGCTGGGGGACAAGCGGTACGAAGGAGACCGTGAGCTGGAGAACCCCCTGGCGGCCGTACAGATGGGTCTCATCTACGTCAACCCGGAGGGGCCCAACGGCGAACCGGACCCGGTGGCGTCGGGACGGGATGTGCGGGAAACCTTCGGCCGGATGGCGATGAACGATGCCGAGACGGTGGCACTGATCGCCGGGGGGCATACCTTCGGCAAAGCCCATGGTGCAGGAGACGCCGCCCACGTCGGTGCCGAGCCGGAAGGAGCTCCGATCGAAGAGCAGGGGTTCGGCTGGAAGTCGACCTACGGTTGCGGTATGGCCGGGGATGCCATCACCAGCGGGATCGAAGGGGCCTGGAAGCCGAAACCGACGACCTGGGATATGGGGTACCTGAAGGTGCTTTTCAAATACGATTGGGAACTGGTCAAGAGCGCTGCCGGGGCCAACCAGTGGCTGGCGAAGGATGTCGACGATGAGGATATGGTCGAGGACGCTTTTGATCCCACCAAGAAGCATCGGCCGATGATGACCACCGCCGACCTGTCGCTGAAGATGGACCCGATCTACGAACCGATCGCACGGCGTTATCTGGAAAACCCGGAGGAGTTCGCCGATGCCTTCGCCCGGGCCTGGTTCAAACTGACCCACCGGGATATGGGGCCCAAGGTCCGTTATCTGGGAGCCGAGGTGCCTGCCGAGGATCTGATCTGGCAGGACCCGATCCCGTCGGTGAATCACCCCCTGATCGATGCACAGGATATTGCCGATCTGAAAGGGAAGATTCTCAACGCCGGATTGCCGGTTTCCCATCTGGTGTCCACCGCCTGGGCCTCGGCGTCGACCTACCGCGATTCGGACAAACGGGGCGGCGCCAACGGGGCCCGAATCTGCCTTGCGCCCCAGCGTCACTGGGCCGTAAACCAGTCGGCCGGGCTGGAGAAGGTTCTGGAAACCCTGGAAGGGATCCAGCAGTCGTTCAACAGTGCCCAATCTGACGGCAAGAAGGTCTCCATGGCCGACCTGATCGTTCTGGGCGGTTGCGCCGCTATCGAACAGGCCGCCAAGGCCGGTGGGCAGGCGATCGATGTCCCCTTTAGTCCGGGGCGGATGGACGCCGGCCAGGAACAGACCGACGTCACCTCCTTCAACGCTCTGGAACCGGCGGCGGACGGCTTCCGCAACTGGCAACGGGCCAAGTTCTCTATCCAGCCCGAAGAACTGCTGATCGACCGGGCACAGCTGATGACCCTGACCGCACCGGAGATGACGGTGTTGATCGGCGGCATGCGGGTCCTGGGTGCCAACGCCGACGGATCCAAAAACGGTGTGCTGACCAACCGGGCCGGAATCCTGAGCAACGATTTCTTCGTCAACCTGCTCGATATGGCAACGGTGTGGAAGCCGAGCCCGAACGATCAGGATCTGTTCGAAGGACGGGACCGTGCCAGCGGGGAGCTCAAGTGGACCGGGACCCGGATCGATCTGATCTTCGGTTCCAACTCGGAGCTGCGTGCTCTGGCCGAGGTCTACGGGTGTGAAGACAGCCAGGAGACGTTTGTGCAGGACTTTATCGACGCCTGGACCAAGGTGATGAACCTGGATCGGTTTGATCTGACCGCTTCCTGACGATCAACCGTCCGACGCAGCAAAAAAGGGCAGTGCTTTTGTTAAAGCACTGCCCTTTGCGTTACGGTTGGGGGCGTCTTTGTTGCAGAAACAGGTTGTCCCGAGCCGATCCCGTCAGGTTATTTAAGGCGAATTCGGTGCAGGGTATAGTCGCCTTGTTTTGCGACGGTTTGCTTATACCAGCCATACGACTGATTCTGTTCCCCCCGTCCGAAATAAGGGTCCCAGATGACAATCTTTTCGCCCTTGTCGGAATAGTAGCCGATAATGAGATAGTAGTGCGGATTCCCGACAACATGCCCGGCGACAATCAGAGGATAGTTGGCGTTGATCTCATGGATAATCTCGGTGTAGGGCACGGGGGTATTGCTGCTCTGCGAGCTGTATTCACTGCCGGGTAGACGGAAGTAGCCTTTCTGCAGGCATTCCTTGGGTTTTTCCCCCTCCTTGCAGCAGTAGTCATCGGGCTTACCGCAAAGCTCTGCCGCATAATGGCATTGAGGCGTTTGCCTGTTGTGGTAGCGAAATTCCACCATCTGCTGTATCGCGGCGTAGCACCAGTTTGCTTCCTCCTGGTAGTGATATTCCATATTGGTGAGTTTATGAATCATGTCCGCCTCCTCGGTGTGCAATGAAAAAATCTATTATAATGCTAACTGAAATGGTCTGGAATGCTATTAGGGGCAGCTAACCGCAAGGAGGGTACTATGAGCGGTTCAACTCATCTGAAATCCGGCATTACACCTTTGGGAACATCACCTCACAGCAAGTTGGGCGAAGGCGGCGGCGAAGAGGAGGTGACGCGTCGTTATTGCAAGGCCCGGATCGTCAACAAATGGGGGGTCGACCTGTCCCAGGTCACTCTGAGGCACCGTCGTCACAATGATCCCAAAAAGGAGGACAAAGGGACCTGGGATCTGATCTCCGAGGGTGGAGATTCCCCGGATATCGATATTGAGTACGAAACGGGTTTTGCGGCCGATGGCGACTACTGGTGGATTCAGTTTACGGCCGCCGGTCGGGTTTATACGGTGAAGGACAACAAATATTGCGACCTGAGGACGGACGATCAAGGTTCCGTCGTCGACCTGACTGTCTGCGGAGGCGATGAAGTCCTGCGCATTATTATGCGCTCCGGTGTCTGTACGACCGATATCTATAGTAAATAGAGGTTTGCGGGGGCACATTGCTTTTTTGAAGTGAAGAGAAGGAATGTGCCCCTGCCTCAGGGACAGGTCGTGAGCCCGTCGAGATCGCATCGGCTCTGAGCGGTTTGGGGCTGCCGTCAATTGACAATCGTCTCGGTTGGTAATACTATCGTCCAATGCTGATCTCTTTGGTTAGGTTTGCCGCACCGTTGGTGCTGCTCACCGTTCTGTTTTTTGTGACGGGTGCTGTCTCTGCATCTGTCGACGTACCCCAGGAGGTGCACGCGGACTTCTGTTGCGACCCAACGGAGGCGTCGCAACACTCTGGCCTGGAAGGTGAAGCGGTTGATCCCAACGGCAGTCATCCTTCTTCAGAGGACTCCACGCTCTTTTTTCTCTCGTTCTCGCCCCTGTCTTCTCTGGAAAACTCTCTCTACGGAGGTTCGCTGGCTCCGGCGGTTTCCTCCAGCCATATCGCTTCGATCGATTACCCTCCCGAGCTGACCCGAATCTGAAAATCTGCAGGTTGTGAACACGCACGACTGACGATTCATCCTCGGTATTCACCGAGGTGTATTCGCTCGGGGCGGCCTTTCGCCTCTCAAGAAAGCGCTTGCATGTCAGGACGACTGTCCCAGCGATGTTCAACAACCTTTTCCGGTGTGTTTCTGCCCTCTTTTTTCCTTGGTGGCGGATGGCCAGTTTACGTTCAATGATTCCGGCCGGTGGAAAGGAGGATACCGTTCGCCCTTTGATTCTCAAATGGCAGACTGTTTCGTCTGTCTTTAACTCACACCCCTTCAATGGTGAAGGGAAAGGAGGCTTTTCATGTTTAAGTTGAAGATTCCATTGTTGACCCTGCTTCTCATGACACTGATGTTCCCTGTCTGTGCCGTTGCTGCCGACAAAGGTGGGGCCGCTGTTGAGTCGCGCAGTGAGAAGTGGAAAGAGGATTACCCCGATCAATACAACTCGTGGTTCAAAACCCGCAGTAACGACAAAATCGACGATATGCTTGCAGAATATCCGCAGCTGGCCGTTCTCTGGGCCGGTTACGGGTTTGCCAAAGACTATAATGCGCCCCGTGGCCATGCGTATGCGCTGCAAAGCAATATCAATACGTTGCGAACCGGAGCCCCGGTTGATCAGAAAACCGGCCCGATGCCTACCGCGTGTTGGACCTGTAAATCCCCGGATGTTCCGCGCATGATCCAGGAAGATGGCGAAATGGAGTACTTCACCGGTAAGTGGGCCAAGTACGGTGATGAAATGGCCAACGCCATCGGTTGTGCCGATTGCCATAATCAGGAGACCATGGAACTGACCTTGACCCGTCCGTTTGTCGCACGGGGCCTCGAAGCTGCAGGCATCAAGAAGAAAGACATCACTCAGAACGAAATGCGTTCTCTGGTGTGTGCCCAGTGCCATTCGGAATATTACTTCAAAAAGACCGAGTGGACCGACGATAAAGGCACCAAGAAAACCGCTGCAGTGGTGACCTTCCCTTGGGAGAACGGTTTCACCGCTGAAGAAATGGAGCGCCTCTACGACTCCTACGAGTTCAAAGACTGGACGCATAAAATCAGTAAGGCGCCGATGCTGAAAGCTCAGCACCCGGGCTATGAGATCGCCAAAACCGGTGTTCATTACCAGCGTGGTGTGTCCTGCGCCGACTGCCATATGCCGGCAACCAAGGACGGTTATACCGATCACCACATCGTCAGCCCGCTGGAGAACATCAAGGCGAGCTGTCTGCAGTGTCATGACGAAACCGAATCTCAGCTGAAAGCCACCATTAAGGCCAAGAAGCAACGCAAAGAACATATGATGGTGCTGGCCATGGACAGCCTGGCCAAGGCCCATCTTGAAGCCGGTAAGGCGTGGGAACTGGGCGCCACCGAAGCCGAAATGAAGGAGATTCTGGGAATGATCCGCAGTGCGCAATGGCGCTGGGACTACTCCATCGCCAGCCACGGCTCGTTCTTCCATGCACCGGGAGAAACCCTGCGCCTGCTGGGCGACTCTCTTGGCAAGGCCCAGGACGCCCGAATTGCCCTGGTCTAGTTGCTGGCTAAATACGGTCAGGCGCAGTACATTGCACCGGACTTCTCCACCAAGGCGAAGGCTCAGAAGTTAGCCGGCGTGCCCCTGGCCAAGCTGGTGAAGGAAAAAGAAAACTTCCGCAAGACCTTGTTGGCCGAGTGGGACAAGCAAACCCTGGCCAATAAAAAGCGCACGCCCGATGCGCGCGACGGAATGACCAATCGGTCTTCCTACAGTAATAAGTAACCCACGTGGTACGTGGTAGATAAAAAGCCCCGTACGTCTGAGACGTACGGGGCTTTTCCCATTTCGATAACGGGGGCCTTGTGAGGTGGGCGTCAAGAGCTTATCAGATGGGAGAGTGTATCTCTCAGCGTGGAGGGCATTTCGAAGATGGTATCCGCAGTGTTGCCCTCTTGATTCTCGGCGCCGCCGACTTTGAAATCTGAATAGAACTGTTTGCCGCAGGACGGACAGGCCATAACAACGCCCCCGATATTTTTGGGGATGCGGAGCAGCTGTCTGCATTCGGGGCAGGTTTTCACAATCGATTCTGCCATAGTCTGCGACCTTTTACGGATGAGATTGGTGCCAGTTAATAAACGTTATAGCAGAAGGTGGGAAAAAATGAAAGAGTGTTAATTTTGACGAACTGCAGCGGTGTGTCAGGATCTGAACAGGCGGGAAAGCTTGCTCAACAGACTGGTGGGCATTTCGAAGATCGATTCGGCTGTGATCCCATTGTTTTCATCCACACCACCGACCTTGAAGTCGGAATAGAACCTTTTACCGCATTCGGGGCAAGCCATGACGACCCCACCGACGTTACGGGGTATACGCATGCGCTGGCCGCATTCGGGACAGGTTTTTTCAATAGAGTCTGCCATCGCTCCCGACCTTCCGTGGATACAACCGCCCGGTTCCTTCCCAGGGCCGTTGCTCAATTCGAGGAGAATTATAAAGTGCTAATATTTAATTTACAGCGGACCGGTTTTCATTTCAATCGGTTTCTCGAAAAAGGGGAGGATAAAAACCGGCCAGAAAGGCGAAGTCGAACAGATAGCCGACACTCTTCTCAAAGAGGGCTTGGTCTCCGGTGTCACCGATGGAAACGTATTCGTCGAGGGATTGAAGTTATCGGTGATGTCGGCCCACATCCCGAGGAAGATCACCTTACTGAGAGAAGAGGCCGTTCAGAGGAGTTGCACTTTGCCGTATCACGGGGCTACACTTTGGGTCGACCTACACATGGGGAGATCTCCTTTTGAAAGCCCAGGTGATTCGCACCATATTGATCGCTGCCGGTCTGTTCAGTACCGGTCTCGGTGTCCTCGGCATCTTTCTGCCGGTGTTGCCGACGGTTCCGTTTCTGCTATTGGCTGCCGCCTGTTTCGCTCGCAGTTCCGAGCGGTTTCACAGCTGGCTGATTGGTCACCCCTGGCTGGGGCCGATGATCTGCGACTATCTGGACGGGCAGGGGATACCCCTGCGGGCCAAGATTACCGCTATCAGCCTGATCTGGATTTCGATCACCATCTCGGTGCTGTTTCTGATCCCTCTGTTGTGGGTCAAGGTGCTGGTGATCGGCATCGCTCTCTGTGTCACCCTCTATCTTCTTCGTTTGCCGCTCCGAGAGAAATAAATCCCGGTAAAAAGAGGGGCTTATCGTTTTTCTTTGTCCCCGATGCGACTTTGTGAAGACCTGCCCCCTCCAAGTATGGTAAATAAATGGCTGCTCTCGGTCACTTTCTCCTTTCGGAAGATATTGAATGCCGGCCGGTGACTGGTTTATGACGCCGCTTGGCTTCTGGTTCTACAGGCGTGAATTTCCCCGCAAAGGGCTACTATGCAAGACGTTGCGACCGGAAAATCCCATACGATTCTGGTCCTGAACACCCTGGCGTTTACGGTCTGTTTCGCCGCCTGGATGTTTAACGGCGTCCTGGTGACCTTTCTGGTCGACCATCAGGTCTTCGACTGGAGCCCGGTGCAGGTCGGCTGGCTCTTTGGTATTCCGGTCCTGACCGGTTCGATCTTCCGCTTACCTGCGGGGATGTTGACCGACAAGTTCGGCGGTCGTCCTATCTTCGCCCTGTTGCTCCTGCTGTGTGCCATTCCCATGTTCTGGCTTTCCAAAGCCAACAGTTTTGCCGCCTTTGCCTTTTGCAGCTTTGGTTTCGGACTGGCTGGAGTCAGTTTCTCCATCGGTATCGCTTACACCTCGGTCTGGTATCCCCGTCACCGGCAGGGGACGGCCCTGGGGATCTTCGGTGTGGGGAATGCCGGAGCGGCCCTCACCACCCTGGTGGCGCCGACCCTGCTGAATCGCCTCACCGACCAGGGGGCCAATATCGAAGGCTGGCGCCAGTTGCCGGTCTATTACGCTCTGCTGTTGATGGGGACCGGTGTCGTTTTCTATCTGTTGAGCGAGAATAAGAAACCGGCTTCCCATACCCGCTCTTTCCGGGCGATGCTGAAACCCCTGGCCGATGTCCGGGTCTGGCGGTACGGTCTTTATTATTTTCTGGTGTTCGGCTGCTTCGTGGCTTTCTCCCAGTGGCTGGTACCTTACTTCGTCAATGTCTACACCCTGTCGCTGGTGACTGCGGGGCTCTTTGCCAGTGCCTTCAGTCTGCCCTCGGGGGTGATCCGTGCCCTGGGCGGCTGGTTGTCCGATCTGTTCGGTGGACGACGGGTGATGCTTTGGGTGCTTTGCACCTCCTGCCTGATCAGTTTCCTGGCGATCTTTCCCCGGATGGAAACCTTCAGCCCCGGTCTGGGTGTCATGGTGCAGCGGTCGGGCGTGGTGACAGAGATTACCGAAGATACGATCACTGTTGATGATAAACGTTACGCCATTACCGCCAAGCCGGAGAGCCTGAAGGAGCTGAACCAGGAGGTTCTGATCCTGCCACAAAAGGAGATGTGGCATGAACCTGTGGTCCAGGTCGGGCAACAGGTCGCCAAGAATGAGCTCCTGGCGCGCGGCGTGACCCGGATTCTGTTCCAGGCCAACGTCTGGGTTTTTGCCGTTTTTGTCCTGATTCTGGGCAGCATCTGGGGAATCGGCAAGGCGGCGGTCTATAAACTGATCCCGGACACTTTCCCGGAGGATGTGGGTGTGGTCGGAGGGCTGGTTGGTGTGCTCGGCGGACTGGGTGGATTTGTCTGCCCGATTCTGTTCGGCTATCTGCTGGAAGGGACCGGTTTGTGGACCAGTTGCTGGATGCTGATGTTTCTGCTGTCCCTGGTCTGTCTGCTGTGGCTCAACTTCACCCGGGACCAGGTCTAGGTCTCTTCTTTCTCCTTACCGTTCTTTTTCCCCGATAGAGCCTGTTTTGCCTTAATGGTTGACAGGAGTGTTTAGTTGCTATACGCTCTGCCTATGCATGAAAAGCTTTATGTCATTCATCGCAAATTCAACGCCATCATCAAACTGGTGACGGAACTGGATCAATCGCCCAGACGGTTCGGCACCGATGAGGTGCTGTCTCACTCCGAAGTCCATCTGATCGAGATTATCGGCGACGGCAACGGTCTCAGCGTCACAGAGATTGCGCATCGACTCGGAGTGACCAAGGGGGCGGTGTCCCAATCCCTGAAGAAACTGGAAGCGAAGGAATACACGCGAAAAGAGGCGGACCCGGCCAACCTGTCCCGCGCCATGGTCTCTCTTGAACCCAAAGGGGAGACCGTGTACCACGCCCATAAGGAATGGCACGAAAAGATGGATGGCGGTTATTCCCGCTATATGAAGGAGCTTCCGGAAGAAGACCTGGAGGTGATCATTTCCTTTATGGAAAAAACCGAAGATTTCCTGAAGCGACGTCTGGAATCCCCCGAGTAATTTTTTTGACTAAAGTGTTTAGCATCTAAACACAAAAGGAGGACACGATGGAAAAAACACCCCTTCATCCCCGCGTTTGCAGTCATCGGCATTCGTTTGCTTTGAACAATCCGCTGCGACGACTGCTCCAGTCTCCTTCCCGGATTGTTGGTCCCTATATCAAACCGGGCGATACGGTTATTGATATCGGATGTGGTCCCGGTTTCTTTTCCCTTCCGATGGCAGAGATGGTGGGTCCGCAGGGAAAGGTCATCGCCGTGGATCTGCAATCTGAAATGCTGGACCAGGTCAGCAAGCGGCTGTCGAACACGACGGCGGAGTTTCCGCTCCTTCTGCACCAATGCACTGAGGACAGCCTCGGGCTTGATCCAAAGGTTCAGGCCGATTTTATCCTGGCCTACTATCTGGTTCACGAAACCCCGGATCAACGGGGATTCTTCCACGGCGTCAAGACCCATTTGAAAACGGATGGACGGTTGCTGGTGGTCGAGCCGTCATTCCATGTCGGGAAGAACGATTTTGAAGAAACCGTGCATTCGGCGGAGCAGGCGGGACTGACGGTTCTGGACAGACCCAAGAAAAAGGGCGGCATGAGTGTCCTGCTCTCCGGGGGACGGACGACCGGTCCATAAGGTCAGGTTTCCGGATTGCCGACGGTCCAGGCCTTGTCCAGTTCGTCGAGGTCTTGGTTCCGGTCCAGGTTGAAAATCTCCTCGAGATCCAGATTGTGTTTCTGGTACATGGAGATGTAGTTGTCGTGGTCTTCCCGATGCATCTGGTAGAGCTCGGGCATCATGCCCTCGTCGTTGCGGCGGAAGAGGCGCGTCAGACGGAAGGCCTCGTGAGGTTCGATCCCCAGCAGGGTGAGGGCGTCGTGCCCGATGGAGATGGCGGTGCCGAAGGTCTCCCGTCGGATATGGGTCACCCCGAGGTCCATCAGGTCGTAGGCAGTGGCACGATCGGCGGCGTTGGCGACGATCTTCAGATGGGGGAAATGCTTCCCGGCCAGCGCGACAAGCTCTTTGGCTTTTTCCACATCCCGGATGGCAATGACCAGGATTTCTGCGTCCTCGGCCCCGGCGGCTTCAAGAAGATCGAGCCGGGTGGTGTCGCCGTAGTAAACCTCAAAGCCAAATTTTCGCAGCACATCGACGTTGGTGGCGTCGTTGTCGAGGATGACCGGTCGGATCCCGGCGGCCATCAGGAAGCGGCCCACGTCGGTCCCCAGGCGGCCGAAACCGGCGAGGATAACCTTGCGCCCGCTTTGATCGATTGCGTCCGATTCCCGCTCATCCCCTTCGACGCTTTTTCTCCGGCTGAACTTTTCGTAAGCGATAAACATCAGTGGCGTCAGGAACATGCTGATGGCGACCGCTGAAATCAGCGGATCGATGACCGAGGCGGGCAGGACGCCGTTGGCTTTGGAGAAGGTGAAGAGAACAAAGGCGAACTCCCCGCCCTGTGCCAGAGCGATGGAGAACAGGCCTCGTTCCTTTCTGGCCATCCGAAAGAGGAAGCTCGTGAGGATCAGGACCAGCCATTTCACCAGGATCAGGCCGAGCGTGAGACCGGCGATCAACACAATTTGCTCCCCAATCAGGGTGAAGTTGAGGCTGGCACCGATGGAGATAAAGAAGATCCCCAGCAGCAGTCCTTTGAACGGCTCGATGTCGCTTTCAAGCTCATGCCGGTATTCGCTGTCGGCCAGAACCACCCCGGCGAGAAAGGTGCCCAGGGCGGGAGAGAGGCCGACGACGGTCATCAGGAGCGAGATACCGACCACCAGTGCCAGGGCGGCGGCGACGAAGATCTCCCGCACCCTCGTCGCGGCGATGGCGCGAAACATGGGGCGGCTGACAAACTTGCCGAGAAAAAAGATCGAGAATATGGCCAACAGGGTGCAGACGACCTGCAGGTAACCGGGAAGGGCCGCAATATCAAACAGGTGAGATTCGTGATGACCGTCGTCGTGCAGGGCCAGGGTGGCCAGTAGCGGCAGGCCTGCCAGCATGGGAATGACCGCCAGATCCTGAAAGAGCAGCACCGAGAAGATCGAACGCCCCGGGCCGGAGTTCATCAACCCCTTTTCCTTCAATGTCTGCAGCACAATGGCGGTGGACGACAGCGCCAGAATCAGACCGACAGCCAATGCCTGCTGCCAGGGAAGAAAGACCACGGCGATACTGTCGATCACCAGGGTCGAGAGGATGACCTGGGTCCCTCCCATGCCAAGAATGGGGGTTCGCATCTGCCACAGCAGAGAGGGTTTAAGTTCGAGGCCGACCAGGAACAGCATCATTACCACACCGAATTCGGTGAAGTGCATGACCGATTCCACCTGCCCGATGAGAGAGAGCCCGAAAGGACCGATCACAATGCCGGCGATCAGATACCCGAGGACTGAACCGAGCCCCAGTTTTTTGGCCACGGGAACGGCGATAGCGGCGGCAGCAAGGAAGATAAAGAGTTGCAGGAGGAAGAGTTCCATTATCCGTCCCTCCGAATGACAGAGTTGAGGTCGCTGTTGAGATAAGGCATGCCGGCCACCTGTCCCAGGTTGAGGGTGCCGTCCCGCAGGGAGATGAGGGCGCGACGGTAGTCTTCCGCGTGGGTCGTTACCTGCCCCTCGGGCAGACCCCGGTGAATCCCAAGAACGGTGAAGGGCGGCAGCCAGGCCATTTTGCAGAGCTTTGCAGTGGCCTGGAAGGGGGAGGTCAACTCCCCGATGGTGAACTCGTTGTAACCGTCCGGCTGGTAGGTGCTGTCGTCGCCGCCGCCGGTCAGGGCCTGCAGAGCGATCTTTCCTTCCAGCGCCTTTCCCTTGTGCCCGAAGGCCCAGTCGTGTTGGAGCACCAGGTCGAACCATTCTTTCAGGATGGCGGGGGTGGAATACCAGTAGAATGGGTGCTGGAAGATCAGGATATCGTGTTCCTCACAGAGGGCCTGTTCACGCTGCACATCGATCAAAAAGTCGGGGTACCGAAAATAGAGGTCGTTGATAGTGATCCCTTCCAGATCCTCGACCGCTGCTCGCAGTGCGTTGTTGATGTGGGATCGAGCGCGGGCCGGATGGGCAAAGTTGATCAGAATTTTCTTCATGATATCCCCAGAAGGACGCATTCACGGGTGGATGGTACGAACACGGCAATGGTCAAGTATAGGACCTGAAAAAGTGGATGACAATCGGGCACTGCGCGTAAACAGCTTCCTGTTTTTCTTGAAAATCGGTGAGGGGCGAGCCGACTCGGCTTCCCTCGAGCGGGCGGGGCAGAACGGAACTGCCCCGCCACTTTGCAAGGCCCTGTCCTCTTACCGGGGCGCAAAAGCCTGATTCAGGTGCTGTTCAAACCTGCGGAGGTCGTTATCAATCTGCGGATTTTTCAGCACATCGTAGCAGGTGAAGGAGGGAAGCGCCTCCATGCCGAAAAATTGAAAGTTCTTGTGCAGCCACATAAAGACAGCATCCACATCCTGACCGTCAAAGAACTGATCCGGGTCGGCAAAGGCTTCCTGCGGTGCGTTCCAGGTACTGCTGACCAGATACTTTTTGCCGCCGAGAAGACCGCCGGTACCGTACTTTTTGCTGGGATCGTCGATGATCCGACCATCGTGGGCTGCCAGTCGCCCTTTCGTCAGTGCTGTGGTGTAGACCTCGTCAATGTACTTCTTGAACAGGTAGGGGACACTCATCCAGTAGGTGGGGGTCTGGATAAAGACCACATCGGCCCATTCGTGCTTGTCTATCTCCTGATCGATATCGTAACCGGATTCGATCAGCGTGGTTCGGACTTCGTAGCCCAGGTTGCGCAGCTGCGCACTGGCGCGGTCAGTCAAGGTCTGGTTGAGACGACCTTCTGCAAATCCATCGTAATGTTGGTGGCCATTGATAATCAGGACGTTCTGCATGCTTTTCTCCATAATCAGTTTGATGACAACCCCCATCGATGGGGGTTGTCATGCTCGTTCCGCAAAAGTGCAATTTTGCTCACCCATCCCTGGGTTCGCTCAGACTGTTCGTCAAGAGTCTGCTGACTCGTAAGTGCCCCGGATGGGGTAGTTGTTCTGCGGGTCGCGAATCCAGGCCAGACCATCGGCCAGAGCCGTCAGTTCGGGGCGGACAAAAGGATTGTTGGAGAGATCGACGACCTGAATCGTCCCTTCACTGTTGATGACAAAAAGACCCGGTTCGGGGAAGGGGTGGTCCGTTTCCTGCGGCGAACGGGGATGGGAGATATAGAGCCCCAACTGCTGCATCTGTTCGATTGACAGGCCGTGACCGAGAGGGAGGTCGACCTGCATCTTCTCCTGGTGTTCTGCCTGCTGGACTTGGCTGTCGGCTGTGATGGCGATGATAGCGACGCCGGTGTTGTAGAAGTCCTGCTGCATCTGGTTCAATTGTTTCAGGTAACGGGTACACAAAGGACAGTGTTTGCCGCGGTAGACCACCACCATCTGCCAATCGTGACCCTTTTCGGGGGTTCCTGTGGTGACAGTGCCGCCGCCGAGTCGGGGGAGGGTGATCTGGGGCATGGTGGTTCCCGCCTGTAGTTTGATGGCCATCATCGTCTCCTTTTTAAAACGAACGTTCTGTTTTGGGTCCAAAAAAATGAACCCGTCGGTCGGTCTCATCTTTTGATGGTGGAAAGGGCGACCTTGACGGTCGCCGTCAGTGCCTCTTTGTCCGGTTCGGTTTTCGCCAGCACCATGATGCCGGTAATGACGGTGAGCAGATAAGCGGCCAGTTCGGCGCAATCGTTCTCGATGGAAATCTCACCCCTCTGGGTTGCGGCCTGGAGGTTTTTCTGAAAAAGTTGCTCTGACCCGCCCAAGTACTCCTTGGCCAACTGGAAGGCGCCTCCGTCAATCAGGTCCCGTTCGACGGTGGTGTTGACCAGGAAACAGCCGGGGCAGTGACAGGAGGTGGCAAAGTCGACCCGATTGGCGAAGAAGGCTTCGATGTTGGCCATTCCCAGAGGTTCCCGGCTGAGCAGGCGTATCGGCTCCTTGTTGAATTTGAACGCAAAATTGTCGATACACTCGCGGAACAAACCTTCTTTGCTGCCGAACTCCGCATACATACTGTGCTTGTTAAGTCCGGTCGCCGAGACCAGGTCGCTGACCGAGGTTCCCTTGAACCCTTTGGCCCAGAAGACTTCCGTCGCGGCATCGAGGACATCCTCGCGTATGTATTCTTTGGATCGCACCATGTTGGTATCTCTGAATTGAAAATAAACCGATCGTTCTGAAAAGGTCAAGAGTTTTTTGAGGATAGGGAGGTTCCTTTTCATTGGAGGCCAAAGATTTGCCAGGATTAGGGTGATTGGCTAAGATAGTGCCTGATAATCGGGCTACATATAGGGCTACTTTATTCGTTATCTTGAAAGTTGTGATGAATATTGATCATCTCAAATTATTTGTCCGGTTGGCCAGCACCCAGAATATCAGCCAGGCCGGCCAGGAATTGGGGTTGTCGCCGGCGGTCGCCAGTTCTTATATCTCCAAGCTGGAGGACGGGCTGGGAGTACGACTGGTGCACCGCACGACACGCAAGGTGTCGCTGACGGAAGAGGGTGTCGCTTTCCTGCCGCATGCGGAAGAGGTCCTGGCGTCCATTGAAGCGGCGCGTGCCTCGGTCGGAGCCGGTGAAGCCTCACCTCAAGGGACCCTGCGGGTGACCGCCCCGGCCTCCTTTGGCCGTATGCACCTGATGCCGGCGATGACGGAATTTATGACCCGGTTCCCCGAGCTTCATGTTGACCTTCGGCTGACCGATGCCGTGGTCGATCTGGTAGAGGGGGGATTCGATGTTGCGATTCGTAACGGTACTTTGAAAGATTCTACGCTGATTGCCCGCAAGCTGGCGACTGACCGGCGGATACTCTGTGCTTCACCCCGCTACATCGAAGCCCACGGGGAGCCCAGAACCCCTCAGGAGTTAAAGGATCATCAATGTGTCCATCTGGCCGGGTTGGAGAATTGGACCTTCGACACGCCGGACGGCCCGGTCAGTATCAAGCCCGGAGGCCGTTTCCGTACCGATAACGGTGACGCTTTGCGCGAGGCCTGTGTCGATGGCCTGGGGATTGCCATAAGTGCGACCTGGAGCGCCTATCGGCACCTGCAGGAGGGAACATTGGTGGAGGTGATGAAGGAGACACCGCTGGCGACCGATGCGGCTCTCTGGGCGGTCTATCCCAGTTCGCGCCTGGTCGCTCCCAAGGTGAAGGCGTTTATCGATTACTTTGTCGCGCTCTTCGGAAGCCCACCGTATTGGGACCGGGAGTTGGGCTGACTTCGCAGCCCAACTCTCACGTTTATTGACTGAAATTTTCAACGATCTCTTTTACCAGAGACTCTTCGTCGGGGTACCTTCCGGTGCGGAACTTGGAGAAGATCAGGTCGTCGTTCACCTCCACGTCAAAGATCCCTCCGCTTCCTGCGATCAGTTCGGAATCGACACCCAGAGCCTGCTTGATTCTGGCCGCCAGACTGGCAGCCCGGGGTTTGTAGTTTCACATCCCGCAATAAGTAATACGAATCTTCATCGGTCCCTCGTTTCAGGTCTTTTCGGCCAGAATCTTCTCGACTGTCGCAACCAGCTCGGCGCAGAGTCCCGGATTGAGAGCATCCGGGTGCGGCGAAGAGAACCGACCGATGTCGTTGTCGAAGTACTTGCCCGACGCGTCGGCGAATTCGTCACTGAGGGCAGCACGACAGAGGATGTCGGCGCCAATGTTCAGGTCTCCTCCGGTTACACCGTAGGCATCCCGGACCATCTTGCTGCCGAGAAGCGATTTGGGATTCACAGCGACGATCATCGGGCCGTCGTTACCCAACTTTTCCGCCAGGACGCGGGTCCACATGGTCAGGGCCAGTTTGCTCATGGCATAGGCGGTGCCGTCGTCCAGGTTTCTCGGTTTGGCGATGGCGCCGGGATCGACCGGGGCCTGCGCGGCAGAGCTGAGGTTCACCACCCGGCCTTTGGACCCCAGAAGAGGCAGCAGACGCTGGGTCAGCAGGTAAGGGGCGATGGTGTTGACCATAAAGCGGGTATCCAGACCGTCTTCGGTTACGACCAATCCCATCTTGAAGACACCGGCGTTGTTGATCAGTATATCCAGCTTGCCGTGCATCTCGGCGACCGCCGTTACCAGGTTTTCTACCGCGGAAATTTTGGAAAGATCGGCGACATAGCTTTCGATCTCACCGCCTGCCAACACAGACAATTCCCTTTTGGCGGCTTCAACTTTGGCAGGGGTGCGGCCATGCAGCAGGACCTTGTGCCCCTGTTTGATCAACATCTTTGCGGTAGCCAGCCCGATGCCGTCGGTCGATCCTGTAATCAGTATGGTTTTCATATTTTCCTCAACTGTTGGATGCCAAACCCCATCCCTGGGGGTTGGCCTGCTCGTTCCACAAAATTGCGATTTTGTTTCACTGACAAACCCAAGAGGTTGAGACCCTCTCGGGTTTACCTCGCCCATCCGTGGGCTCGTGCGGATAACTTGTCTCTCAGTTTTCCACAACAACCTTGCCGATGGCTTCCCCGCTTTCGAGGCGGGCATGGGCCTGCCCCGCTTCTTCCAGAGAATAGTTGCTGTCGTCCAGCACCGGTTTCAGTCCGCCGGCTTCGGCGATCTCCGCCATGCCGCGCAGGATGGCGGCGTGCTCTTCCCGTTTGAAGTTGTGCAGCATGGGGATCAGCATAAAGACCACATGCAGTGACAGACCCTTGAAGTGCACCATGGACAGGTCCAGGGCACAGAGGGAGACGGTGGACGCCACCTGTCCATTCAGTGTAGCCGCTTCAAAACTGTTGGCCATATTTTCGCCGCCGACCGAATCGAACACCACATCGAAACCGGCGCCGCCAGTGTGTTTGGCGACGTACTGTTCGACGGTTTCCCGGGTGTAGTCGATGGCGGTGGCGCCCAGCGCTTCGATCAGGGCCAACTTGTCGGCGCCGGAACCGGTGGCATAAACCTCGGCTCCGAAATGTCTGGCCAATTGGACGGCCACATGACCGACGCCGCCGGCACCGCCCTGTACCAGAACCTTCTGCCGTTGCTGCACCCTGCTTCGCTTCAGGCCCTCGTAGGCGGTGATGCCCACCAGCGGCAGGGCGGCGGCCTCGCGCATCGACAGGTTCTTTGGCTTGGGGGCCATCAGCCGACTGTCGGCGGCGATATATTCAGCCAGGGTGCCGGGGAGATCGGCCAGGCCACCGGCGCAGCCGTAGACCTCATCACCGACGGTGAAATCGGTCACGCCCTCACCGACGGCCTCAACCGTACCGGCGAAATCCATCCCGAGGATGGCCGGGGTGTCGGGGGACAG
>JANQIN010000096.1 GCA_028282145.1 Thermodesulfobacteriota bacterium | reverse complement strand
GTGTCGTGCTCCGGGCCGATGTCTCCGACAATGGTGATCGGTACATAATACCCGTCCCCTTGAGGAACGTCGCTGCGATACAACAAGGTCCCTTCCCGGGCGGCAGTGTCTGCGGCGGTCAGGATTTTTTCCTTGGCGAGAGGATCTACAACCGGTCCCAGATGGTGTTTCGGTTCGGCCGCCGGCCCCAGGACCAGTGTCCGGGCCGCTTTCACCAGTCGATCGACAAAGCGGTCGTAGATGTCATTCACCACAATCAGTCGGCTACAGGCCGAGCACTTCTGGCCTTGGTAAGCAAAGGCGGAGTACAGGATGTGAGGAATGGCTTCGTCGATGTCAGCATCGTCATCGATGATGATGGCGTTTTTACCACCCATTTCACAGACGACCTTTTTGATGTGGGTCTGACCGGGCTGCAACACCGCGGCCCTCTGGTTGATCCGCAATCCCACTTTCAGGGATCCGGTAAAGGCGATGAGATGGATTCCGGGATGGTCGACCAGCAGATCACCAATCTCGCTTCCGGGTCCCGGAAGAAAGTTCAGGACCCCCTCGGGAAGGCCGGCCTCGTGGAGGATTTGAACGATCAAGGCGCCCGTGACCGATGACAACCCGGAAGGTTTATAGATAACTGTGTTGCCCGTGACCAGGGCGGCGGCCGTCATCCCAACGCTGATGGCAAAGGGAAAGTTCCAGGGAGATATCACCAGCGCGACTCCTTTGGGTTGATAGAAGTACCGGTTGTCCTCTCCGGACAACGTGCCGCATTGCTGAGGTTCGGCCAAAGCTTCCATCTGGTCGGCATAATATTCCAGGAAATCAATCCCCTCGGTTACATCCCCATAGGCCTGGTCCCACTGTTTGCCCACCTCCAATACCTGCCAGGCCGAAAGCTCAAATATCCGCTGCCTGGAAAGGTTTGCCGCTTTCCGCAGTACTTCGGCACGCATTTTTACCGGTGTGTCACGCCAGGGAGGAAGAGCCGCTGTGGCGGCAGCCACCGCCATTTCAGCCTCTTCTGTCCCCCCTTGGTGCACCACCCCGATCACCTGGGAAGGTTGTGCCGGATTCAGGGAGGGGAGGGTGGCTCTTCCGCGAACCTCCCGCCCATCCAGATGGAGTGGGTATTCACGGCCCAGGCAGCCTTCAACCTGCTCCAGTGCCTCCCGAAAAGCCTCAACCTGCCTTTCATCCGTAAAGTCGAGGGCAGGTTCCGAGGCAAAGGGCTGTTCCGGAGCAGAAGGCTCCATCGTATGTTCGAGCTTCAGAACCGGGTCTGCCATCAGCTGACCGATGTCAACACCATCGGCGAACGATTGCCGCAGAAAGGAGTCGTTACTCGTGTTCTCCAGAAGCCGTCGTACCAAATAAGCCATCCCGGGAAGAAGCTCGCCGTAAGGGCAATAGAGCCGAACCCGGCGGGTCAGTTTCAGCAGGGCCTTACGAATGGGTTCGGCCATGCCGTACAACAACTGAAATTCATATTTGTCGGGGGGGACGTTCAACTGGTCCGCCATCTCAAGAATGGCACAGATGGAACGAATATTATGCGAAGCGCAGGCCAGGTGGCAGATCTCATGGTTCTCCAGGATGGTCCAGGCCATTTTCTCAAAGGTCGCATCCGAGGCGGCCTTAACCTGGTGAACCGGTACCGGCCATCCGCTGAGTTGGGCCTTGATCGTTTCCTGATCCCAATAAGCCCCTTTTACGAGGCGGATGGATATGGGGAGTTCCTCCTTGCGTGCCCATTGAAGCAGGTTGTCCAGGTCCTTTTCGCCCTCCTTCAGATAAGCCTGCAGGACGATACCCAGGCGGTTTTGTTCCGGGTAGGCGGTTCTCAGTTGGCGGAACAGTTCGAGGGTGATCTCCTTGGTGGGTGTCGCTTCCATATCGATACAAAGGAAACCCTGGGCCGAAATGATTTTCTGATACAGCGGCTCGATCCTTTTCCGGAGAGCCGCTACGGATCCGGCAAAATCGGCGGCCCGTGTCTGGGAGTAAAAGGAGGTGGGTTTGATGGATAGATTAATCGGTGGGGCGTGCCCCCAGTCGAGATCGGTGTCGGGTACTTCCCCCAACGCTGTCCACTGAGCAGAACGTTGGGCCAGATTGTCCAGAAGTTCCATATAAGCGGTTTGAGTTTGAGCCGCTTCTTCTTCGCAGACGGTTGCTTCGCCCAGAAGATCGACGACAAAGCCAAACCCTTGCTGACGCAATTTCTCCAGGTTCCGAACAGCTTCTCCTGCATTCTCACCAATAATAAACTGTTTGCCCATGGACCGAATCTGCTGTTTCAACGCCCCCCCGACGAGAAGGGTGCCGAATTTTCCCGTCCAGCCAACCCCTTTGGCACCTGCCTTGAGAAACCCTGGAAGGTTGAGACTGTCGTCGGCAAAATATTCCTGAATATGACGATTCAGGGATTCGGTCTGCCGAAGAGTGGGGAACACATCGACGAATCGGAGCATCTGAACCTTGAAGGTGAGATCGTTCATGCACCAGTCCATGATCTTTCCCATCCAGTGCCCGCGGTCAAAAAGAGACGGTGTTTCTTTTCCGATCAGATTGAAAAATTCCTCGCCACGTCGGGTAATTCCTTCGTTCAGCCGCTGTCGGTCCATACCGGTCTCCCTTGGGGAAATTCCGTAATAATTTTCTTCAAGTATACGGGGTTCGAGGGAAGTTGAAAGTTGTCTGAGGGGGGAAATCGGCAAAGGTTTTATTTTGTTTAACAAGGTGCTTGACAATTTGTTAATAAAAGTTTATTCATAAAATAGTTTTATGGTATGTAGCACACGCGCTGAATCGGCTGACCGGCCGTTACCAGGGTCCACCTCTTCGTTTTGGCAGTTTCAGCGGGTGTGCTTTTTTATTGACCAAGTTCCTTTCATCGCAAAAGAGGAAATATAAATGGGGAAAATCAATCTTAAAGGTGTGGCTATTCTGTCCGTCATTAACTTCCTGGTTTTGTACGCAGGGGCTGCCGTTGCGGGTGCCGGAATGGACCCGGTTCACATCGTAGGAGCGTTGCTCCTCGGAGTGATCCTTTCCTTCGTTTCCGCCTATTTCGGGAATTGGCAGCTCAAGACCCCGCGCACCGAAATCTTTGCAGTCACCGAAGCCCTCTCTGCGGGGAATGTGACCAAACGGATCCAGGGCACCTATGGCGGCGCCATCGGACAGGTTGCCATTCAGATCAACAATATTGTTGATGTACTCCAAGTGAAACTGAAGCAGATTGAAACAATCGCGGCCGGGGATATCTCCATTTCTATTCCCATGGAGAGCGACAATGATGACATCGCTCGCACCATGCACAAATTGACCGGGAACTTTAATGATCTTTTGGGGCAGGTTCAGCAGGCGGGTGAGCACGTTGCCTCCAGTTCGATCCAGGTATCGGATTCCTCCCAATCCCTTTCTCAGGGCGCGACCGAATCGGCCGCATCTCTGGAGGAGATCGGCGCATCCATCAACGAGCTGGCAAGCCACACCCGTCAGAATGCCGAAGATGCCGGCAAGGCGAACACCTTGACCAATCAGGCAAAGAGCGATGCTCAGAGCGGTACCGGGCTGATGAAAGAGATGGTCGGTTCGATGAACGAGATCAGTGCTGCCAGCCAGGACATTTCGAAGATTATCAAGACGATCGATGAGATCGCCTTTCAGACCAACTTGCTGGCTTTGAATGCCGCCGTCGAAGCAGCACGGGCAGGGCAGCACGGCAAAGGCTTTGCTGTCGTTGCCGAAGAGGTGCGAAATCTGGCGGCCCGTTCGGCCCGTGCGGCTCAGGAGACCACCCAACTGATCGAGGCTTCGGTCGGCAAGACGGTCAAAGGGGCGGAAATTGCTCAGAAAACCTCCGAGGGGCTGGATGAGATCGTTAAGGGGGTCTCTGCCGTGGCGGATATTGTCGGGAATATCACCGCAGCGAGTGAGCAACAGGCCGTCGGTATTGATGAAGTGCGAAATGGGTTAAATCAGATCGAACAGGTCACCCAGCAGAATACCGCCCACGCTGAGCAGACTGCCGCCGCCGCAACGGCTCTGTCAGGAGATGCCCAAAAGATCAAAACTCTGATGGACCGCTTTACCTACTGGGTCGGATGAGTTTTGCTTCCCTCCACAGTGAAAGAAAGAGGCCGCTCGAGAGAGCGGTCTTTTTTTTGGCCAACTGTTCTCAAAAATGGTACCTTTCTAGTATTGATTCAATTTTAATTTTGGAGCGTTATGACCGTCTGAGGCTCTTTCTGTGCACTGGACGGTGTTTGGGGAGGGATTATGATTGTTATTGCACGATGGTGCTTTCTTCTTGTGGTGGCCTCTGTTTTCTTTTCGGGCTCTGTTTGGGCCGACGAAGACGAAAAAAGGGCTATCCAAGTGGCCGAATGGTTTCTCTTTGAAGTCGATGAGGGCCGTTGTCTGGAAGCCTGGGAATCCACATCCACTCTCTTTCGCCTGAAAACTTACCGTCGTTCCGACTGGCTTCAACTCTGTCGGGAAGTCCGTCCTCTCTTTGGTCCGGTCCTGAAGCGTCACGTCAAAATGACGCGTTACCGTGAAAGCCTCCCTGGGCGACCGGACGGCGATTACCTGATTATCGTGTTTGAAAGTGTGCTGGGTAGAAAATCCACCGCAATCGAAACCGTAACGACCAAATACGGTGCCGACGGCCTGTGGCGCATCGATGGGTATGTCCTCCGCTAATTTATCTTACCTTGCAGCCAAAACAACTTAGATAATATTATGTATGTATATGGATAATAAAATTTAATTTTCTGGTATGTTCCGGGAGATGAGGGGTCCGGTTCACCCTTTCAAGAAAAGGAGGCTATCATGGACCTGCTCAATCAATTCTCCGGAGTTGTTCACTGGTTGCCGAGACTGACTCTGGCTGCTACCTTTCTCTATCACGGTCTAGGGAAGTTTCCCATGGCCGAAGGGATGGCTCAGATAATGGGCTGGCCGGTGATTCTGGTCTACTTGCTGGCTCTGGCGGAAATCGGTGGAGCCCTTGGGCGGAGGTCTTGGACTGGACTGGGCGACGCGAATCGCCGGACTGGTCTTCTCCATCATCATGCTGGGCGCCATCTTTCTGGTGCATCTGCAGCATGGATGGAACAGTATCAATATGGGAGGCGGTAACGAAGGGAAAGGGTTCGAGTTTCAAGCCCTGATACTGGCTGTTTCACTCCTCTATGCGGTCAAAGGAAACGCCCTGAACCAGAAGTAACGAATGCCCCTTAGCCTTCGATGTTGAAACGTTTCATTTTTTGAACCAGTGTTGTCCTGTTGATATTCAACATCCTCCCGGCTTTGGCTTTGACGCCTTTGGCACGATTCAACGCCTGCAGGATCAATCCTTTCTCAAATTCTTCCACCAGAGCCGGGAGGTCCACACCGTTTTCATCAAGACGTGGCGATTGGGGCTTTGCCGCTTCCGTTGGTGTTTTGGTGCTGACAATGTTCTGGGGAAGATCCTGTGGCTCGATAAGAGGCTGATTGGCCAGGGCGATGGTGCGCTCAATGACATTTTCCAACTCACGGACGTTACCGGGCCAGGGATAACCTTCGAGATAGCTGACGGCCTCTTTGGAAAAACTGATTTCCGGACGGTTCATTTCGCGGCACAGTTTCTCTATGAAGTGTCTGATCAGCAGAGGGATATCCTCAATTCGATCCCGCAAAGGGGGAAGAGCTACGGGGATAACGTTCAGCCGATAGTAGAGATCTTCCCGGAAAGTTCCGGCCCGGACCTCATCCAACAACGCGGCATTGGTTGCTGAAATAACACGTACATTCAGCTTGATCTTCTGGCTGGAGCCGACTCGCTCCACCTCCTGTTCCTGAAGCACACGCAGCAGCTTCATCTGAAGATGAAGTGGCATGGTTCCGATCTCATCCAGGAAAATGGTTCCACTGTTGGCGACTTCGAACTTGCCAGGCTTGTCCGCAATCGCTCCGGTAAACGATCCTTTGACATGCCCGAAGAGCTCACTTTCAAGAAGCTCTGCGGGAATAGCGCCGCAGTTGATGGCGACGAAGGGTTTGTCCTTGCGCGGGCTGTTGTAATGAATCGCTTTAGCTACCAGTTCCTTGCCTGTACCGGATTCCCCCATGATCAGGATGGTTGAATCGGTTTCTACGACTTTTTCCAGATGGGAAAAGACCTGCTGCATGGCAAGGCCGTGACCGATAATGTTGTCAAAGCGGTATTTCCCTCGCAACTGTTGACGCAGATAGACATTTTCAGCGATCAGTTGACTCTTTTCGATGGCCTTGGCCACCTGAAGTTTGAGCTTTTCGAAGTCAAACGGTTTCAGGATGTAGTCAAAGGCCCCCTGTTTCATGGCCTCAACAGCCGTTTCGGCGGTGGCATTCCCTGTAATCAGGATAAAGGAGGTCTGAGGAGAGCGCTCTTTCACCCGTTTCAGAATGTCCAGGCCACTGATTCCGGGCAGGAAGAGGTCGCTGATCACCAGTTGGAAGGTATGTTTGTCAAAAAGTTCCAACCCATCTTCCCCTGTTGTTGCCGTTTCCAGAGTGTAGCCCTCACGGCGCAACAGGACCTGCAATGCTTCAAGGTTGATCGCTTCATCATCAATGAGAAGAATACGTGGACGATCCATGCGGGCTCCCTTTGGCGTCATATTTTTGACGTCTCACGTTACCATCGCTGGGCCGGCCAGACAAGAGGAAAGTCCCTGGATTGACACGGGAAACGGGTTGGTTAATCTTAAAGATATGAAACCGTTACGTTACTTCATCTTTTTCCTTTGTCTGGTGCTCCCTGGCGTGTCCGAGGGGACTCTTCAGACGTCGGGCCCTGGTGAGATTCTGCATATCCGTGTCGCCGACGCCATCAACCCCGTGACTGCGCGCTTTATCGAAGAACAGTTGCAGGTGGCCAACCAGCAAAGAGCAGCAGCCTTCTTACTGTCCCTGGATACGCCTGGCGGGCTGGTGGCGGCGATGCGAACGATTGTCCAGGCTCAGTTGGCATCGGATGTACCGGTCATTGTCTATGTTTCCCCATCGGGTGGAGGCGCGGCTTCCGCCGGTGCTCTGATTACCATGGCGGCCGATTTCGCGGTGATGGCTCCGGGGACCAATATCGGTGCCGCTTCTCCCGTTGCCCTCGGACCCGGGGGTGGAGGCGGTCAGATGGACGAAACTATGAAAGCCAAGGTCTTTAACGATTTCGTGGCCTACTCCCGTTCGATTGCCGAACAGAGGGGGCGGAACGTCGAATGGGCGGAAGAGATCGTCCGGGACGCCCGTTCAAGCTCGGCCGAGGAGGCCTTGGAGCTCAAGGTGGTGGATCTGGTCGCCGAGTCGATACCGGAGATGGTGGAGGCACTGGATGGGAAAAACTACCTTCGTAGTGGAAAGGTTCGGACCCTGGAAATCCGTGGAGCCAGCATCCGATTGGTGGAAATGGATTGGCGTTTACAGCTTCTCAGCGCCTTAAGCAACCCGACCGTGGCCTATCTGCTGCTCATGCTCGGTATGCTGGGCATCTTCTTTGAAATCAGTCAGCCCGGAGTCATTCTGCCCGGGGTGGTTGGCGGGATCGCCTTGTTGTTGGCTTTCTTCGGTCTGCAGATGTTGCCGGTCAATATGATCGGTGTGCTTCTTCTGATGCTGGCTATGGTCCTTTTTATCTTGGAGATCACCGTCAGCAGTTATGGCATGTTGAGCGTCGGCGGGGTTCTCAGCTTGACCTTAGGGTCGTTGATTCTGATCGACAGCGATGAACCCTGGTTGCAGATCAGTCGGGCAGTCATTTTCGCAACCGTGGCTGTCAGCAGTACCTTCTCGCTCCTTGTGGTCTATTTCATCACCCGAACGCAGAACGCCCCTATCTTCTCCGGTCATGAAGGGATGACCGGGGAAACCGGACGTGTGGTTCAGGCCATCGATGGAGAGGGACGCGTCTTTGTGCATGGAGAATACTGGCGTGCCCGCTCAGAGCAACCCATACCGGAGGGGACGGAGATTGAAGTGATTCGCGTTGAACAGGGTCTGGTCGTCTGGGTCAGTCCCCTGCCGGATTTGACAGACAGAGCAGATGGGGAACCTGAAGGAGGAACAGAATGATACTGCCTTTTCACGTCGGTTGGATCGTTGTTGTCGCCCTGGTGATTCTGATCGTTGTTTCAGCCATCCGAGTCCTGTTCGAATACGAACGGGGGGTGGTCTTTCGTCTCGGTCGCTTTGCAGGAGTGAAGGGACCCGGGCTGAGATTTATCATCCCGGTTATCGATCGGTTGATCAAGGTCAGTCTACGTACGGTCGCCATGGATGTTCCTCCGCAGGACATCATTTCCAAAGACAATGTGTCGATCAAGGTCAACGCAGTCATCTATTTCCGGGTGGTCCATCCGGACAAGGCTCTGATTGAAGTAGAAAACTACCTGTATGCTACCAGTCAGCTTGCTCAGACCTCGTTGCGCAGTGTGCTGGGGCAATCTGAACTGGATGAACTCCTTACCAAACGAGAGGAGATCAATCAGCATTTGCAGGAAATTCTTGACCGGCAAACAGATCCATGGGGTGTCAAGGTAAGCAATGTGGAAATCAAGCATGTCGACCTGCCACCGGAGATGCAGCGGGCCATGGCACGGCAGGCCGAGGCGGAGCGGGAACGTCGCTCCAAAGTCATTCATGCAGAAGGTGAATTCCAGGCGTCTCAGAAGTTGTCCGAAGCAGCCGCGGTCATCTCGTCCCAATCAGGGGCCTTGCAGCTACGTTATCTGCAGACGCTAACGGAGGTTGCTGGGGAAAAGAACAGTACGATCCTCTTCCCTCTGCCGATCGATCTGGTCCGGCCTTTCCTCGATAAGGTCACAAAAGACTAAAGGGAGCCACAACGGCCGGTTCTGAGACAAACAGAACCGGCCGTTGTTCAGTCAAAAAGGCTTCCTTGCTCTCCCGGCGCCAGATCTCGGGACCGAGGTTCAAAAATTTCTTTCGCTCTTAACCAGAGATTCCGGGTCAATTCGATATCGTACTGACTGTCATGGAGTCGGGTTTCATCGACTTCAATGCCGGCATATTGGGCGACGGTCGCTAGCTTGAAGTTGGACAGTTCCTGCCGTTTGTCTTCCAGAATCTGTGCCCAGATGAGCATCACATCCAGGCAGGGATACCAGAACCAACTGCCCAGGTAGCGGTCGTTATTCTTTTCCCAGAATCGACGCAGAAAGGGCATATCAAAACTGTGGGCGTTGTATCCGATCAAATGGTACTTGTCGGTGCGGTCAAATTTGTCGACATACCGCTCAAGTAAAGTGTTCAGGAGACTGTAGACTTTTTGGGGAGATAAAAATTCCTGGTCGGGGATTGCAAAGAAATTGGGATCCTCGGGGTGGAGTAATTGCCTCCTGTCGATTCCCGTGACCTGAAGGGCGCCCTCTTCAATAAGATCCGAACTGTAAGGGCGGACAAAATAATCAAAGCTTTCCAGAACCTGATCCTGTATCTGAATGCAGCCCGACACCTGGATTAACCCGTTTTTTTCCGGATTGACCCCTGTTGTTTCCACATCGAGAAAAAAATATTTCACACTGTCTCCCTTACCTCTCTGAGTGAGTCCTTAACCTACTGGATTAAATATCGGAGTACAAGAGGTTTGGCGAGGCAATGCTTTCACAGGCCAGACGTAAATCATCCCTTCCCTGGGCAGGAAAGGGGGGAGTGCCCAAAAATGGCGCCAGTGGAACAAAAATTGTCAGCTGCCAGGGACTGGTTTAGCCGGCGCCAAAATATTTCAAGTTGGTGTATTTGTTTGTGACACTGTTTATCTCCTCTACAATCTCTCGGGGGAGAGAGCTTTTCACTTTAGCTGCCGATTGCTTGATGGCCTCGTCTCTTTCCCTCAAGACCGTCAGAATATCGTCCTGAAAAACCGAGTTGGAAACAGTAATCTGATGAAGGCTTTGGTATTCTCGAAACAGGTTTTTCAACTCTGTCGTCGCCGCTTCGAAATCATCCGGTGTGGGTTCCAGCTGTGCCAGAAGGGCCTCGATCTTTCCATTGATTCGCTTCATCTTTGCCTGTTCAGTGTTACTCAGCAAGTCTCCTGCATTTTCCAACCGTTTATTGATCAAACGTTGATTGGCCGTGGTGGCAGCGCGAATCCCAAAAAGGGTTTTGACATAGGCCTTGATAAAAGTCTGTTCGGCCTTGTGAGCCATATAGGTTTTAACACCGAAACCGACGAGAGCCAGGATCACCACCAGGCCGACTACCACTTTCAGGAAGGGGCTGGACCCTTCGTAGCTGTCATCCTTGAAGGTCGGCTTGGGAATATCGGGCAGGACAAAGGCTGTTTTGCTGGCTTTTGTTGACGAGAAGGAGATGTCCAGGGAGAAAGCGGGACCGATCGGTTTATGCTTGGGGGCCTGATCTTTCTGAACAACCCAATATTCAGGGTAGTAGGCGCCACAACCTTTGCAATAATGATCCAGCCCGATCTCTTCGCCACATTGGGCGCAGAAAATCTTCCAGTCCTTCTTGAACGCCCGCAGGGAAAAGTTTTCCAGGTGACGCCAGAATTTGGCGTTACATTCGGGACATTGAATGAAGCTGCCCTTTTCCGGGTTCCCGGGAGCATCGACTTCAATCAGATTGGAGCAGTTTGGGCAGGAACATTTCATTGTCTTATACCTTCATACCATCCATTTGAAAACGGATACTTAGAACTGTTCGGCCAAGCCAAAAAAACGACCGTTTGATGCGCGCAAGATATCATCCAGGCTATCAGGATCATCAATCTGTTGTGCCGTCAGGCCATCCGGGCCCATGCTGTACACATCAAAGTCATCATTGAGGGGCAAGCCAAAGATCTCTCTTTCGAGCCCAAAGCCTGAGTCATGCCGGTAGTATCGGTACGGGTTGCCAAAGCGATCAGTCGTGATTTCGGTGTCGGTCTCGGCCAAGTTGTCGGGATACCTTTCCTCGCTTAGGTTGAAAGCGACCACCTCCGTCTGCAAACCGTTAAGCTCGGAGATGGTGGCACTGACACGGCTGGACCCGATAAAGCGGTAGTACGTCGGTACCATGATTGCCAGTATGGCGGCCAGAACTACAAAAGAAAATAACAACTCTAGGAGAGAATACCCTGCCTGGTTATGGAGAGACACCCGACGGTGCAGAGGTCGCTGTGCCTGCCTTTTCAGGAACTGAAACATGCGAAGGTACTCCTTTTGGAGGACAGGTTGCCCAGATACTCAGTCATTTTAACTTGTTGACAAAGTTTTTCCCGAAAGAACGATATCAAGACGTTATTTTGCAAGTATTAGTCCAAATTAATTATTTTGCAAGCTTTTTTTTGACATCGCGTGAAATAAGCGCGTTTTTAGCGGCGGTGAAAACTCCCCGGATTCTCTCGGAAGTTCAGAGGTAAATTGGGGGTGGATTGTTCGGTCAATCTGGCGTAAGATAAATCCTGACTAATTTTGTAAGAAAGGAATCGTGCTTTGGCTCAATCCCAGGAAAAGACCGTTCAGTTGGCCGTTGTCGACCAGGGAAAATGTATCAACTGCGGTGCCTGTTTGGACCGTTGTGAATACGAAGCTGTTCTCAACCTTGGCGAAGCCAAGGACGGGGGATGCAAGTTTGCCGGAAGCTGTGAAGATTGTCCGGCCTGTGCCCGTGCCTGTCCGGAAAAGACCGCCAGGATGATTCGGGATATGCAAGGTGGCAGTATTGCGCTTGTACGGGTCAAGGTCGATATCGACCCGATCCTCTGTATCGGTTGTCGCGAGTGTCTCAAGTGGTGTCCGGTCAATGCTATTGCAATGAAAGACCGCGCTCCACACAGCTAAAACCGGTTTTCTGACGCATTGTCTATTGGCGAGTCATTGATTTCCTGCATGACCGAATCAACCAGTCGGCGAACCTTTTTGTTGTGGTCGACCTGCAAGGCTTCTTCGCCCAGCCGTGTCAGTCGCTCCAATGACAGGCGAGACAGCATCGCTTTCATCCGGAGAATGGCAGGAGCGGAAACGGAGAACTCCCGAAGGCCGAGGCCGACGAGGAGAGGGAAACAGGTGGGGTCGCTGGCCATCTCGCCACAGATGCAGAGACCTTTGTTGTAGCGTTTACTGACCTCGACCAACTGACGAATTGCCATGATGACGGCAGGGTGAAGCGGTTCGTAATACTGGTGGATCATCGGATTGGCCCGGTCAGCAGCCAGCATGTACTGAATCAGATCGTTGGTCCCCAGGGCAAAAAAGTCGACTTCCGGCGCCATGTGATGTGCCAGAACAATGGCCGCCGGGACTTCAATCATCACACCCAGCGGAACCTCCGGCAGATTCCAGCCTTCCTGTTCCAGATTCGTTTGGGCCTCAGCTACGACCTCTTTGCAGGCATGCACCTCATCCATATTACAAATCATCGGGAAGAGAAGTTTGACCGGTCCGTGGGTGGCTGCCATAAGGATCGCCTCAACCTGGGTACGGAACATTTCCCGATGGTCCAGTGACACCCGGACCGACCGCCAGCCCATAAACGGGTTATCCTCTTTCGGAGCGTTGAAATAGGGCAGAGCCTTGTCGCCGCCGATATCGAGTGTCCGGATGGTCACGGGCTGGCCGGCAAACGACTCCACGACCCGTTTGTACAGTTGATACTGATCGTCCCGATCCGGGAAGGAAGACCGGGCCATATAGGGGAACTCCGTCCGGTAGAGACCGACCCCTTCAGCCCCGTTTCTCTGAGCGATTTCAACATCGCTGAGCAGGCCGACATTGGCACGAAGAAAAACCTGTTCCCCATCGGCTGTAAGGGCGGGTTTGTCATGGAACTCCTGCAACTGTTCCTGAGCCCGTCTGTTGTCGTCCTCCAGCCGGCGGTATTCTTCCTGCACCTGCTCGTTGGGGTCGATATAGAGGCAGCCACTGTTGCCGTCCAGGATCAGGGGCCGATCGGGATCGAGTTGTCGCAAGGCCTGATTGACGCCGATCAGTGCAGGAATCCCCATCGATTTAGCCATAATGACCGCATGACTGTTGGACTGGCCGGATTCGAGAACCAGCCCAAGAATCTGATCGTGGTCAAGCATCGCCATATCGGAGGGCATCAGCGCCTTGGCCACCAGAATGCCCGCACGGCTCAGATGCAGTGCATGGCGCTCCTGTCCAACCAGATTCGCCAGTATCCGGCGGCCGATATCCTCCATGTCCACGGCCCGTTCCCGCAGGTAAGGGTCTTCCATCCTCCGGAAGGCCTCAATGTATTCTCCCACCACCCGTTTCAGGGCATAAGCGGCGGTGTGACCATCGCGAATCTGGTGTTCGATTTTGTCGAGAAAACCCCGGTCCTCCAGAATCATCAGGTGGCTGTGGAAGATGGCAGCATCCGCCTGGGAGAGGCGCTCCGCAACCCGGCGTTCCATAAAAAGGGTATGGATTCGGGTTTTTTCCAGGGCTCCTTCCAGTTCATCAAGCTCCCTGTCAATGTCGACGTTCGATTCTTCGATGATGTCGGCAAAACCGAGTTTTTCGTCCAGAAGGATGGCCGGCCCGATGGCGACGCCGCTGTAGGCAACCTTGCCCCGGAGGACGGGCACCTGTTCCCCGGGCGCGTCTTCAGGTAGTGAGGAGATTTCAACGTCGGTTTCGCGTTGCTGGTGCAGCGAATCGAGCAGACGGGCATTCACAACAATGGCCGAAAGCTGGAAAGCGATGGTCGTCAGGGTACTGATCTCCAGAGCGCTGAAATCACGGGGTTCCACGGTCTGCAATGCAAGGACACCGATCAGTTGCTGCCGGTCAAACAAAGGAAGGCCGAGAAAGGAATGATAGTTTTCTTCCTGGGTTCCTTCGAAGTAGCGATAACGCGGATGGTTCTGGGGTTCCTGGACGTTGACCACCACCCGGTTCTGGGCGGTGTAACCGACGAGGCCTTCACCGACCTTCAGCGAGACCTGACCCACCGATTCCTGGGAAAGGCCAACGGTGGCACGAAGGCGCAGAGAGCCGTCCTGGGCACTGGTCAGGTAAATGGAACAGACCTCTGTTTTCATCCGGTTGGCGACCAGTTGAACAATATTATTCAGGGTCTGATCCAGATCATGGGATTGCAGGATCAGGGTGCTGATATCTTCGAGAGTGGAAAGGCCCAGTTTTTCCTGCGGCATAGAAAGGGGTTCCTCTGTCCGGATTCAAAGTTGCAACGCCCCGGCAGACCGGAGCATGATTGACGTTATCGGTCTTCAGTGTAACGGAAAAGAGTCAACAGGCTCAAATGATTTCAGGAGGTCGCGCCGGTTGTTCCCACGCGGTCATGGTAATGGCAGGCCACCGAGCGCTTGGATCCGATAGGATTCAGCTGCGGTACTTCGGTGGTACACCGTGGCTGGGCGTAACTGCATCGAGGATGAAAGGGGCATCCTGAAGGCGGATGAATCGGGCTGGGGACCTCACCTTTCAGAGAGGGGGCAGACCTTTGCTGCTTCGGGTCGGGTGTCGGTACCGCAGCCAGAAGAGCTTCTGAGTAGGGGTGTTTTGGGCGGCGAATCAGTTCCGACGCCGGAGCCGACTCGACAATCTTCCCGAGATACATGACCGCGATCCGGTCACTGATATGCTCTACAACGGCCAGATCGTGGGCGATAACCACATAAGTCAGGTTGTAATCCTGTTGGATGTCCTGCAGCAGGTTGATCACCTGTGCCTGAATCGACAGGTCCAGAGCGGAGACCGGTTCGTCTGCGACGATCAAACGAGGCCGGACCGCCAAAGCGCGGGCGATCCCGATCCGTTGTCTCTGCCCACCGGAAAACTCATGTGGATAGCGATCGATGTAGTCGACGGGGAGGCCCACGGTTTCCATCAGGTGTTCAACCGCCTTCCGACGTTCCTTCCCCTGCTTCATCCCGTGGATACGAAAAGGTTCGCTCAGAATCTGTCCGACAGACATCCGAGGGTTGAGAGAAGAGTAGGGGTCCTGAAAAACCATCTGAAGGTTACGGCGTAGAGGCCGCAATTGCCTTGAGCTCATCTGTTGCAGGTCTCGACCTTCAAAAAGAACCCGTCCTTCATCCGCCTCCAGCAGCGCAAGAAGGAGCTTTCCGAGGGTGGATTTACCACAACCCGACTCACCGACAATGCCAAGGGTTTCACCTTCCTGCAGCTCAAACGAAACCCCGCGAACCGCTTGCAAGGTCTGGGCTTTTTGCCAGGGTCCTGCCGGAATGGAAAACGATTTTTTCAGATTCTCCACCTGAAGCAAGGCTGTCATGTGATCGGTCTCCTCCAGCAGCGAACCCAGTGGCCGGGGCGAATTTCCTCCAGTGGCGGCAGGGCCTCACAACAACGATCGATCGATTCGGGGCACCGTCCCGTATAGTTGCATTGAAGGCCGCTTCCTCCGCCAACGGGAACCTGACCTTCAATGGTCTGAAGCCGACCCTTTTGACCAAACCGGGGCAGGCAGTTCATTAACCCCTGGGTGTAAGGATGCTCGGGGTTCTCAAACAGATCGCTGACGGTGGCTTTCTCCACAATATGGCCGGCATACATCACCGCAACCTCGTCGGCGAAGCCGGCTACGATGCCCAGGTCATGGGTGATCAGCAAGGTCGCCATCTGCCGCTTCGTCTTCAGGCCGGCAAGCAGTTCCATGATCTGGGCCTGGATTGTGACATCCAGCGCAGTGGTCGGTTCATCGGCAACGAGAACTTCAGGATTGCAGGCCAGCGCCATAGCGATCATGACCCGCTGCCGCATACCTCCGGAGAGCTGATGAGGGTAATCCCTGAGCCGTTTCTCGGGGGAAGGGATGCCGACCTGCTCCAGCAGGTTGCATGCTTCTTCCAGGGCCTGTTTTTTGTCCATTCCCTGATGCAGGAAGAGCCCTTCACAGATCTGTTCACCGACCCGCAATACGGGGTTGAGGGAGGTCATCGGTTCCTGAAACACCATGGAGATACGGTTCCCACGTACCCGGCGCATTTCCTCGGGCGGAAGCTTCAGCAGATCCTGGCCTTTGAGAAGAATACGGCCATCGGTGATTCGACCGGGCGAGGGAACCAGTCGAAGCAGCGACAGGGCCGTCATCGATTTCCCACACCCCGACTCACCAACCAGGGCCAGGGTCTTTCCTGCCTCGAGAGAGAGATCGATCCCGTTAATGGCTTTTACCAGCCCACTCGAGGTAAAGAAATAGGTATGGAGGTTTTCGATCTGAAGGAGTGGCTGCATCGGGGCCTCACGATTGTGGGTGCTCCCACAATCTACATGGGCGATTCGGAGCGGTCAACCTCATCGTTTTTCAGAACGAGTTTTTCGGAGCGGAATCGGCTCTTTTGAACAGAGGGAAGATATTCCGCATTTCCGATGCGAGGCGTCCGTGGTACACTCGGTGCCCAGTATTCATGAAGGGAGTTCAAAACATATTAGATGAGTATTCCGAACAACCTGAACATGGCGGTGCCGTTTCTGGCAGAAGATACCGGTTTGCCCCAAGCCGGCATTCTCGCCACCATTCGTCTGTTGGAGGAAGGAGGCACCGTCCCGTTTATCGCACGTTACCGGAAAGAGCAGACCGGCGAACTGGACGAGGTTCAGATCCGTACGATCGAAGAACGGTATCAGTATTTCAAGGATCTGTCGGACCGTAAGGAGACCGTCCTCAAGTCGATGGCCGATCAGGGGAAACTGACGCCTGAGCTTGAAAAGAAAATTCGGAACTGTCTTCAGAAGACCGAACTGGAAGACCTCTATCTTCCCTACAAGCCGAAACGCCGTACCAAGGCGATGATTGCTCGAGAACAGGGGTTGGAACCTCTGGCCGACTGGTTGCTGCAGGAAGAGGCAGTGCCCGACCTGCAGCCGGCAGAAACGTTTGTGCGGGACAACGGGGGAGTTGAGAACCTTGAACAGGCTCTTGCCGGGGCCGGGTATATTATTGCCGAACGGATTGCTGAAGATGCCGGAGTCCGCGCCATGGTGCGGCAGGAGACCTGGGACCGGGGTGTCCTGAGATCCCGGGTGACCCAGGCCCATGTCGGGTCGGTCAGCAAGTTCGAGATGTATTATGATTACAGGGAGCCGCTGAAGGAGGTCCCCTCCCACCGAATGCTGGCCATGCGGCGAGGAGAAAAGGAAGAGGTCTTGCGGTTGGCTGTCGAGGCACCGGTGGATGAGATCCTGAAAAGGATCCGTCAGCGCTTTGTGGTGACGGAGGATGTTCGGCGGCCGATTCTGGAAGGCGTTGTCGAAGACGCCTATCAGAGGCTTCTGGCTCCGTCGATCGAGGTGGAACTCCGCCTCGAGGCCAAAAAGGCAGCGGACCAGGGGGCTATCCAGGTTTTTGTTTCCAACCTGCGAAGCCTGCTGTTGGCCTCTCCGGCGGGAAGCCGCCGGGTGCTGGGAGTGGATCCCGGGCTGCGCACCGGCTCCAAACTGGCTGCCGTGGATGATACCGGTCGTTTCCTGGATCAGGCGACTGTCTATCCCCATACGGGAAAAGGAAAGGTTGCCGAGGCCAGAAAGATTTTATTGCAGCTGATCGAGCACCATGATCTGAATATGGTCGCCATCGGCAACGGGACAGCCGGCCGGGAGATGGAACAGTTTGTCCGGGAAACCCTGCGTGAAGCCGCTTTGAATCTCACCGTGGTTCTGGTGAATGAAGCAGGCGCATCGGTTTATTCCGCTTCCGAGGTGGCGCGGGAAGAGTTCCCCGATCTTGATCTGACCGTGCGTGGTGCGATCTCGATCGCTCGGCGGCTGCAGGATCCTTTGGCCGAGCTGGTCAAAATCGATCCCAAGGCGATCGGTGTGGGGCAGTACCAGCATGATGTCTCCCAGACTCTGCTGAGAAAGTCCCTCGATGATGTGGTAGAGAGTTGTGTCAATTACGTCGGGGTCGATCTCAACATGGCTTCGGCAGCCTTGCTCTCCTACGTCTCGGGGATCGGCGAGGGGCTGGCACGAGGGATTGTGGCCTATCGGGACCGCGAGGGGCCGTTTGCCACCCGTCAACAGTTGTTGAGTGTCCCTCGATTCGGGGCCAAAGCGTTTGAACAGTCCGCAGGGTTTCTGCGGATACGGCAGGGGGAGAATCCCCTGGACAACACAGCCGTGCATCCTGAGCGATATGCTCTGGTGGAGACGATGGCGCAAGACCTGCAGGTCTCTCTGGCGGCCTTGTCCGGAGATGGGAGTCTGGTGTCACGTATCGACCTGCCTCGATACCAGACAACGGAGATCGGGCTTCCCACGCTGAACGATATTGTTGAGGAGCTCCTTAAACCCGGCAGGGACCCACGCGAGGCATTCCAGACGGCTACCTTCCGGGAAGATGTCAACAGCCTGGAAGATCTGCAGGAGGGGATGACGCTTCAGGGTACGGTGACCAATGTCACTGCTTTTGGGGCCTTTGTCGATATCGGTGTGCATCAGGACGGTTTGGTGCATATCAGTGAACTGGCCGATACGTTCGTCAAGGACCCGCAAGAGGTGGTGTCCACCGGGCAGGTCGTCAAAGTGCGGGTTTTGAGCGTGGATAGTCAAAGAAAACGGATTGCCCTGTCGATGAAACAGGAGTCTGCTAAGGCAGGTTCCTCCGGGAGCGGGCGCTCCAAGGCTCCGAAAAAGAAGCGCCCGGTGAAAGAAAAGATGCCACAAGATGCGGCAGCAGCATTGGCTGCAGCCGGTTTTCGGGTGAAACGCAGTCGCTGAGACGGAGAAAATGGACGCTGTCGTTGACCTACATCTGCATTCTACCTGCTCCGATGGGCTCAATAGCCCTCAGGAGCTGGTGCGCATGGCCGTTCGGGAAGGGTTGGCTGCCATCGCCCTCTGCGATCATGACAATATCGATGGCGTCGAACCGGCTCAAAGAGAATCGGAAGGTCTGGATATCGAGGTCCTGGCGGGAGTCGAGATGTCGGTTCAGCATCGGGAGTACCTGGATATCCATCTCCTCGGATATTGCTTTGACCCCGGAAACCCGGAGCTGACCCGGGAACTGGCCAGCTTTCGCCAATCCCGTGAAAGCCGTAATGCCCAGATCGTTGATCGCATCAATGAAAGGCTACGGGCCCAGGGAAAGCCGACTATCGATTTTGCCCGGGTTGCCGAACGGGCCGGAGGTACGGTAGGACGGCCCCATATTGCTATGGAATTGATCGAAAAGAAGATTGTTGCCAACCAGGACGAGGCGTTTAATCAGTATCTGGTCCCCTGTAATGTGGAAAAGACCTATTTCGATATCGAAGATGCCATCGGCCTTATCCATCGTGCCGGAGGCATTGCAGTGCTGGCTCACCCGCCGTTTATAACGCGGGACCGGAAAGAGTTACTTCAACTGATTGACCTTTTTCGGGACATGGGACTGGATGGGGTGGAGGCGTACAACAACGGATCGGTCCAGGACGATGTTTTCTGGTTGCTGACCCAATGCCGTCGACGCGGTCTGGCGGTGACCGGAGGATCAGATTATCATGGCGTCGACGATGGTTTAATTCAACTGGGGGCCGGTCGAGGGAGCCTGCCGATCCCGTACTCCTGTGTTGAGGATATCCGCAGGGCGATGGAACGGCGATTCGGTTCCGGTGCCCAAAGGACAACCCATGCATGAAAACGTACAGACGCTGACCGATCGTCAACGGCTGCAGACCTATTACAAGCGCTACAGACCTCTCTACGAAAATGCGCTCCGCCGTTTGACCCGGCGGCTTCGCAGCCGTGTAAGTCAAGTCGGTCCCAAGGCAACGGTCAAGAGCCGTATCAAGACCTTTCACAGCTATTATCAGAAGATGTTGCGCCAGGCCGAAGTGCCCACTGTGGGAGGGCCCCAGGTCAATGATCTGCTGGGAATAAGGATTATCTGCCCGTTTCTGGCCGATGTGGAGCAGGTGGCGCGTTATCTCTGCCAGCACTTCGAGGTGGTGGAGGAAGAGCGAAAAGGAGACGATCGATCGTTGCGGGAGTTCGGCTACGATTCGATTCATCTGTTGTTGGCCGTGCCGGAGGATCTGTTGCCCGAAACCATGCCGGGCACACTGCGGGTGTGTGAAGTGCAAATCCGCACCATTCTCCAGGAGGCTTGGGCCGAGGTGGAACATGAATTGATCTACAAAACCGATCTCACCCAGCCCGATGAATCGGTACAGCGAAAGCTGGCGTCTCTTAATGCGACACTGACCCTTTCCGATGCGATCTTCCAGGAACTACGAGATGTGCAGTTGGAACAGAAACGAAGCCGACAGCAGAGACACCGTAATCTGCACGAAAAAGTCGCTGCCTTGGAGGCGTTCGAAGTCCCGCTGGACTTTGACCACTGGGACGGGCTGCTCAGCTCTTACGAAACGGGTCCAGCCAGTCGCCGTCTTGAACGGGTGCTGACCGACGCTCTCGAGGCGCATAGCAATCAGGAATACGACCGGGCGGTTCGGCTTTATACCAAAGTGCTCAAAATGGAACCTTCGCCTCAGGTGCAGTCGATTACGCTCAATCACCGAGGGATGGCCTGCTTTCTTCTCTCGGATTACGAGACCTCCCTGGAGGATTTCTCCGAGGCGTTACTGCAGAACCCGGAAAACAACCGGGCTTATTACAACCGCAGTCTGGTTTTGTGCGTCATGCACCGGTTTGAAGAGGCACTGAAGGATCTCGAGCGCTCTATCGAACTGAACCGTTTCCATGTGGAATCCTGGTATGGGAGGGC
>JANQIN010000077.1 GCA_028282145.1 Thermodesulfobacteriota bacterium | reverse complement strand
TGCCGTCCTTGTAGAACTCCGACGCGGCGACGTCCAGCGCCAGCAGAACGTCCTCACCCGGCTTGTATCCGGCCGCTTCGATCGCTTCCATGATCACCTGCAGCGCCTCTTCGTTGGACTTGAGGTCCGGGGCAAATCCCCCTTCGTCGCCGACGGCGGTGTTGAGGCCCTTGCCTTTAAGAACCTGCTTCAGGGCGTGGAAGATCTCCGCACCCATGCGCAGGGCTTCCTTGAAGCTGGGAGCGCCCACCGGCATGATCATGAACTCCTGGATGTCGACGTTGTTGTCGGCATGCTCGCCGCCGTTGATGATGTTCATCATCGGCAGAGGGAGTTCCTTGGCGTTGGCACCGCCGATGTACTGGTACAGCGGCAGTCCGGCCTCTTCAGCGGCCGCTTTGGCCACGGCCATGGAAACACCCAGCAGGGCGTTGGCACCCAGGTTGGATTTAAAGTCGGTACCGTCCAGCTTCAACAGGCGACGATCAATACCGACCTGATCGGAGGCGTCCCAGCCCACCAGGGTTTCGGCGATGATTTCGTTGACGTTGCTCACCGCCTTCTCGACCCCTTTCCCCAGGTAGCGGCCTTTGTCGCCGTCCCGGAGTTCCAGGGCTTCGCGTTCACCGGTGGATGCACCGCTGGGGACTGCCGCACGGCCCATGGCGCCGCTCTCCAGGCTGACCTCGACCTCAACGGTCGGATTGCCGCGGGAGTCCAGAATTTCACGGGCATAGATGTCGATGATTTCGCTCATGGGAAAACCCTCCTGTAGGCATTTGGTTTTCCAGGCGGTCGGCCTGGAGAATCTTGTGTCTGGTATCATAGCAGGCGCCAGGATTTGAGCACCTGCCTTAGCGCGAATTTTTAACAGCTCCGGCAATTAAGTATGCCAGGAAATCGCCTGTTCGTCTTCCATCCAAAATCGGCATTGTTATAACATATTGTCTTTGGTTTGGCAGGGTTTTTTGCGAGGTGTGGGCTGTCCCGATCCAGTTGATTTTCTCGGTTGGAGGTGGTAGATTGCAGTTTCCAAAAATACCGGAAAACGAAGGGTTACTGATTGAATACAACCCATAGCGAACGATTCGCCGTCGGTACACAAGACCTGGCGAATCTTCTGTTTGGTAGGCAAAACCGCAATCTGAAACAAATCGAGCAGGGCCTGGAGGTCCGGATCGGTTCGAAAGGGACCGAAGCCCACATCTCCGGAGACAAGCCGCATGTGCGGCTGGCGCACGAGTTGTTGCAGCAGTTGGCAGGTTTGCTGGAGGAAGGTTATCCCCTCTATCCCGCGGATATCAATTACGCCATCCGTATTCTGAGCGCTGATTCGCGTGCGTCCCTGAAATCCATCTTTCTTGACACGGTTTTTGTCTCTGCTCGCAAGAAAGTGATCTCCCCCAAAAGCCAGGCGCAAAAGGACTATATCGATGCTATCCGGCAGAACGATGTGGTCTTCGGTATCGGGCCTGCGGGGACAGGGAAAACCTATTTGGCGATGGCCATGGCGGTGGCCGCCCTGATGCGGAAGGAAATTCGGCGTATCGTGCTGGTGCGGCCAGCGGTGGAAGCGGGAGAGCGGTTGGGGTTTTTACCGGGAGACCTGGAAGATAAGGTCAATCCGTATCTGCGCCCGCTTTACGATGCCCTGTACGACATGCTGGATTTCGAAAAAGGGCGTGAGTTGATTGAGACCGGGATTATTGAGGTCGCACCTCTGGCTTTTATGCGGGGTCGCACTCTTAACGATGCTTTTGTTATTCTGGATGAAGCCCAGAATACAACAGCCGAACAGATGAAGATGTTTCTGACCCGTCTGGGCTTTAACAGCCGGGCGGTGATCACCGGTGATACCACCCAGATTGACCTGCCGGACGCCCGGCGCTCCGGGTTGATCCATGCACATCGGGTCCTTCACGGAGTGGATGGTATTCATTTCACCCGTTTCCATGACCGGGATGTTGTCCGGCATGCGATTGTTCAGGCCATTGTTCAGGCATATGACCGGGCCGATCGGGAAGAGTCCGACACGGACGGGGGCACTGAGGCTCCCCAGTAACTGAGACGCTTATGACCAAAAAAGACCGGAAAAAAGAGCCCGGGGAGAGGCGTAAAAGCAGCCGAATCCGGGACCTTTTCGGGTTTTACCAGTTGAGTGAAAAGCGCCAGCGTCTGCTGCTGATTTTTTTGCTGGCCTCCTGCCTCACTCTGATCATTATTCCCAAAGGGGGATTTGTCCCTGACCATTACGCTCCGGGTGATATCGCCTCCCGGGATATCAAGTCGCCACGGGATATGCTGGTTGAGGATGCACCTCTGACCGAGAAGAAGCGGCTTGAAGCCGAGAATGAAACCCGTCCACTCTACGATTACGATACCCTTGCCGGTCGAGAAGCGGCCCGACAACTGAGTGTGGGACTGGAGAAGCTCGCGAAAAAGCAGCTGGAACTGGAGCCTCCCTCTCAGGAATCCCTGCAATCGATACTTCAGGAGGCCCTCGGGACATCGGTCACCGCTGAACAGGTACGAAAAGTGCTGCGGCTGGGATTGGATGACCTACCCCTGGGCGAGATCGAAAGAGAGATGGGGGGAGCTCTGTCGCGGCCCATCGTAGGGAATCTCAAACTATTTCAGACCGAAAGTACCAACGGGATTGTCATGCGCAATCTGGCCGGCGGCCAGGAAATCCCGCTGGACAAACTTGAGCAGGTGGTCGGCATCGGCAAGGCGTTGGATCTGGTTCAGGAACGTTGGACCAAACTGGGTCTGAATCCGGAAGAGCGGAACGTTCTGCGTGATCTGGCTCAACCGTTGATCCGTCCCAATCTGACCTTTAACAGGAATGAGACGGAAGAAAGGCGGTTTCAGGCGCGTGAGTCCGTGCCCCCGGTCCTGTTTCAGATCAAAAAAGGGGAGATGATCGTCCGTGAAGGGGAGCGGGTGACCCCTTCGCAGATTGTTAAACTGAGGGCCCTGAGGGATTTGGGGAAGGAGTTCCGTCAACAACTGAACGCCTTTGGTCTCCTGGTGGCGACCCTGGTTCTGTTTTTCGTCGGACACACCTTTGCCCGTATCAATATCCGCAAGTTCAAACCGGATAACCGGGATCTGGTCTTTCTGGCAAGCTCTTATGTGGGGCTGTTTCTGCTGATCAAGGTTTCGATCCTGATTTCATCGGCTCTGGGAGCGGCGATTCCGGCCATCGATGCCAGCACCTATTACTACTTGATCCCTTTTGCCATGGGGAGCATGCTGGTTCGTCTGGTTTTGAATTCGGAAATCGCGCTGATGTTTGCCATCATCGGTGCACTTCTGGTGGGAGTCCTGTTCGGGAATAACCTTTCCCTGACCATGTATGTTCTCGCCGGGAGTTTGATCGGGGCACATGGGGTGCGTCACTGCAAGGAAAGAACCACCCTCTACCAGGCGGGATTGAAGGTTGCGGCCGTCAACCTTGTCATGATTATCGCCATTCATTTCCTCGCCGGCAAGGCGGTGGAGATGCAGTTGCTGTATAAACTGGCCTTTGGTTTCTTCGGCGGCATTCTGTCGGCGGTCTTTGTTAACGGGACCGTGCCTCTGATCGAAAGTCTGTTCAAGTACACCACCGATGTCAAACTCCTGGAGATGGCCAATCTGAACTCTCCGGTTCTGCGGGAGTTGATGATTCAGGCCCCCGGGACCTACCATCATTCGATCGTCGTCGGTAACCTGGTGGAATCGGCGGCCGAGGCCATCAATGCCAATCCGTTGTTGTCGCGAGTGGCAGCCTATTACCACGATATCGGGAAGATCAGGAAACCTCTTTATTTTATTGAAAATGCCGAAGGGCAGAGTAATAAACACGATAAACTCGCACCGTCGATGAGTGCTCTGATCCTGACTTCGCATGTGAAAGACGGCATTGAGATGGCCCGTGAAGCCAAACTCGGAAAAGAGCTGATCGATATCATCCAGCAGCATCACGGGACCAGCCTGATCAAATTCTTCTACGATAAGGCGATGAACCAGGCCAAACCCGGAATGCACCAGATCAAAGAAGACGATTACCGCTATCCCGGGCCCAAGCCCCAGACACGTGAGGCGGCTTTGATCATGCTGGCCGATGCGGTTGAGGCCGCCAGCCGAACCCTGTCGGATCCTACGCCTGCCCGAATCCAAGGGATGGTGCAGAAAATTATCAACAATATCTTTATCGACGGGCAACTGGATGAGTGCGAACTGACTCTGAAAGATCTGCATCAGATTGCACGATCTTTTAACCGAATCCTTAGCGGAATTTTCCATAATCGCATCGATTATCCGGAGCCAGCCTTCAAAGAACGTGAAAAAGAGGGGGGCGGGAGAAAGAAAGAAAGCGACGTCGACACCGAGACCGAACGGGCGCCAGAGCCTGTGGTGCTTGAGAATGGCCGGAAAAAGGATACCCATGATTCAGATCGAGAACCGACAGGCGACTCACGCGATCGAAATTCCTCAACTGACGCAAGTGGCACAGACGATCTTAAACGACTCGGGATGTCCTGAGGCGGAGCTTTCTGTTCTGATCGTGGGTGATGAGGAGATTCACGAGCTTAATCGGGACTATCTCCAAAAGGACCGCCCGACCAATGTGATCTCTTTTGCCATGCAGGAAGGAGAGATAACAGGGGTCCCGGGCAATCTGTTGGGAGATGTGGTCATTTCGGCCGATACCGCTGCCCGGGATGCTGTCGAGGCGGGGCAATCGTTTGAAAGTGAGCTGTACTTCCTCCTGCTTCACGGGATCCTCCACCTTTTGGGGTATGATCATGAAAGAGGCACCGAAGAGGAGGCCTTGCAGATGGAACAGCGGGAACGCGAACTCTTTGCTCGGATTCGAGCGGATTTTCTGGACGTTTAGGAGGACAGGGTGGACGACGAACAGTCCAGTGAACAGGGGTCCCTGAAGCGCCTTTTCTCACGGGTGTTGCAGGGGCGGCGCCGGATCCAGTCCGAGGAAGAACTGCAGCAGATTATCGATGAGTCGGAGCAGGAAGGGATCATCAACGAAGAAGAAGGTGAGATGCTCCAGTCCATCTTCGAATTTGGCGATACGATTGTCCGCGAAATCATGCTTCCCCGGACCTCCATGGTCTGTATCGGTCACGATGCTATCCTGGAAGCTCTTCTTGAACAGATTCTGGAGTCAGGTCATTCGCGCATTCCGGTGTATGAAGGCAGTCCCGATCGGATCATCGGGGTGATCTATGCCAAAGACCTTCTTCGGTTCTGGGGACAACCGCCGGATACGCTCACCATGGATGCCGTTATGCGTCCCGCCTATTTCGTGCCGGAAACCAAGAAAATTGAACACCTTCTTCGCGAGTTCCGTTCCAAACGGGTCCATATGGCCATTGTGGTGGACGAGTATGGCGGTACTTCCGGACTGATTACGATTGAGGATCTCCTGGAAGAGATCGTTGGCGATATCCAGGACGAATACGACCTGGAAGAGACACCGGTTCAGGCTCAGGAGGACGGTAGTTTCCTGATCCATTGTCGCCACAATATCGATGAATTCGAAGAGGCCTTTTCGATTCATATCCCCCACGAACATTTCGACACCGTCGGCGGCTGGGTGGTCGATCAGTTCGGCCGTGTTCCCAAAACGGGAGAACAGTTCGAGAACCTGGGCTTGCGGGTAACCGTCGTTGCGGCTGATGAGCGGGTGGTACAACGTATCCGGGTCGAGGTTCGACCCGCCGATTCGGGAGAAATCGCCTGATGCCTTTTCCCCGGGACGGCCTTTTCCCCAGCTGGCTCTGGTGTTCTCTGGCCTCCGGACTCCTCCTCTCCGCTGCCTTTCCCCCACTGGGGTGGGATGGCCTGATCTGGTTAGGCTTGGTTCCCTTGCTGTGGGTCATGGAGCGTCGCCCCTTTCTGAGCGGCTATCTGGCAGGATTGACCTTCTACCTTTTCACGCTCTCCTGGCTGTCGATCGTCATGACCCAGTACGGGGGTATGCCCCTCTGGCTGGCGATTCCGGTCCGATGTCTTCTGGCGGCTTATCTGGCCCTCTTTTTTGGGGGAGCTACCAGTCTGTCATGCCGTATCGCCTCCCGTTTGGGATGGTCACCGGTCGTTGTTCTCCCTGTGACCTGGGTTGCCTTGGAGTGGGCCCGCAATTATTGTCTGACCGGGTTCCCCTGGGGGGCGCTGGGTTATGCTCTCGAGGATCGTAGCTGGGTAATCCAGTCCGCGGATCTCTGGGGGATCTATGGGGTTACCTTCCTGGTAGTTCTTGGCAATGTCTCTCTCGCGGTCTGTCTTGCCCGGGTTCTAAAAAGACCTCTGCTGAACCAGCAATCGTTCAAACCTGTTGCCGCTGCTGCTGTTCTGTTGTTGCTGAATCTGGCCTATGGTGGCTGGAGTCTTTCCAGGGAGATCGTCGATTCGGGGGAACAACTGAATGTCGCTGTGATCCAGGGGAATATCGATCAGGCGGTGAAGTGGTCACCGGAGTACCGATCCGAGACCGTGGCTAAATATATTCGACTGTCGATGGAAGCGGCTTCGGATGGGGTGGATCTCGTTGTCTGGCCGGAAGCGGCGACACCGTTTTATTTCCAGGACCCCACACCGCTGTCGCAGAAAATCAATCAGCTTCCCCGACAGATGGACGCAGCTCTCCTGGTGGGAAGCCCAGCTTACCGCAGGGAAGAGGGGCGTGTCCGCTATCTCAACAGCGCTTTCCTGCTGGATTCTCGGGGAGAGTATCTCGGACGAAGTGACAAAGTACATTTGGTTCCTTTCGGCGAATACGTTCCGCTGTCCAATATCCTGACCTTTGTCGATAAGATGGTGGTCGGGATCGGTGATTTCTCACCGGGGACCCTGACTCCGCTGCCCATGAACGGGCACAAAATGGGGGTTCTGGTCTGCTACGAATCGATCTTCCCCGAGCTCGCCCGGACCTATGTCCGACGAGGAGCGAATGTACTGGTGAATATTACCAACGACGCCTGGTTCGGTCGGTCCGGAGCGCCCTGGCAGCATCTGGCGATGGCGCGGTTTCGGGCCATTGAAAACCGTGTCTGGCTGGTCCGAAGTGCCAATACAGGTATCAGTGCGCTGATCGACCCCACCGGTCGCCTGACATTGTCCACCGATCTGTTTGCCACCACCTGGGCCAAAGGGAGGGTGTCTCTTCTTCCCGGAAAAAGTCTTTATAATCGTCTGGGGGATTGGCTCCCTCTGGTTGCGAGCATTTTCTCCGCGTTGGGCCTGGCTTTGAGTTTTCGAAAAAGACCGGTATCTGACCTTCCCCTCCCCTTGCAGAGCCCCTGACCTCCGGTAAAATGGCATAAACCCGAGCGCCGGAAGGATAAACTTTATGCCTCGAAATATCCTGATCATGGGGGCTGCCGGCAGGGATTTTCATATCTTCAATCTCTGCTTCCGCCAGGATACCAGTTCTCGCGTTGTGGCTTTTACCGCCACGCAAATTCCCAACATCTCGGACCGACGTTACCCCGCCGAACTTTCTGGACCACTTTATCCCGAAGGTATCCCGATTTTCCCTGAGAACGAACTGGATCGCCTGATTCGACAGGAACGGATCGATCAGGTCGTCTTCGGGTACAGCGATATCTCTCATCTGGAATTGATGCATCAGGCCTCGCGGGTACTGGCTCTGGGTGCCGACTTCGTGTTTCTCAGCCCCGAACGAACACAGATCCGCTCCAAGAAACCCGTGGTGTCGATCTGTGCGGTCCGTACCGGTTGTGGGAAATCCCCTACCACACGGCACCTCTGTAAGCTCATTCAGGGGGCAGGTCGAAACCCGGTTGTTGTACGTCACCCGATGCCTTATGGGGACCTGCGTCGTCAAAGAGTACAGAAGTTTACGACAACGTCCGACCTGACGGCGCAGCAGTGCACTTTCGAAGAACGGGAGGAGTACGAACCTTTGATCGATTCCGGCATGTCGGTGTACGCCGGAGTTGACTACGAAGCCATTCTGGCAGAGGCCGAAGAGGATGGAGATGTGGTGGTCTGGGACGGCGGCAATAACGATACGCCGTTTTTTCAGCCCGACGTCCATATTGTTTTGGCCGACCCCCATCGTGTGGGCCATGAAACGGCCTATCATCCGGGGGAGATCAATCTGCGTTCAGCGGATATCGTCCTTCTTCAGAAAAGCGGGTCGATCGATTCCGACCGATTGCGTCAACTGGAAGAAAATGTGCGGCGGGTCAATACTGCAGTTCCCATTGTCCTGGCTGATTTGGAGGTCGACGTGACCTCTCCCGGAGAGATCAAAGGTAAGCGCGTTCTTGTGGTGGAAGACGGGCCCACTTTGACTCATGGAGAAATGGCTTTTGGTGCCGGTGAACTGGCAGCCCGGCAGTTTCAGGCGGCATCACTGGTTGATCCGAAACCGGCTGCTGTCGGCTCTATTCGTGAGACCTTTCAATATTACCCTCACCTGGGACACTGCCTTCCGGCTATGGGGTATGGGACCACCCAGATCCTCGAGCTTCAGGAGACCATCCAGCGGACCGAATGTGACTTGGTCCTGGCGGCGACACCATTAAACCTGGGTGCCATGATGGAGTTGAATAAACCTGTTTTGCGGGTGAAGTACCGGTATAAGGATTTTGGCCAACCCAGCCTGGGAGATGTCCTCCATCGTCAATGGCCGGAACTCTTCGGCAGGGAAGTCTGATGCCGTCTTATACAAATAACCCCCTCGCTTTGATCGCCCTGGGGGGGAACGTCCTGATCCGCGAAGGTGAGCGGGGGACGGCCGAAGAACAGCAGAACAACCTTCGGGCACCGATGGAACAGGTGGCGCGGCTTTGCGCATCCTGGCGTATCCTGCTGACCCACGGGAACGGACCCCAGGTCGGAAGTCTTCTTCTGCAGCAGCAGGCCTG
>JANQIN010000015.1 GCA_028282145.1 Thermodesulfobacteriota bacterium | reverse complement strand
GCAAATGAAAATCGGTCTTCAATTAGGTGGCATCATTGGGGCGGTCGTCGCTCTGCTGATTTTGGTTGGCGGCATCGGCGTTTTTCAGCTGGGTTCGGTAACCAGCGGTTATGAAAATGACGTTGCCAAGGCGACCCTGGCAGAGAATCTTGCCAAAGAAGTTGAAACCGACATCCTGCAGGTGCGACGGAGCGAAAAGGACTTCCTGGCGCGAAAGCAGGTCAAAGACATCGACCGGGTCAAGGAATATCTGAGTAAAACCCGAAAGATCACTGAAGAAATTCAAACCATCAGCTCGGCCGAAGTACAGGTCAAGCTCAAACAGATCAACTCCGCCCTCAACGCCTACCAGACCGGATTCGACAGCGTGGCCAAGGCGATTCAGGAACGGGGGCTCACCGAAGACTCCGGCCTGCTGGGACAATTTCGCCAAGCAGGGTTTGAGCTGCAAAACATCATGCGGGAAAACGATACCGAAGCCGCCTGGGCCGCCTTCCTGATGATGCGACAGAAGGAAAAGGACTTCTTCATCAATATCAACAACCGGGCTGCACGGGAGAACAGTTTTTCTGAGTTTGAATCGGCACGCGGCAAATTTAACGTTGCCGTCAATAAAAGCTCTCTTGCGGATGCCCTGAAGCAGGACCTAAAACTTCTAGGACTCACCTACAACACGGCCTTCGGTGAATATGCAGGGGCCCTCCGTAACGGACGGGAAGGAAACCTGCAGGCGATCAGCGATAACGCAGAGAAACTCTCGGCAACGATCCAATCCCATAATATTCGCAACGGGCAGATTCTCTACCTGATGCTGCGCAACCAGGAAAAGGACTATCTCCTGACCCTCGGAGAGGAATTGATTGAAGCGGTTCCGGAAACGATCGAGAACTTGATCCTGGCGGTAGAGATCAGCCAGATTCCCGGAGAGAGCCAGGACCGGGCTCTGACCCTGTTGGAAGACTACCGTACCAATTTTGAGACCCTGACTGCCAAGGACATCGAGGTTAAGGAAAAACTGCAGGAGATTAAAGCCAGTGCCGACAGTATCCTGATCTTGGCGGAAGAGATCCGCCATCTGGCCCATAAGAATGCGAAAGAGATCCGGGTAGAAATCGGAAATTCTGCCAGCAAGTCGGAATGGGTTATGATTTCTATCAGTCTGCTGTGCGCCATCTTCGGGATTGCCGCAGCCGTTCTCTTTTCCCGCCGGATTTCCCGCCCCCTGGGACAGACGGTGGAAATGATCACCGAAATCGAGCAGGGGCGTATAGACAAGCGGCTGAATATCTCGCGAGCCGATGAGATCGGGGAGATGGCCAGTGCGATGGATCGCTTTGCGGACAGCCTGCAAAACGAAGTGGTCGATGCCCTGCAGAAGCTGGCAGCCGGTGATCTCCGTTTCGACGTCCAGCCCAGAAACGATCAGGACTTGATTCGTGGCGCGCTGAAAAAGGTCGGAGACGACCTGAACAGCATCATGTCACAGGTTCAGATTGCCGGAGAGCAGATCGATAGCGGATCCAGTCAGGTGGCCGATGCCGCCCAGTCCCTGTCCCATGGTGCCACCACCTCGGCTGCATCGCTGGAAGAGATCTCCGCCAGCATGAACACCATGTCTAACCAGACCCGCATGGCCGCCGGCAACGCGGCACAGGCCAACACCCTGTCCGACGAGGCCAAGTCGGCTGCCGAAGCCGGCTCTCAGCAGATGCATCAGATGACTGAAGCGATGCAGGAAATCAACCGCGCCGGAGAAGATATCGGCAAGATCATCAAAACAATCGACGAGATCGCCTTCCAGACCAATCTGCTGGCCCTGAATGCGGCCGTTGAAGCAGCCCGGGCCGGACAACATGGTAAAGGTTTTGCCGTCGTTGCGGAAGAGGTTCGCAACCTGGCTGGACGGAGTGCCAAGGCCGCCGGTGAAACAGCCGAACTGATTGAAGGGACCGTTGCCAAGACACGCAACGGCAATGAGATTGCTGAACGAACCGAAAAGTCCCTAGCAGGGATTGTGGAAAAGATCACCCTGACCAACGACCTGGTCGCAGAGATCGCATCGGCCAGCAAGGAACAGGCCGAAGGGATCGGTCAAGTCACGACAGGTCTGGATCAGATCGACCAGGTGACCCAACAGAATACGGCACATGCGGAAGAAAGTGCCGCTTCCGCCGAAGAACTGGCATCCCAATCGGCTCAGCTTCGGGACCTCCTTTCCCGCTTCCGGCTGCGTGGAGGCGCATCGGCTCCGGTGGCTGCAGCCGCTTCAGGGATCGTCCTTGACGATGAATGGCAGCAAACGGCAGTAGCTGCAACCGCTTTACCGCAGACCGGCGGATGGGGGAACGCCCCCGCAGCAGCACCTGAACCCGCCAGTGACGATATTATTCAGTTCGATGACAGTATTCGTCTGGGTGTCCCCGTCATCGACCAGCAGCATGAGAAGCTTGTCGGGATGGTCAACGATGTTTTCCGGGCCATGAAATCAGGCGGCGACCATGACACCATCGGTCACATTCTGGATCAGATCCTCGATTATACCTACACCCACTTCACCAGCGAAGAGAAGTTGATGCAGGATGCTGGCTTTGCTGACATTGAAGCCCACAAGAAACTCCACCAGGAGCTCCTGGCCTCCGCCAAGGATTATCGACAGCAGTTCGAAGACGGCGAGAAGGTGACTGCCCGGGATATCTTCTACTTTCTCAAATCCTGGCTGGTCAACCACATTCAGGGGATCGATCGGAAATATGTCGACGACATGAAATCTGCCGGTCTCTAGCAATAACTTCCCCCAAAAAAAGCCCCTGCATCTGCAGGGGCTTTTTCCCCGATTTCGTAGAACACGGCTGTGATGAAACTCAGCTTTTCCTGGCCTTTCGACGCCAAACCCCCAGTCCCAGCAAGCCACCGCCCAACATGAAGAAGGTCGCGGGTTCCGGGACCGGTGCCGCCCGGAGATTGGAAAAGCTCAAGTCCAGATAACCACCACCATTGGTACCGTACAACGAGAATAAAAAGCCGGTTGGAAGGTAGTTGGCATTGGTGATAAAATCCCAATCTGGCCCATGAAATGCCTGACGATTGGAATGCTTCTTATCCAAACCAAAATAATTGTCCGTCACCGTCCGAATTTTTGATACATCCCAAGGAGCCACGCCCCACTCCATATGGGATTTATCCTTGGCTACGGACATTGCAAAATAAAAATCGTTGGCCAACTCCCCCGTAAAGGAAAGTTGCCCGTCGTTGGTCCAGCCGCTGAACAACCAACTCACATTATCCGCATAGGTATGACCGCTGTAATTCTCCCGCAGGTAGTTCAGCTCGAAGGTAATCGTCCCTTCCACAGATTGGTTACCACCTCGTGCCGCATAGTCTCCAGAAAAATCAGCGACAACCGATGTCGGCAATGGAGCACTCAATGCTGCACTCGCCCATATCAATAATCCACCGAGTACCGAGAACACTTGAATTGTTCGAATCATATCCCCTCCTTTATTCCCGACCTTTTTATACTCCAACCCCGTCAGCCACGACGGTCTGAGTTGTGTCGACACGGATAGCTCGCAAACCTGTATGATTCAGATATAGCTATTGCGGGTAAGGATAAATTTCATGGAAATTAACCTCGGCTTTCCAACCAAAGTACATTTCGTGATTATTAAGCAAAATCCATACCTCGAAAACTTCTTTAAATAAATCAAACCCTTGAAGAAACCCTCTCAATCAAGAAAACAAAATGGAAAGTTTTCCGACACCAGGGGAAGCCGAAATCGCCCTCAGCATATTGCCGAGGGCGTTGGTATGTCAATAGCGATATCGCCCACCGTGACGGTGCTTATATTTATGCTTGTGGTGCCTCCAGCCTTCCTTGTAACTGTGCCTGTGGTGTTTCCAGTAGTGTCGATGGTGTTTGTAATAGTGTCGATGCGAATGCTTGTAATAATGCTTTCCGTAATGTTTGTGGGGCTTGTAATAATGATAGATCACTTTGCTCCGGTAACCGGGATGGTAATGTCTGGGAGAGTGCACATAGACCGGGGTTCCAATGGAGAAATACACATCCCCGACTGCAAAACCGGCACTGACATGACCACGACGGCCGTCCGCTTGCGCTTCCGGAACCAACATCACAATTGAACCGGCCGCGATCAATATTGCAAAAATCCAGGTCGTTGATTTCATAACGTCCTCCTTGTGTTGTCCTTCTGTTACTCTATTGGACGGCTGAAAGAACGATCCGTTTACAAAGTCTTCTTCCACCGGGCAAGTTAGACCGCAATATTGCGATGTTTGTATGAAAAAAATCGAAGCCCGGGTCTGCGGAGGCCCATATCATGGAGTCGAGGAATGAAATACCAGGATGACAGGATGCTGGATCACCCGGAGGGTGGCCGTTTCAGGGAAATCTACCGATCTTCTCAGAGGGTAGAAAACGCCATCGGGGCCGATCGATCTGCGTTGACTCATATCTATTTTTCCCTGAAAGATGAGGAACGGAGCCGGTTTCACCAAGTGGCCAATGATGAAGTCTGGAACCTGTATCGCGGCGCCGTTCTCCTCCACCTCTGGGATGAGGCCAATGGGGCCCTTCAGTCGGTGACCCTGTCCAGCGAGACAGACACCTTCTGCAGCGTTGTTCCAGCGGGCGTCTGGCAGGCCGCAGAACCTCTCACAACAGAGGCTCTGGTCGGATGTTCGGTCGCTCCGGGTTTTGAGTTTGAGGATTTCACCCTCATTGATCCGAGCTCGGCAACAGCTCGAAACATTCTCTCCGCTGATCCGACCCTGGGCCGGTTCATCCAGCCATCCTCCCGGGGTTGATCGATTCTGGTACGCTGAATAATGAGTATGAGGGGAGGCGCCCATGTTCCAGGCGGTTAAACATCCATTTCTGGTTCCCTTTGATGGCAGCTTTCAGGTTGAAAAAGCTCCTACGACACCTGCAGCGAGACCGCTTTCAAAAAAGGCTTACAAACAGCAACGTTCGGAAATGATCGCCCGACTGGACGATCTTCAGCGCCTTCTTTACGCCCACGACCGTTTTTCCCTTCTCCTGATCTTCCAGGCGATGGATGCGGCAGGCAAGGACAGTACCATCCGTTCGGTCATGCGGGGAATCGACCCCGCCGGTTGCCAGGTCTACAGCTTCAAACAACCCTCCAAAGAGGAACTGGATCATGATTTTCTCTGGCGGACCGTCTGCCGTCTTCCCGAACGCGGTCGGATCGGAATCTTCAATCGAAGCTACTACGAGGAGGTCCTGGTTATTCGCGTCCACCCGGACATCCTGAAACAGCAGAAACTTCCCTATGCCCCCCCGGGGGAAGAGATCTGGAGTGACCGTTTCGAATCGATCAATACCTTGGAAAAACATCTGGCCCGGAACGGCACCATCATCCTGAAGTTCTGGCTCAACGTCAGCCGCGAGGAGCAACGGAAGCGGTTCCTCAGCCGAATTGAAGAGCCGGAAAAGAACTGGAAGTTCTCCACTTCCGACGTTCAGGAAAGAGAGTTCTGGCCGCAATATATGAACGCCTACCAGGAGGCCCTTTCGACCACCAGCAAACCCTGGGCCCCCTGGTACGCCATTCCTGCCGATGACAAACGGGCTATGCGGCTGATGGTGGGGGATTTAATCATCCGCTCACTGAGCTCACTTGGCCTCCAATATCCCGAAGTGTCCTCTCAGGAGGCCAAGGCCCTTCGCAAAGCAGGCGTCAAGCTCACTCAAGAAAAATAAAACCAGCTCCAACACGCGAATCTGTAAGCGTCCTAAATTCTGCTAGACTGCTTGGGAGCAGGATAAAAAAGGAGGGAAATGTGACTCTTCAACAGACACTGGATCAAATTCGAGAGGGATTTGAAAAAAAGGCCCCGCCAGAGGCCTTGACGGTGATGCATCGTGCAACGGACGACCTTCGCAATTCCGGAATTCTTGACGGGGTGATAGGAGAAGGACAGATCGCACCGAGTTTCACCCTGGAGGACAGTCGTGGGATTCCGGTGAACCTGACCGGTCTGCTGCAACGTGGGCCGTTGGTCATGACCTTTTTCCGAGGCCACTGGTGACCGTATTGCAATGCGGAGCTGGAAGCTCTGAACGGTATTTCCGAAGATCTGGATCGCCTGGGAGCAGGGCTGGTCGCTCTCTCCCCTGAGAAGGCCGAACACAGCCAGGGGCTCATTCATAAAATGAAGCTTCGATTTGAAATTCTCCAGGACCGGAACAACGATATTGCGGCCGCCTATGGCCTGAAGTGGTCCTTTCCGGCAGACCTGAAGGCCCTCTACCAGCAATTTGGCATAAACCTGGCGGAAGCCAATGGAGAGGCCAGCTGGACCCTGGCCCTGCCTGCCCGGTATATCATCGGCCCCGATCGTAAAGTGCACTATCTCCGGACCGACCCGGACTACACCCGCCGTCCGGAACCTTCTGAGACACTGGAGATCGTGGAGAACCTTCTTCTCTGACCTTCTGTATCAGGATTCCTGTGTTGTGTGGGGTGAAGAGGCAGCCAGCGATCTCACCGGAAGGATCAACCTATGCAAGTCGTGAAAATGCCGAACACCGTTAACCTGCGTTGTTTCGGTTTATGAGTTCAATGTAAAAAGCAGACTGCTGAGCAGTCTGCTTTTTATCGTAACTACCAGATCACCAGCTGTCGGTGCCGGAATTTATGACGCTTGTGCACAACCACCACTTTCTTTCCTGATCGAGGTTTGACAACAACCATTCGAGCCGGAGCCGGTTTTACAGCGGCAATCTTTATCGGTCCGACACGGAGGGCTGCTACTTTAACCACAGGCTCTTTCACGATGACCATTTTCGCTTCTGCCAGAGCCGGTGAAGACATCAGTAACAAAACCGCCAGAACGATTCCACAGATTGGCTTCATAACAGTCCCTCCCTTTAATCCCGGATATCGTCCCGCAAATCGCGGCGGTCTTCACGGCGTTCCTGTCGGAAATCCTGCCGGTCTTCCCGACGATCCTGACGAAAATCCTGACGATCCTCTCGCCGCTCCTGGCGAAATTCACGGGTATCGGAGTGCATCTCCTGCCGTACTTCTCGCCGCTCCGCCGGGTTATCCGCCTGGCGCAGATCACGACGGTTTTCTCTCATCTCCTGTTTGTAATCCCGCCGATTCTCACGACGGTCCCGGTTGAACTCCCGTTTATCCGAACGCCGTTCCTGCCGAAACTCCCGCCGTTCTCCACGACGGTCCTGCTTATGATCTTTATATTCTTTTCGGGTCAACTGCGCTTCCGCGTCCAAAGGGATGGAAAAAGTCAATGTCACACCGGCGCACAGGGCTAGAACAAACAAACGAATCATGATCACTCTCCTTGCGTTTTATCAAATTCTGGTTAATTTCCGTCTCGTGAACGCGTTCTTGCTGTCTGAGACGGGACAGGAGAGAATCGGTTTACAGTGACTGACAATATAATTTCACAGGCGACGGTGGGAGGCATCCGGGGTGGCCCGGTACCAGTCCGGATTCTGTTGAGCCAGGGCAATGCTTTCCTGGGTTTCTGTCAGAAGGCGTTCACGGTCCTTGGGAAGAGTCCCGGCAAGATGCAGCAGATTGGAGGCATGATTGGAACGGAGAATGGTGCGCCTGGGCTCTATCTGTTGGAGCATGGCTTCAATCTCCTCCAGCACCTGGCCGTTGGACAGGGGGAAATACTGCTCCACCTGCGCCAGCTCCGGTGTGGGGATCAGGGTCAGCAGAGAGAAGTAGGCCGGCGATAGGTCAGAAACCCATCGTGCTGTCCCGGCGGCATGTTCCGTTGTCCGGTCCTGTCCCCCCAGGCCAAGGATCGCCGTCACCGAGAGTTTCAATCCGGCTTGCTGGGCCTTGAGACAAAGGGCGAGCATCTCGGCTGTTGTAGCGCCCTTGTTCATCCGTTGTAGCGTCCGGTCATCCCCGCTCTCAAGGCCAAAATAGAGGATTCGGAGTTTCAGGGCGCGTAATTTTTCCAACTCTTCCAGAGAACGGAGACGAAGACTCTGGGGGGAGGCATAGATCCCAACACGACTCAGATTGGGTAAGGCCACCTGCAGTAGCTCAAAAAGTTCCTGCAATGCCGTGAAAGGTGCGGTCAATGCGTCGCCATCGGCCACAAAAACACGACGAACCGACTCGCGGTAACCGGTCGGAAGGCCGGCCAGCTCCCGGGCAATATCGTTCACGGGGCGGATGCGGAATGCCTTGCTCTTGTACATGGGGCAGAAGTGGCACGCATTGTGCGCACACCCCAGAGTCAATTGAAGAATCAGGCTGTCCGCTTCACTGGGTGGTCGATAGACCGGTTCATCGTAATCCAATCCAAAAAACATTCTGCCCTCTAGTTGGAAAGCTGCCGAAGTTGATGCCGTGCTTCATCGATGACTTTAGGATCGTTACTGACATCGATAGCCGACAAAAAATGCTGGTGAGCGCTTGTACGGGTGTGGGGATCGCCCGCCAGCATCTGCCCCAAAGCGAGGTAGGCATGACCGAGATAGGGAGAACTGGGGTTATCCGCCAGGAATCGGCGTAACACCGACAGCGCAGCATCGGCCTGCCCCTGCCGTCGGAGGACGCTGGCTATCCCGAGCACCGTCATCGGGTCCACCCGTTTGCGGTCCTGCATATCGGTCAGTTGAAGAAAGCGAGCGGCGGCGTCCTTGCGATTCCCCGCATCATAGGCCTTCTCCACCCTTTCAGCCGGGGTAGTAATGGGGGTCGGTGCCGATGGTTCGGCTGTCGCTCTCGACTTTCCGGGCTTGCCCAGCTTCCAGGCCACAGCCGCTCCGGCGAGGAAGCCACCGATATGGGCTCCGTAGGCAACACCACCACCGGCGCTGGAGGCCAGCAGAAAAGGCAGCAAGTTCTCTATCAGCAGGTAAAACCCCAGAACCAAGCGGGCAGGAACCAGCAGGGTCGTTATCAGGATCGGAAACAGAAAAACAAAGATCTTGACCCGGTTTTTGGGGAACCAGATGAAATATAACCCCAGCAGACCGGAAATCGCTCCGGACGCACCGACCAGAGGGATTTGCGACCCCAGAGTAAAGAGGGAAAAGAACAGTGTTGAAGCGATACCGGTTGCCAGATAAGCCAGAAGGTAGCGAAACCGGCCAAGGCGGGCTTCGACATTGTCCCCATAGATATACAAAAACAACATATTCCCGGCCAGATGCATAAAGCCCCCATGAAGAAACATGGCGGTGAGCAAACTGAGAAGACTGGGCGAGCCGGGACGGAAACCGTAACGCCAGACGGTCATATCGTAGGCTGAGATATGGGCCTCAATATCCGACTTCAG
>JANQIN010000214.1 GCA_028282145.1 Thermodesulfobacteriota bacterium | reverse complement strand
GGCTGGAGAAGTCCCTGATCTACCGTCACCCCCGTTCTCTGGGACATGCTGCTGTCGGGTTGGTACGTACGGGCGACTTTAATATGGCCAAGGAAGTTCTGACGATCCTCGAAAAGCAGGTGAAAGAGCCTCAAGCCCGGGCGATGGGCCTTTATGCCCATGCCCTGGTCGATGATCAACTGGACCCGACGGTTGCTATCGAAGGACGGCTTCATTCGATCCGTCAGGATTACCCCGACACGGAAGCGGCAGATCGGGCGTGGTTGGTTCTTCTGGATCGGCAGGTGCTGGCCTCTGAGGGACAGGAGTCTGCCGGAGCCTTGGTCGAATATTCAACGATTGCCCGGCGTTCCCTGGTACGCGAGGTGCGTCAAGAGGCCGGTTTCAAGCATGCGCTGCTTTTGTACCTGAACGGGCGCCTGTCCGAGAGTATTGATGCATTGTCAACTTTCCGACGCGGAAATTTCCGCAGTTCTCTGAGAGCGGAAGCGACCGCATTGTTGGCGGAAGCTCTGCCTGCCCAGATCAAACAACTGATCGATGAGGGCAAGGATATGGAGGCTCTGGTACTGGTGGAACGGCATCGCAGTCTGTTGCTGCAAAAAGGGTTAGATACTTTCTTCCTGTATGATCTGGCGTTGTCGATGAACCGTTTGGGACTGTGGGAGCGGGCGGTCAGGGTCTATCTCTACTTGTTGGAAGGAGCCGATCAGCGGCCGGATATCGCCAACCAGCTCTACCTGCCGTTGATCCGCCTCTACTTCGACAACATGGAATATGGACTGGCCGAGCGTTATGCAAAGGAATACTTTGAACGGTTCTCTCTGGGAGAAGATCGCTTTCGGATCTATGAGTACTGGCTGAAGGCGGTTCATGCCCAGAAAAAGACCGAGTCTCTGCTTTTTCTGCTGGGTCGGCCCGATCGTCCCAGCGATGATGAGTTGGAGGCCCTGGCCTGTGAGCTCTACTGGGAGCTGGGCGATTACGAGATGGTGCAGCGACTGGCGATCCGGATCAAGCGCATGGACGGAGACCTGGCCTGGCGCGCACGCTATCTGCAAGCCGAATCTCTCTATCGCCTGGGGCGGTTTCGCCAAGCCCACAGCCTGTATCAGGATCTGGAACAGCAGGCCTTTTATCTGGAACCCTCTCTTTACCGCCAGGCACGAATCCAGCTGGAGTGGAATCAGCGGACCCGGGCGGCAACCCTGCTGGAACAGCTTCTGGAAGACGGAAAGCACGAGGGCTGGAAAGCCTTGGCCCAGGATTTGCTAAATGATCTAGGCAAGCGCTAATTGTTCAAAATTCCGTCAGGGAGTCCACCATGAGCAGTATCAACCTATTTGATCAGACCGTTGGCATGTTGAGGAAGGTGCTTAACTTCCGTCAGACCAACCAGTCTCTTATTACCGCTAATATCGCCAATGCGGAGACGCCGGGCTACCAGCCGGCGCGACTCCATTTTGAAAAAGATCTGCAATCGGCCCTGTCAGCCGGTCGTGAGAAGAATGCCACCGGTCGGGAACAGGCCGTTCTTCATGCGCTGGATCAGGTGCAGGGGCGGGTGGTGCGCGATACCAGCGCTCCCCAGATTGGAGACAAGAACAATGTCTCTCTCGACAACGAGATGATGGGTCTGGCGGAAAACCAGATTCAGTACGAGGCTGCGATCAGCATGATGAACAAGAAGTTGGGCCTGCTGAAATACATCGCCAACGACGGCCGTGGTTAAGGAGTCACCTATGAATATCTTTGACACCCTCAAGATCAGCAGTTCGGCGCTGAAAGCCCAGCGGACGCGGCTGGACACGATCAGCTCGAACCTGGCCAATATCGATACCACCCGGACCCCGGAGGGCGGCCCCTATCGGAAGCGCGACGTCATCTTCCAGTCGACAACACCCGATTTCGCCCGGACCTTGGACGCCAAGATGCGTGAAGGGGTCAAAGAAGTTCGCGTGTCAGAAATCCGACCCAATGATCGTCCTTTTCAGGTGGTCTATGAGCCGGGGCATCCTGATGCCGATGAAAAAGGGATGGTGCAGAAGCCCAATATCAATCTGATGGAAGAGACCGTCGATATGATGAACGCCTCTCGTGCCTATGAAGCTAACGTCACCGCAATCAAAGCCGCAAAACGGATGGCTCTCAAAGCTCTCGAAATCGGTCGTTAAGGGAGATAAATCATGGCGGATATCACACTGGTTAATCATCTGAAGAGCCTCTCCCCGGCGGCCAAACCGGCTGCACAGAAGTCGGCGAGCGGTATGGCCGAAGCCTTCCAGAAGACTCTGGAACAGGTCAACCAGATACAGAATAAAGCCGACAATTCGGTAGAGAAATTTCAATCCGGTCAAGGCGGCAATCTCCATGAAGTCATGTTGAACATGGAACAGGCCGACATCTCTATGCGTCTGCTGGTGCAGATGCGGAACAAGGTGGTCGAGGCCTATCAGGAAGTGATGCGGATGCAGGTCTGAGTGAGGGTTTCAGGTTCGAAAAGGATCGATAAATTATGGCAAACGACATTCAAAATGCAGTGACCGAAGCCTCCGTACCGACGGCTCCCGAAATGCCGGCGATGGCTCCTCCGCCTCCTCCCAAGCCGGGCGTTCTGGGGACGATCCTGGGGTGGCCCGCATCCCGAAAAATGGCTTTGGCAGCCGTGGCAGCAATCAGTGTGGCAGTCTTTGCGGTCATCATTCTGCAGGCCCGCACCGCCGATTATCAGCTTTTATTTGCCAACCTGAGTAATACCGATGCTTCCTCGGTGGTTGAATGGCTGAAAGAACGAAAAATTCCTTACCGTCTGGACGATGGCGGTCGGGATATCCTGATCCCGGCCGATAAGGTCTATGAAAGCCGTCTGGCCCTTGCCGGCGCCGGCCTTCCCACCGGTGGTGGTGTTGGTTTTGAGATCTTTGACAAACAGAATTTCGGGACCACCGATTTCGCCCAAAAGGTCAATTACCGTCGGGCGATGCAAGGCGAACTGGCCCGGACCATTACTTCTCTGGCTCCGGTGGAAGCGGCCCGGGTCCACCTGGCCCTGCCGGAGCGCCGCCTCTTTGCAGAGGATCAACAGCAGGCCACCGCATCCGTCATCGTCAAGATGGGTGTCGGCGGGCGGTTGAAGGATGCCCAGATCCAGGGGATTGTTCATCTGGTGTCCGGTTCGGTCGAAGGGCTGGAGCCGGGGCAGGTGACCGTGGTCGATGCCGCAGGTCGTGTCTTGACCGAAACCCGGGATACGGCCTCACTGGGGCCTCTGACTCCGGGAATGCTGGAGTTCCAGCAAGCGGTAGAGCGCCGCCTGGAAAAACGGGGTCAGTCTCTGCTCGATCGCGCAGTAGGTGTCGGTAACGGACTGGTCCGAGTGACCGCAGATGTGGACTTCTCCCAGCGGGAAAAGGTGGAGGAGTCTTTTGATCCCAATGCCACCGCCCTGAAGAGTGAATCGGCTGTGAGTGAGACCAGCACCAATGGGACCAACGGTTCCCGTCAAGGTGTACAGGCAAATCTGGGTGAGGGCGGTTCTGTTTCCAGCTCTACCAACGAATCAGCCCGGACCGAAGAATCGGCCAGCTACGAGGTCAGTAAAGTGACACGGCGCCAGGTCGATCCGGTCGGTACGGTCAACTCTCTGTCCGTTTCCGTACTGTTGTCTGATCGCAAAATCCCGGCGGCCGACGGCAAGCCGGCGACAACCGAACCGCGGACTGAAGCCGAACTGAAAAATATCGAGGCGATGATCAGCACCGCCATTGGTATCGACGCCAAGCGGGGCGACCAGCTTTCGGTCGTTTCCATGGCCTTCGAGACTGGCTTCGAGAGTGAGGCCCCGATGATGAAGCCGTCGGCTGCCGACCAGATCAATAACTGGATGCCGCTGATCAAATATGTCCTGCTGGCGATCGGTGCCCTGGTTGGTTATCTGCTGCTGCTCAAACCGATGTTGAAGACCCTTCAAACGGGCGGTAGCGCGACCCGGACCGAAACCCGCGAGGTATTTGACCAGTACCGGACGGTCGAGGAGCTGGAGTCAGAACTTCGGGGCGATACACCGCTTCTGGCAGCGCCCGATGACTTTGTCACCCAGTTGCGGCGGGAAATCACCAAGACGGCCTCGACCCCGACTCAGGTGATCAAGGCCTGGTTGAACGAAGGCTGATTGGAAACGTTGGCAAGACCATAGAATGTCAGGAGATCGCGTCCCATGAAATTTGGCCAAAAACTCACCGGCCTTGAAAAAGCTGCTGTGCTGATGCTCTGCCTCAGCGAACGCCAGGCCGCCAAAATTTTTGAAGAACTGGACGACGATGAGGTCCGGTCCATCAGCAAGATCATGATGGAAATCGACCATATCCCCCCGGCGGTCTCCAAGCAGGTGCTGGAAGATTTCCAGAAGATTCAGAAGGAAGAGGTGGGGATTTTTGTGGAAGGCAGTGAGTTTGTCCGCCGGACCCTGTCCGCGGCCGAGGACCGAGACCGGGCGGAGAATCTGATGGACCAGTTGATCTCCGGGGCCGAAGGCAAGCCGCTGGAAACGATCTCCAATATCAACCCCCGGATGGTCGCTAGTTTGATCGAGCGGGAACATCCCCAGACCATCGCTCTGATCCTGTCGACCCAGTCCGAAGAGCATACCAGCCGCATCCTGAGCAACCTTCCGTCGGATGTAAGGGCCGAGGTGATGTACCGCATCGCCAAGATCGACCAGGTTTCCCCAGAAGTCGTCGGTCAGATCGAAGACACTCTGCGGCGTGAGCTGGGCGTCGTGGTCGGCCGTGAGCAACGACAAATGGGTGGTGTGGACAAGGTGGTTGATATCCTCGGTTCCATGGGCAAAAACGAAAGTTCCAATATCCTGACCTCCATTGAAGCGACCGATCCGGATATGGCAGAAGAGATTCGCAAACTGATGTTCACCTTCGATGCAGTGGCCGAACTCGATACCCGTGCCCTGCAGACGATCCTGCGTGAGGTCAATACCGAGTCTCTGACCCTGGCGCTGAAGACGGCACCGGATACGGTCAAGGACAAGATTTTTGCCAATATCTCGGAGCGTGCTGCCGAGATGATCGAGGAGGACCTGGAAGCGATGGGCCCGGTACGTCTGTCCGAGGTGGAAGTGGCTCAGCAGTCGATCGTCAAGATCGCACTGAAACTGGAAGAAGAAGGCCGCCTGGTGATCCCGGGCAAGGGAGGCGACGATGCGCTTGTCTAAAATCTACCGCCCGGACGACGAGAAACTGGAGCGACTACAACTGCTGTCCTTCGACACTCCTGAAGGACTGGCCGTCAAACCGGGTTACCGCTCCTCCCATCAGTTTCAACAGGTCGCACCTTGTACCGATAGTTGCGGAACGGTCGATGAGGGAGAGCCGACTCCTGAGCCTCTGGTGGAGACAATGGCGGTACAAGCACCTGCAGCCCAACCCGCTGTAGATCTGGAAACAGTCCATGAAGAAGCCCGCCAACAGGGGTATCAGGACGGACTGACTGCCGGAGAAGCCAAGTTGGAACAGGCCTCCCGGGCTTTGTCCGATGCCCTGGCTGAGATTCAGCACCTGCGCGAATCGGTATTGATCAACAGCCGTCAGGACATGTTGAACTTGGTGATGACCATCGCCGAACAATTGGTACAGCAGGAGTTGACCCTCAAGGCGAACGCGATTCTTCCCGTTGTAGAACGCGCCCTGAAGTCGGCCGTTCGGTCGGAGAATATGCGGGTCAAAGTCTATCCAGGCGACCTGGAAACCGTCACTGAACATAAACCTCTCTTCCTGGCCAGTGTCAGCGGATTGACAGCGATCAGCTTTGAAGCCGATGCTTCCATGACGCCAGGCGGCTGCAAAATCGAATCGGACCTTGGTGAGGTCGATGCCACCCTCGAAACCCAACTGGAGGAGATTCGCAGCGCCCTGGCCGATGCCATGGGAGACCTCTGATGGATCGGCTGGTGACACGTATCCGGCAGATGAATCCGGTACGGGTCAGCGGCAAGGTCACCAAGATTGTCGGACTGGTGGCCGAAGGATTCTGCCCCGACGCCACCATCGGTACTCTGGTGGAGATTGAGCCTCTGGTTGGCGACAAACCGGTTCCGGCCGAGGTTGTCGGTTTTCGGGAAAGTCAGGCCCTGATGATGCCTCTGGGCGAGATCCGGGGGCTGGGGCCGGGAAGCCTGATCCGTGTTCTGCGTGAGTCGGCGGCACTCCCCGTCA
>JANQIN010000086.1 GCA_028282145.1 Thermodesulfobacteriota bacterium | reverse complement strand
GAGGTAGGCCTCGATCGTTTCCAGATCGCGGATACCGCCGCCCAGCTGGGTCGGGATATCGACCGCGGCGACAATCGCCTCGATCGCCTCCTTATTGCGGGGCACCCCGTCAAAGGCGCCGTTCAGATCGACGATATGCAACAGCTCGCCGCCAGCGTCCTGCCAGCAACGCGCCTGAGCACCGGGGTCGGTGCTGTAGACCGTATCTTTGTCCATCAGTCCCTGTTCCAGGCGAACGCAGGCACCGTCTTTCAGATCGATTGCGGGAATCACCAGCATTTACAACTCTCCAAAGTTCTTCAGGATCTGGATACCGAGATCCTGGGATTTTTCCGGGTGAAACTGGGTCGCCATCAGGTTGTCCTTCCACACACTGGCGCAGAAGTTCACATCCCCGTAGGTCGTTTTGGCGGCCACGACGTCATCCCCCTCGGGTTGACAGTAGTAGGAGTGAACGAAGTAGACGTAGCTGCCACTATCGATCCCCTTGAAGATCGGTGCCGGCTGCCGGATGTCGAGATCGTTCCATCCCATATGGGGGACTTTCAGGCGGTCCTTCCCCTGGTACATATTGGCGGGGAAACGCACCACTTTGCCCGGGATCAGTCCCAGCCCCTGATGGACACCGAATTCCTGGCTTTCGTCGAACAACAGTTGCATCCCGACACAGATCCCCAGCAACGGCTTACCGGCGGTAATATGCTCCCGAATCGGCTCGACGAACCCGCCCTGAGTGAGGCTGTCGACACAGTCTTTGAACGCTCCGACACCGGGCAGAATCAATTTGTCGGCTTTGGCCACGACGTCAGGATCACTGGTCACCCGAACCGAAGAACCGGCCTTTTCAACACCTTTAGCAGCACTGTGTAAGTTTCCAACACCGTAATCAATTATTGTGATCATCGTTTAAATCCGAACTTGTGCGTGTTCTATTCCAGCGTACCTTTAGTCGACCGCACCCCCTGGATACGGGGGTCGAGACCGGTGGCTTCGTCCAGCGCCAGCGCAAACGCCTTGAAGATCCCTTCGATAATGTGGTGCAGGTTATCGCCATAGGCCAGGTTGACATGGGTATTGGCTCCCGCATGGTTGCCGAAGGCTGTGAAGAACTCCTCCACCAGTTCCACTTCAAAGTTCCCGAGCTGGGCCTTGGGCAGATTCACATTGAAGACCAGGTGCGGCCGACCGGAAAAATCCAGTACCACCGAGGCCAGAGCGTCGTGCATCGGCATGGTGCCTTTGCCGTATCGGCGAACACCGACCTTATCCCCGAGAGCCTGTTTGAACGCTTCGCCCAAGGCGATCCCCACATCCTCCACCGTATGGTGGGCATCGATCTCGATATCGCCTTTGGCGGCAACGTTCAGATCGAAAAAGCCATGACGGGCGATCTGGTGCAGCATGTGATCGAAAAACGGCACACCGGTCTCAATCTCCGACTGGCCCTGACCGTCCAGATTCAGTTCGATCCGAATCCGGGTCTCTTTGGTATTGCGTTCAATGGTTGCTGTCCGATTCATTCTCTTCCTCCCGGGGTGAAAGTCCGTTCACGCCAGAATGCCATCAGCCGCTGATGCGGTTCTCGGTCTCAATGACCTTGTCCAGCCCTTCGATAATCGGGCTGATCCTCTTGTGCTTCGTCTTGAGGCTGGCCCGGTTGACCACCAGACGGCTGGTGATCTCGGCAATGGTCTCCACCTCGACCATATTGTTTTCCTTCAAGGTGCCGCCGGTACTGACCAGGTCGACGATCCGCTCGGACAGACCAACCAGCGGCGCCAGTTCGATCGACCCATAGAGCTTGATGATTTCGGCCTGAATCCCTTTGGCGGCAAAGTAATGTTCGGTGACCCGAGGATACTTGGTGGCCACCCGAATATTGGACCAGGCCTGGGGATCGTCCTTTTCCGCCAGGTCCTTGGGCTCCGCCACCACCATCCGGCAGTAGCCGAACTTGAGATCCAGAGGTTCGTACAGATCCTTGCCCGCCTCCAGGAGGGTATCCTTCCCCACAACACCGATATCGGCACAGCCGTATTCGACATAGGTCGGCACGTCGGTGGCACGGACGGCCATGAAACGGAACTTGTGCTCCGGGTTTTCAAAGACCAGCTTGCGGCTCTTGTCCCCCTCCATCTCCGGGCAGGTGATCCCCACCTTGGCGAAGAGTTCCATCGAGTCCTGCATGATCCGCCCTTTGGGCAGGGCGAAGGTAATCCAATCGCTCATCGGTCAAACTCCATCGGCCCGGCATCGCTCGATACGGGCACCCAGTGCGTTCAGTTTCTTTTCGATCTGCTCGTACCCACGATCCAGGTGATAGATCCGCGAGATCTGAGTTGTGTTCTCGGCCGCCAGCCCAGCCAAAATCAGAGAAGCACTGGCCCGAAGATCGGTAGCCATGACGGGTGCACCCAGCAGTTTCTTGATCCCGCGAACCGTCGCAGTGTGGCCTTCGATGGTGATGTCAGCACCCATCCGTTGCAGTTCGCAGACATGCATAAAGCGGTTTTCGAAGACCCGTTCATTGATCACGCTGGTGCCGTTGGCGAGACACATCAGCGCCATAAACTGGGCCTGCATATCGGTCGGAAACCCAGGGAAGGCCCGGGTGCGGATATCAACCGACTGTATCGTTCCCGTCCCCTGGACCCGCATTCCCCCGTCGAAGGGGGTCACGATCGCTCCGGCCTCTTCCAGTTTGGACACCAGAGCCTCCTGGTGATCGGGCAGAGCCCCCACCACCTCGATATCACCCTGGGTCATTACTGCCGCGATCATAAAGGTCCCGGCCTCGATCCGGTCGGGCATCACGGTAAACTCCAGCGGCCGGAGTTCATCGACCCCTTCGATAGTGACGGTGTCGGTACCGGCCCCTGCAACCTTACCACCCATGGCGTTGATCGCCTCAGCCAGCTCGACGATCTCCGGTTCCCGCGCCGCATTCTCCAACACCGTAGTGCCATCTGCCAGAGCGGCCGCCATCATCAAGTTCTCGGTCCCACCGACGGTCGGCATATCGAGGTAAATCCGTGCCCCCTTCAGACGGTCGCAACGAGCTTCCACATAGCCGTGATCGAGGGTAATTTCCGCTCCCATCGCCTCCAACCCCTTGAGGTGAAGGTTGATCGGGCGGGCGCCGATAGCACAGCCACCGGGAAGACTGACCCGCGCGTGACCCAGGCGAGCCACCAGCGGACCCAGCACCAGAACCGAGGCACGCATGGTCCGAACCAGATCGTAGGGCGCGGTGGTCTCGGTCTTCCCGTTAAGGCAGACCTCAAAAAGGTCACCTTCGCGCCGCACCTCGGCACCCAGGGTCACCAGCAACTTCTCGACCGTATCGATATCCCGCAAAGCCGGGACATTGGTCAGGCGATGGGTTCCGGGGGCCAGCAGGGTGGCAAAGAGCAACGGCAATGCCGAATTCTTGGCCCCGCTTACCTGAACCCGGCCGCTCAATTTGCGGCCGCCATGAATCACAATCTGTTCCACGTGGTCACCCTCGTTGGATAGTATTTCAACCGATTAAGGACGCCTTCCGCAAACCACACGATCCACACCACCGTAGTCTGCCCGAACGCTTACATCCGTCAATCCGGCTTTACGCAAAAAATCTGCCACATCGGTCGCTTGACCGATGCCGACCTCCAGAAGTATCCAACCGCCGGGAGCAAGAATTCGCTGCACCTGGTCGGCCAGGGCACGGTAACAACCCAGCCCGTCCTCCCCGGCCTTCAGGGCCAGGGCCGGCTCATAGTCCCGAACTTCCGGCATCAGTGTCTCATAGTCGGCCAGGGGAATATAGGGCGGATTGGATACCACCATATCCCAGGGCCCTTCGGGCAACTGTGCCAGGTCCCCCTGAATCGTCTTCAGTCGATCCCTTACCCCGTTGAGGTCGGCGTTCCGAGCCACAACCTCCAGAGCCTCTGCAGAGAGATCCAATGCCGTTACCTCGGCATCGCTTTTTTCGTGCGCCAGGGCAATACCGATGGCCCCGCTGCCGGCGCCCACATCCAGAATCCGCGGATTCTCAGGGAGCCTTTTCAGGGCCTCCTCTACCAGGATTTCGGTATCGGAACGTGGAATCAGCACTGCCGGTGTTACCAGCATCGGCAGCGACCAGAATTCGGTCTCTCCCTGAATATACTGCAACGGCTCCCGAGAAGCCCGGCGCTTCACCAAAGCCCGGTAGGCGGTCAATTCTTCGTCCTGCATGGGCCGGTCGAACTGCATATAAAGCCCGACGCGGTCCAACTCAAGGACCTGAGCCAGCAACCGTTCGGCATCGAGACGGCCGTTATCCACCCCTTTGCCATCCAGGTACTCGGCCGTGGTCTTGAGCAGTTCGAGGACCGTCCAGACCGTCATCAGCTGTCCTGCTGGCTCATCAATTCGGCCTGCTCAGAGGTGATCAGCGCATCGACAACCTCGTCCAGGGCCCCCATCATGATCTGATCCAGTTTGTACAGTGTCAGGTTGATCCGATGATCGGTACACCGCCCTTGAGGGTAGTTGTAGGTCCGAATCCGTTCGCTTCGGTCACCGGAACCGACCTGACTCTTCCGGTCCGCCGCCTGGGCCGCCTGCTGCTCCGCCTGCATCTGATCGTACAGCCGCGATTGCAGCACCTTCATCGCCTTAGCCTTGTTCTTGTGCTGCGACTTCTCTTCCTGGCAGCTGACCACGACACCGGTCGGGATATGGGTGATCCGGATCGCCGACTCGGTCTTGTTGACGTGCTGGCCACCCGCACCGGAAGCGCGGAACAGGTCGATCCGCAGATCGGCCGGGTTGATATCGATGTCGACCTCATCGACCTCGGGCAGAACTGCCACCGTACAGGCCGAGGTGTGAATACGCCCCTGAGATTCGGTCTCCGGCACCCGTTGAACGCGATGGGTTCCTGATTCGAATTTGAGCTTGGAGTAGACCCGCTGGCCGCTGATCAGGGCGACAATCTCCTTGAACCCGCCGGCGGTCCCTTCCGCCGCGCTCAGCATCTCAACCTTCCACCCCTGGGCCTCGGCATAGCGGCTGTACATCCGGA
>JANQIN010000059.1 GCA_028282145.1 Thermodesulfobacteriota bacterium | reverse complement strand
CCGTTGGAAGCGGGTGCATTTTGAACAGCAACTGTACCGTCGAACATGACTGCAGTCTCGGTGACAATGTCCATATTGCCCCCGGTGCCGACCATGCTGTGGTCTCCGATCCCGACCGCCCCGCTGAGGGTAGCACCGGGGGCAATATGGACATTGTCACCGAGACTGCAGTCATGTTCGACGGTACAGTTGCTGTTCAAAATGCACCCGCTTCCAACGGAGGCACCTGCGTTCACGACAGCAGCGTCCATCACCACGGCCCCTTCCCCCAACTGAACCGCTTCATTGACGACTGCATCCGGTGAGACAATCGCCGGCAGACAGAACCCCAGCCCACGGAGTTTCTCCAACAGCTCAAGGCGATAGTGTGAGCCCGCATCAACCTTCCCAAGGCCAAGCGCTGCAGAACAACCAGAAGACGATGTCAGTAGAGAAGGAAGCACCTCATCGTCACCGAGCCAGGGGGCACCCAACACCTCGCCCCGATCTTCCGGATCAACATACCCCCGAACCGAATAACCCGCCTTTCGAGCCAGACCGATCACCACTTTACCGTGCCCACCACCACCGACAACAACGATCTCATCCATGAGCCAGCACCTCTGTGACGCGGTCAATATCCTCCGGAGAGAGATTCGTGCTGCAGGGGATATTCAAGGTTGTCTGCAGCAACCCGGATGCCTTTTCTATCTGAAAGGACTGACATCCCGCATAGGGTTTCTGCAGATGATTCAGATACCACACCGGGCGGGATTGAATTCGTGCTTCCTGCAACCGGGCCATCAACCCTTCCCGATCGTAGCGATAACCCGATTCAATCTGCAGGGCAATCATCCAGTGGTTGTTCGTTGCATAGGGAGGAACTTCACCCAGGTTCAAGCCGGGGATTTCGCGGACCCGTTCCTTGTATGCAAGATAGTTCCGCTGCTTGGTTTGAAGAAAGCCGGGGAGTTGCTCCAACTGGGCAACCCCCAGAGCCGCTTGGATATTTGTCAGGCGGAAGTTGTATCCGACCTCCTCATGGACATAACGGACGTCATCGTCCTTTGCCTGGGTGGTCAGGTAGCGGGCCTTTTGAGCCATCTCCGGACAATCGGTGACGATCATTCCACCGCCACCGCAGGTAATGATCTTGTTACCGTTAAAGGAGAAGCATCCGAGGTCTCCTATCACCCCCGTATGCCTGCCATCCTGATAAACGGTCCCGAGACTTTCGGCGGCATCCTCAACGACACGAATGCCCCGCGATCGGCAGAGGTCGGTCATTTGCTGAACTCGGGCAGCGTTACCAAACACATGAACCGGAACGATGGCCCGAATCTGTCGTCCTGTCGCCTTGTTAAAACACCCTTCTTCCCGCTGCTCCGTATGGTTCTCCAGAAACTCCGTCAGTTTATCGACATCAAGATTGTAGAAATCGTCGCAGTCCAAAAAGACCGGTTTTGCCCCCAGATAATGGGCCGCATTGACCGTAGCAATAAAGGTCAGTGTGGGGACCAGCACCTCCATCCCGGGCTTTACACCGGCCACCTGAAGGGCAACCTGGAGAGCCGCAGTTCCGTTCACACAGGCCACCGAATAATCCGCTCCGACATAAGCGGAAAACTCGCTTTCGAACCTTTCCACATATGTCCCGGCAGTAGAGACCCACTCGGTGTCAAGGCACTCCCGGATGTACTCCCACTCGTTGCCCTTGACTGAGGGGACCGACAGTGGGATATAGGGAAGATCCGACGGGGTCATAGGTTATAGATTCCGGCCTTATAGGCCTGCAGATTCTCGGGATTCCGGAACCAGGCAATCGTCTCCTCCAGCCCCCGCCGAAGCCCCTCGACTCCGGCAAAGTTCTGATGAAGCCCCATCAGGCTTTTGGCTTTACTGTTGTCGGCCCAGAGTCTCTCAACCTCGCTTTTGGCCGGACGCAACCGCACATCATCGGTCGTGATTTCCAGGTCGACCCCCATCAACTCTCCGATCAAAGCCGCCGTATCCCCGATAGAAATCTCAAAGTTGCTACCGACGTTGATCACTTCGCCCACGGTCTTGTCGCATTCAGCGACAGCAATAAAACCGGCAACGGTGTCAGCAACATAGTTAAAATCGCGCGTCGGGTGCAGCGCGCCGAGTTTAATCGAGCGGGCACCGGCAGCAATCTGGGTGATAATGGTTGGGATCACAGCCCGGGCGGACTGCCTCGGCCCATAGGTATTGAACGGTCTTATCGTCGCAACCGGAGTGTCGAAGGACGCCTGAAACGACATGGCGATCTGGTCTGCACCAATTTTGGAGGCCGAGTAAGGCGACTGCCCCTGAAGGGGATGTTCCTCTGTGATCGGTACGAATTGGGCGGTACCGTAAACCTCGCTGGTAGAGGTATGGACGACCTTCTCCACACCCAGGTCCCGGGCCGCCTGGACAACATTCAGTGTCCCGTTGACATTGGTATCCACGTAGGTGGCAGGGGAATGGTAGGAATACGGAATGGCGATAAGAGCGGCAAGGTGCAAAACGACATCACAGCCTTCCATCGCTTTTCGAACTCCGAAGGGGTCCCGGATGTCACCGGAAAAAACGTCCAGGTTGTCCGTTATCTTTTTATCGGCTTTATCAAGCCAGCCCCAGGAATTAAAGGAGTTGTAGTAGACAAAGGCACGCACATCGAAACCGCGCCTTACCAGTTCCTCCGTCAGATGCGAACCGATAAAACCGTCGGCCCCTGTAACCAGAATCTTTTTATTGCTCAAATCCATATGCATTCCTTCAATGGCGATTGGTGGTTAGCCTTTACGAGGCGTCCAGAGGACCTGTTTCTTCCCCTGAAGAAATTTCAAAAAGGCATGAGCGGAGGCCAGGTTCAATAGCAGGAAATAGCGTGCAAAGTTTAACAGCTTCCAGCGCACCCCTTTCGCTTCCAGCCAGGGCATGGCGAGAGCTCCGCCGTAAGCCACTACCTGACCCAAAAACAGGAGGGAGTACAGACCTCCGGCAGGCAGCAAAATCAGGTTACCGATCAGAGCAATAGCCATCATTAAAAAACAGAGATAACGCAGGACTTTATGAGACCATAGTTGCCAACTGAAAAGAGGATTGATACGCGTTCCCAGAAGCTGGCGCATATCCCAGAGGGCCCAGAATGCACGCAACGAAACACGAACACGCATCCGGTATTCATCCTCCGGTTCCTTCAAAGCCGACTCCCAAAGTAAGGCCTCGGGTTCGTACACCACACGATAGCCCTGTTCAACCACACGTAGAGGCTGGACGAAATCCGGAAGTTGATCCGGATTCATCGGCCGGAAAATATCCCTGCGTACAGCATCTATGCCTCCGTCAACCCCGACAACAGAGCCCACCTTTGTTTCGAGATGTCGGAGACAATTTTCGTACTTCATATAACTGCTGCATCCATCGCCAATCAGACTGCCATCCGGGTTGGCATAGACCATCTTCCCAGTGACATACCCCACGGCCGGATCATGGAAATTGCGGACGATCTTTCTTAACGCATCACCTGCATACAGACTGTTGGCGTCGGAGAAGACGATGATGTCGCCCTGCGCCTCGTTCATGGCAAGATTCAACGCACTGGTCTTCCCGGCCCGTGGTTCCTGACGCAGCAGGCGAACCCGGGGATCTTCGATCCCCTGGACGATCGCGTCGGTACCATCTTCTGAACCGTCCGATATGACGATGACATCGATCTTTTCCTGCGGATAGTCCAGCTGGAGTTTATTCAGGACGGTCGCCTGAATATGCGCCTCCTCGTTGAAGGCAGCGATCAACACCGTTACTGAAGGGGTGACATCCTCCTTGGAAACCGGTTTTGATTTCCAGCGGCCTAGGAGAAAAACAGCCAGTGGATATCCGGCATAGACGTAAAAGATACCCAAAAGGGCGGTCCAGAAAAGAAAGAGCACCATTACCCCTGCTCCTGCTGGGTAATATAGCGGTGAAACCTGGGATAAAAGTCTCCCACGAACATCTCAATCCGCTTTTCGGCTTCTTCGCGACTTTCGCTGCCAATGGTCGTTGTGACACGAACAAAGGCATTGGCCCCGCCTCGTTTCATCAGGCGGTTCATCATCGTGGACATTTTCTGGCCGAAGGTACCGGCATTGGTCTTGTCCAGGCTCTGGAACCAATAGAGGACCAGTTCACGGCGCCCACCCAGTTCGGCCAGGACACTGCTGTGCCGGACCTCCATGGGTGCGTCTCCGGAAACGGTGAAAAGGCCCTCGCGGTAGTCCCCGAGCGTCCAACCCTGCCCCTGAAAACAAACCATGGGATCATGAGCCGCTCCGACCTTTTCAGCAGTATGGTAAAAACCGATATAAAGAGTGACCTGTTCCCGCCCTTTGCGGTAGGGGCGAAAGGTAAAATCATCCAGATGAAGCGCTTCGACAATGATAGGTTCCATGGGGAACTCGCCACCGGGTAGCCAGTTCTCTTCCACAAGCTGGGATTCGGCAATCTTAGCTCCGGAAAAGACTTTTTCCGCGCCCGCATTCCCCAGATGGACAAGAAAGGCGGCAGCCCCCAAAAGGAGACAGGCGACGATTGCTTTTTGTGCGCTTAACGATCCCATCGCGCCATCCCTTTCAACAGACCAAAGAACAGGAGAAGGGCAAGCGCAAAGACCCCAAGCCCCAGTACCGTATGCGGGGTCCCCACAGTCAGATCCCAGCCCCATTTATCAAATGCAAACACAAGCACATAAACCCGAAAAATATTCACCAGAATAGCGATGGGTACACCGGAGATCAGCAACAGTCCCCGGAAGATACGGGAACGCAGCATGAAAAAACCTATGGCAGCTCCCAGAGTCAGCATTGTCATGATCGAACGCAGGCCACTGCACGCCTGTACGACCTCAAACACCTGCTGGGGGTGATAGATGACGGCTCCTTCGACATAGGTGGGCACACTGCTCCAGAAAAGAAGCTTTCCGGCCACCTGAGAAACCAACACCTGCAGAGGCCCGGTAATCACTGCATAGATCTGTGCCGGGACAGGAACCATAAAGATGAGAAAAGCCAGGGGGAAAATGTTGGCCCAGACGACAGACCAGCCCAGCAACAACCAGAGACCTCCCACAAAGGCACCAAGGAAGGCAAGGTAGGAGAGGGTTTTTACCCCACCGTACCAACCAACCACATACAGCATCAGAGAAACCAGTAGAACGATCAGTCCAATCCATTCCCCGCGAACCGGTACCGCTTTGAGAACCTCTTTCTTTGTCCAGACCATATAGATGGCCAGTGGGACAATCAGAAACCCATGGGAGTTATCATCCGAGTCCATCCAGGCCTTATACAGGCTCTGGACCACAGGGCTGTAGGTAAAAAGAAACACGGCCAGAAAGAGGCCACACCAGGCAAGATCTCGCTGGCTAAGCATACCTATTACTGTTTGATGATCACGGTTCATCTCATCCTCTCCGGTCGTCAACCAGACCCCGGACGTTTGGGGAAGGGGGCCAGACTTCCATGGCTTCATCCAAGAAAAATGCCGGTGAAGCTCATGAGGCTGTTGCCGCCCCGCTCCGGAAGCCATCTCAACGGCAGCCAGGGCTTACCAGCATCAGGAACATTAATGTAGACAGGACCTTATCGGCTGGAAATTAAAGTCTCTTAGCAACGACTGAAACCGCCCCTCGGTTTTAGAAAGATTAAGGTAGTGCCGAAACCGACTCTTCAATCCAGCACCCACCATCCGTGGCTGATCCGGGTCGAATTCCCAGGGATGGAGATAGAAAACAAATATTTTCCCCCGGCGGTTCAGCCTCTTCAGTCCCCACCGGGTAAACGGATAGGGGTAAAGGCGAAAGTACCCGCCACCTGCAATCGGCCATTTTTTCCCCGCCAACGGCAAGGTCGCAATAGGTATCTCCAATAAACCGTCCGTCGTCGGGCCCTTGGAGTCCTCGCGGTAAAGGTTTCCCGGAGTCCAGTTACCCTCCGAACCTCGGACAGCCCAGAACGGTTCATCGGGCCAATCCGGGAGGCCGTAAAAGTCATGAACGATCGGGAAGACACTTGAATCGTATTTGTATCCCGCTTCGAGAAGTTCATCAAAAGCCCACAGGGTTGAGCTCTGGACGGAATAACTGGGCGCTCTGTACCCCAGAACCTCTTGCCCCGAGAGATCTTCCAACAAGGCCTTACTGTCGGAAATTTCCCTGCGAAAGTCCTCTCGCGTCAGGTTTGGAAGCCGCTTATGACTGAATCCGTGGCTTGCAATCTCATGACCGCGCTTGGCAACCTCCCGAACGAGTTCCGGATATCTCTCCGCCACCCACCCCAAAATAAAAAAGGTTCCGCTGCAGGAATACTGATCCAACACGTCCAGAACACGGCGGGTGTTCTGGTCTACCCGACATTCGTAGGCATCCCAATTTTCCAGTGAGGAAAGGCCCTCAAACGCAGAAACCTGAAAATAGTCCTCCACGTCGATAGAGAGGCAGTTAACCGGTCGGAGTGACATAGACGGTCCACCCATTAAAGCTTGTCGAGCCGATTGCTTATTCGGAGAATATTTCCACCCAGTGTTTTCATATGCTCCCGAATGCCTTTTAACTCATCGCCAATACTTCTCTCAAGCCACTCAAATCGTGTATTTAAGGCATCGGACTGTTCTTCGAGGGCATCCAACAACTGGATCAATCGCCGGTTGGTGTCCATGAGAAAGTCAGGGCGTACCATTTGTTTTTCCAGCTTCCTGTCCACAGGCGGGTTTTCAGAAACGGGCCCGGTGCGTATCTCTTCTTCGTTTCGTTCCGGGGATTCAACGGGCGTCCCCAATTCCGGAACAATCTCATCGGCCACCTCGAGAACCATTTTGAGATCGATTCGACGATTTTGCTCTGAAAACGCCGTGAGCATCAGATAGTCGCACAAAACATTGATCACTCGCGGGATTCCACGGCTGCGACTGAACAGTACCGGGAAGACAGCTTCATCGAAGGTAACGGCTTGGGGATTCCCGGCCTTGTCCAGACGATATTGGATGTAGTCCTTCATTTCATCCAGGGTCAGACAGGTCAGGTTGCAACTCACACTGATCCGTTGTCGCAGCTGCCGCATCTCCGGTTGCATCAATTTGTTTTTCAACTCGGGCTGCCCGGAAAGAACAATCTGCACCAATTTGGCATTTTCTGTTTCAAGGTTGGAAAGAAGCCGCAGCTCTTCCAGGGATTCCAGGCTGAGATTTTGGGCTTCATCCACCACCAGGATAGGCTGAACACGCCTGGCGAACTGTTCCAGCAGAAAATCATTCAGATCGCGCAGCAATCCAACCTTATCCTGACCGGGCTTTGGCTCAATGCCAAACTCTTCATTAATCATTGTCAGCAGCTGCACCGGGTCAGCCTGGGTATTGAAAAGTGTTGCCAGCACGGTGCCATTTTCAAGATGACTGATCATGTCCCGCAGCAGGGTCGTTTTACCAAGCCCGATTTCTCCCGTGAGAAGGATAAAACCGGCTTTTTCCTTTAACCCGTACTGAAGATAGTTCTGAGCCTGGCTATGAGAGGCGCTCAGATAAAGAAATTCCGGGTTCGGATTCAATTCGAACGGCTTGGTGTGTAAACCGAAGAAACTCTCGTACATAAGGGTCGACTCTCAATAGCTCCAGGAAGCGGAGGCCTGCATAATCAGGTTATTGTAATCATTGCCCGCAACATTTGAATTGTTGTTCCGGTAGTTCACGTCAAAGCCAAATTGAAATCTTCGCCAGAGATAATTTACACCGGCTCCACATCCGAAACGGGTGATCTCTTCACCTTCCGGATCATATTCCAGGAAGGTCAGGGAACTCTCCCCGGTAAAGCTGAGCTTTTCAGTTGCCCGAAAGGTCACCGCCGCGATAGCACCATAGGAACCATCTTCACGGTTGGTTTGGAAAAAATCACTTTCCGTATAGAACAGTTCCAGGGAAGGTTCCCAACGTGCAGTGATCCAAACTTTGCCTCGAATATCCTGCTGTTTTGAGGATCCGGAATCGTCCGATGATACTTCCTGGGTCCGGGAATATTTCAGAAAGCTGTTCAGTCGGGAGGAGGATTTCTCGATCTGAGCCTCCCAACCGATAAAGGATTCTTTGTCCCGATCCTCAAAGTCGATCCATTGGGGAGACCCGGAAAGAGTTGCCGACCAACCGGGGCCGAACAGATACTCCGCGCCCAGGGTGGTTGACACCTTGTCAAAATCGTCCGTCAAATCCGCCGAAAATTTTTCATAGCGCCCCCCGCCCCAAACACGCCAGCGGGGACTCAGCCGTTTCGACAGTTCAATGCCGGTATCGTGACGTTGAGAATCATCACCCTGGCTGCTGTCGTAAGCCGAGTTGGTGTAGCCATAGTCCGCTTCAAAAGTCAGGGTGGCAAACTCACGTTTATATTGCGGACGGATTTCGAACACGTTTCTGTTGGAGCGATTCAAACTTTCGTTTTCCACCACATCTTCCTGGCGCGTATCGAGCTGCTCACGAGAGAAGGTGTCCCTCACGAGAATGGAAAAATCTCTTCGAGGAAAAATAAGAAAGTCTGCTTCTGCCCTCTGGGTGTCTCCCAGAGCTGTTTCGTTCCGGTCGGAATTCTCCAGATAGTGGATAAAATAAAAACCGTAGTTCAGAGATCCTTCCACGTACACATAATCGAGTTTGACCTGAATTGCAGGATTGATTGTCGTTATCAGGTCTCCCTCTTTGTCCGACTCGTCAAGATCGATATTGTCGTTGTACCTTTCCGTTATGCTGATCGAAGGGTGAAACGACATGGCTGCCAGTCCGGCCTTGTTCACCAGAAGGACAAACACAAACCCAATAATGCCCTGCAGAATCACTCGTTTCATAGTCAGCCTTTGACATTTAATAGTAAGAAACGTAATCGCCAGGAGTCCCCTGCTCTTCCGCTCCGTTATAAACGACACCGAGGACATTGGCTTCCTTCAGGAGACTCAGCCCCTGCTGAACCTGCTTCAGTCGGGCAATACGTTCGCGGACAACGTAAATGACACCATCAACTACCGGGGCCAGCACACTGGTATCGGCAAACAACAAAGCGGGCGAGCAATCGATAACAACAAACCGGTCTTGGTATCTGTGCTTGATTTCATTCAGAAGGGTCTTCATTTTTGAAGAAGAAAGCAACTCAACGGGGTCTTCTACCGTCCCGCCGGCCTGCAGAAGGCTCAACTTTCCGATCCCGACGTGTTGGAGGACATCCTCGACCTGAACCTCTCCATGAAGGCATTGCACAAGTCCCGGTCCCGGTGGGAGGTTGAGCAATTCATGCGTCCTTGGTCGTCTAAGATCAGCATCAACAAGCAGAACCGTATGATCATATTCCCGAGCCAGCGTTACCGCCAGGTTGCAGGCACTGAAGGTCTTTCCTTCGCCGGCAATAGAGCTGGTCACCAGCAGCGTGTTCCCAAGCTGACCATTGGCCGTGCGGGTCAGGACCTCGGATTTCAACTTTCGAAACTGCTCTGAAAAGATCCCCTTCTGTTCACGCTGGGTCACCATCAACGCGTTTTGAAAGTTGCGCTCCTCAACCTCCGGGAACTGTCCATCCTCTGATTGAGGGACGGGCTCCTGGGCCCCTGCCTCCACCGGAGAGATCGTTTTTTTTGCGGGCTCTTTTTCCTGTTCCTGCCGCAACTGAGATGCTCGGGCAATCGCTTTTTGAATTCGGCTCATTCTCTTCAGATCTCCTTACTTCAAAAAGCTTACATAAACATAGAGGGCTGCAACGATCGCATAATAAACAATGGCAATGCCCAACATGATAAAGAAGCGTTTCTGGGCTTTGGCTTTTTCGGCATCCAGAGGGATATGAGAGACCACGCCAATGACCGGGATCTCCTCCACGGCTAAATCGTCAAGGCGCTTGATGCTGACATTCATCATTTCCCAGGCGATGGCAGCAACGCCGCCCGCAATCACGCTGGCTGCCATGACAAGCAACAACAACCTGGGGATATTGGGGGAAGAAGGAGCTCCGGGGAGTATGGCTTGATCAACGACCCTGAAAGTAGTGGTCTTATTCCCGATCTCCATCTGTTTGGACATTTCGGCCTGACTGACCCGCCCCAGGAGCTGCTCATAAAGTTTTTGCAGCGAGGTCTTTTCTTTTTCAAGCAGCGCCAGTCTCTTTTTATTTTCGGGGACAAAACGGAGATCGTCCTTCCGGGTCTGAATCATGCGATCCACCTTGACCTTTTTGGCCTTGATGGCACTGACCTCAGATTCAACATCCAGCTTTTGCTGACTCAACTGTTGCCATACGGGATTGGGGGCGCTGGTTGTAGAACCACCGGCTTCCAGTTGCTTTACGGGCCCCATCTGCTTCAGCGCCTCAAGTTCCGCTTGCAGTCGAATAACCTCGGGATAGTTTTCGGTATACGTCATTAACAGCTGTTGAATCTGTTGCTTCAGGAGGGCTTCGCGCTGGTCTTTCCTGACTTCGCTACGGATCGACATGGTCGGTCGAACCGATTTTAACTGGCGGGAAAGCTCCGTCTTTCGCGCTTCAAGGGAACCCAGATCAAGGTCCAACTGCTCAGACGACTCTTCCAGACGACGGATTTCTTTCAGAATGGAGTTCTCATCAACAGCGACATAGACACCGTGCTGCTTGCGAAACGCAATAATGGCATCCTCGGCTTTGTCCAGTTTCTTTTTAAACAGGGCTACCTGCTCGTCAAGAAACCGGTTGGCTCCATAGGTTTCGTCGCGGGTCCGTTCAATATTCTGCTCGACATACGTGTTGACAAGGGTATTGATATAGTCGCGGGCAAACCGTGGGTCGACATCCTCAATACTTACAGTGAAGAGATCTTTCCCCTTGATCCGTATCCCTGTCCTGTCTTTAAGGCCGGTAATAAGGCCTTGTTCATCCATCTCGGGAGGCAACAGAACCGGGTCCATTTTTTTCAGAACATCCCCGATCATCGTACGACTTAACAACGCATACCGGAGGACCCGGATCTTGCTGTTTGGATCGGGAGTGACGGCCAGTCCTTTAACAAGGCTGTTAATCACATTCTGTTCGATAAAAACGGTAGAGTCCGCCTGGTATTTGTGTGGAAGGGAAAATATAAACCCGAGCCCAACCGACAATGTCAGAAGGGCGAAAACAATACTCAGGTTACGGTGCCGCTTTAAGATACGCCAATTTTTCAACAGTTCCTGGATTAAATCTTCCATACCAAAAAGGGCCTCTTAGAATATTCCCTCATAGATAATAATGTGATCACCAGCCTTAAGTTCAATATTTTGCCCCGGGTCCTCGCCCTCCATCAAGTCCTTCAGCCGGATCGTTTTGGATGAACCGTCTCGCCTGGAGACCTGGACACGATTGCCTTTTGCGTATTCCGTTAAACCGCCTGCATCCAAGACAGCATCAAGAATCTTCATGCCTTCTCGATAAATGAGAAACTTGGGGTTTTTGACGGCGCCAGTCACATAAATTTTGTTGTTCTCATTGGAGGGGATAAAAAGGATATCTTCCGGCTCCAGAGCCACATCCTGTGAAAAGTCCCCTTCCCGAAAGAGTGAGTAAAAGTCCTTTTTAACCTGCTGATTATCTCGAAGCAGATAAGCCTGCCTGAGATCCGTATTCTCGATCCCCCCCAAAGTAGTCAGGACCTTGAACAGAGTCGTCCTGCGTGGCAAATTCAATACGCGAGCAGGAATCCCGCCACCGCTGATGTACACACGGTTATTTGTCATGGTGGAGACGGTCACAGTCACAACCGGCGCCTTGACATATTTGGACAAGATCCCGGTCAATTCCTTACTTAATTCTACAGAGGTCCGCCCCTCTGCTGCGAGGTCACCGGCAGCCGGGATCGTGATCTTCCCGTCCGGGCGAACCACCACAGACACACTCAGGCTCTCAACCCCCCAGACAGCGACATCAAGCTTATCGCCTGCACCAATGATGTAGTCGCCCGCTGTCGCCGTACCAACGATAAAGAATAAGGATACCAGCCCCCAAAATAGTTTCATCACCGTCCTCTTCCAAACAGAACCACCTTGATGGTTTCAGAGATAATCATCAGGTCCAGAAATATGGAGTAGTTTTTGATGTAATAGAGATCATATTTCAATTTTTCCTTGGCATCTTCAACAGACGCGCCATAAGGATACCGTACCTGGGCCCAGCCCGTAATCCCCGGCTTCACAAAATGCCGCTTGGCATAAAACGGAATCTGCTCATTCAGTTCCGTGACGAATGCCATTCGTTCCGGGCGCGGCCCGATGAAGCTCATATCCCCATGCAATACATTAAACAGCTGGGGAAGTTCATCAATACGGGTTTTCCGAAGAAAGTTGCCCAGTCGTGTAATCCTGGGGTCATTCTTCTGAGCCCAGACCGCTCCTGATTTCTTTTCAGCATCCTGAACCATGGTGCGGAACTTGAGGATCTCAAACTCTTCTTCATCCAGCCCAACCCGCTTCTGACGGAAGAAGATCGGCCCTGGACTGTCTATCTTGATGGCCAGAATGACAAAGGGATAGATCGGCAAAGACAGGGTGATGCCGATCAAGGCCCAGAAGATATCGAACATGCGTTTGTGCAGACGCATGAAACTGGTCAACCGAAAACCATCACTGTAAATAAACCAGCTGTAATTTGTCCGTTCGATCATCAGCTTCCCTGTCAGGCGTTCGTAATAATCGAGCCCATCGATGACCTGCACACCTTTCAGCTTGCAGCGCAGAATCTCCTTGACGGGCATCTGGCCCCGTCGCTGACGCAGGGCAATGACCAGATTGGAAGCTTCCTTATTCTGGATAATATCCGACAGATCCTCGGTAGATCCTGCCAAATCCTCCTGAATGCCATCCCAGGTTTCATCGCTTGCCCGAATGTATCCGGCAAACCGGTGAACCGACTTGACACGGTCCATTTCTCGACGGATATCCTGGGCCAGATTCCCAGTCCCCAGAATCAGTGTCTTCTGGGTCATCAGGGGAGCGCTCAAAATCCCTTGGCATCGAAGGTGCCAAGCATACTGCAGAACGCCAATCAGGGCCAGAGAGGGGACAAGAATAGGCCACTGGAAACTTATTTGGGGCACCACAGCTGAAAGAAACAGCAGGCTGCAGAATGCCAAGGCCATCGAAGATACGATTCGGATAAGAATTTCGTCCGCTTTCTTGCGGATATTTCCGTACAGCTCGGCAAAAAATGCCGTCGCCAAGCAGATCACCACAAAAACAAGAACCTCTGTTTTTGTATAGTCCCTGGCCAGAAGCCAGGATACGGTCAACAGATAAACGCAGAGCGAAATCAGGAGGTCTCCCCCTGACAGAATAATCGGTGTTGCTTTCATCTCAATCCCCCATTGAGCTGAATGTTATTTACAGAGACTTCAGCAAAGCTTCCGCCTCTCCCCTTTGGGTTAGATCCTTACTGTCCAAGGCTTTTTGGACCGCAGCCTTGGCCTGAACTTTCTTGCCGAGCTTTGCCAAAGTCTTTGCCGTGTGGTAATGGACATCTCCCATTTGCGGGTTGATATTGATAGCCTTCTGGAAGAATTCCAGAGCTTTGGAGTAATCGGCCAGAGAAAAATAGACATATCCCAGAGTATCCAGGACCGCAGGATTGCCTGGTGCAAGCTCAACAGCCTTTCTTGCCAGCGGAAGAGCCTCTTTGGGTTTGCCGATCCGATCGGTAAACAGGTAAGCCAGATTGTTCAGAGCTGGGACATAGTTACGGTTCAACCGGAGACAATTTCGGTAGCTCTCCTGAGCCATCTGAATATCACCGGCCTGCTCCTGATAAACACCAAGAATAAAGTGCGCCTGAAAGTCGTTCTTGTGCTGCTTCACCCATTGGGAGGCTACTTTCAGTGATTGGCCCCTGTTCCCCAGTCGATCATTGAGGATCACCATCCTCCTGAAAAGTGGCAAGGTGCTGTCCGATACCTTTTGCCCCTTTTCCAATGCTTTTAATGCCGCCGGGAGCTTATTCTGCTGTTCGAAGAAAACGGATTCCAACAGATAGGAGTAAGGTGAACTGGGTTGACGTTCTTTTTGCTCATCAACAATCTGACGAGCTCGTTCCTCCTGGTTGTTGGCTAAAAGCATGGCAACCGAATTGGGATATCCGGCTCCCTGTTGCACTTTCTCCATAGAAGCATAAGTCGCCAAAGCCCCTTCGAAGCTCTGAGAAAGCCTCTGAAGACGGGCTTTCATTTCCATCATCAGAAGGTTGTCCGGGAATGTGACCAGGCCCTCTTCAATCGTCGCTAACGCCTCCGGCATCTTTTTCAGCTCAAAATAATACTGACTCAGCGCCAGGAATCCTTGCATGGTGCCGTTGTCGCGAGCCTGCAACAACACCTGCAAAGCGTCATCTTGCCGTTTCATAATATCCAGCAAACGGGCTTTATTCAGGAGTGCCGTCGTATCTTCCGGAGCAAACGCCAGGACAGCGTCGAACTCCCGCAGAGCCGACTCATAGTCCGCCTGACGCAAGGAAATCCGGGCAAGATTGAAGTAAGGAGCTTTGAAGTTGGGCGCATCCTTTTTCGCCGCTTCAAAAGCCTCTACGGCCAGCCCTTCCTTCCCTTGGGAGTTGAGTAAAAAACCCATCATATTGCGAAGGACCCCATCCGACCGGTCCCCTACCAACCCTTCCTTCAGAAGCTTCATCGCCGTCTGATAGTTTTGTCGGCGCGCCGCATCCGAAGCCAGTGTCACGCGGACTCGGATATTTTTCGGGTCCTGGGCCAGTGCCTGCCGAAGAGTCTCAAGACTCTCCCCGACTTCACCGACTGAAGCCTCAAAGGCACCTTTGGCGATATAAAGGTCGCCTCGGTGAGG
>JANQIN010000039.1 GCA_028282145.1 Thermodesulfobacteriota bacterium | reverse complement strand
GGATTATCTCGGTGGGACGGCTCCCCAGGCGAAGCTTTACGCCCTGAAAGTCATGGGCAGCGACGGCAAGATCTACACCTCCGCCGTGATTTCTGCCCTGGAATGGGCCCTGACCCATCAATACGATGACCCGGCTCACCCCCTCCTTGTCATCAATGCCAGCCTCGGTAGCGGAGGTTTCAGCGGAACCTGTGATAACAGCCATTGGGCTCTCACCCAGGCTGCCGATGCTGCAGTGAGCGCCGGTATGACCCTGTTCTCCTCTTCCGGAAACGACGGCTATTGTGGGCAGATCGGTCGTCCAGCCTGCCTGTCCAATGTCATCTCCGTCGGGGCAGTGTACGACGACAACGTCGGCGGAGTGGGATGGTGTGTTGACCCTTCGTCCTGTGCGGCCAATAAGGAAAGCAACTCACAGTGCAGTACCGGTACGATTGCCTGGGACTATTCGACACAGGCCGATCAGGTCATCCCCTTTACCAATATTTCCACCAGTCTCGACCTTCTGGCCCCGTCCTACAAGGCTTCGACAACGGCAGTCGGGGGCGGGTACTCTACAGGGTTCAGCGGGACATCGGCTGCCAGTCCCTATGCTGCGGGCCTGGGAGCGTTGATGCAAAGCGCTGCCATGGCGGCCAATGGCACCTATCTGACTCCGACGCAGATGCGGGACCGTCTCACGGCGGGAGGGGACAGTGTCGCTTATGCTGCAGCGGGGATAGCCACCCGGCGGTCGAATCTCGAGACGACCGATATCGATGGGGATGGAATGCCCGCCGGATGGGAATTTTCGGCATTCGGGGATATTGAGCAATCCGGCGAAGGGGACTGGGACAACGACGGGTTGTCCAACCTGGAGGAGTATCAGCGTGGAACCGGTCCGAAGAACCCGGACACGGACGGCGACGAAACCAGCGATGGTGACGAGGTGGCCGCGGGGACAGACCCGCTGGATCCTCTCAGTTTCCCGGCCGCTGTTCCCGTGACTGACCAGGGGACCCTTCTGCTGCTCGGAATCGGTTGTCTGGTCATCGGGCTTACCCCAAGGAGAATAGGATCCGTTCTCGGACGCATTGGAGATCACGTTGGGCTTACATCGGAAGGGAGGAAAAAAGAGTAGAACCTTCTGGGGGGGTGAGCGACCGGCGGTTGCGGGCCCCATCGGGAAAAATAAAAGAGAGGCAGGCGTTGGGCCTGCCCCTCTTCAAGGATGGAGCCACTCATCGGACTTGAACCGACGACCTGCTCATTACGAGTGAGCTGCTCTACCAGCTGAGCTAGAGTGGCTTGTAAACGCGACAGAATACTTATCCTAAAACCTTAGCGAAGTCAACGCAATCCAACGGATAGACACCCAGACACGTCAACCTTTTCGAGAGGTGTTCGTCTAAATAGAATCCCCTGCAAGACCCCGGAAAACGAAATCTCTATCACTGGTATACTAAGGGGACTCATTGAGACGAATCCCAGAGGAGGATGGCATGAGAGCACTGAGGATTTTCACTCTGGTTATTCTGGTTTTGACTCTAACGGCCTGCGCGTCCAGTCGGTCCGGTCAGGTCTACACCCGGGACCAGGCCCGTACCAGCCATACGGTTGAATACGGTACCGTCACAGCAGCAACCCAGGTACAGATAGAAGGCACCAAGTCCGGAATCGGAACGGCCGCAGGCGGGGCTGCCGGCGGTGTTGCCGGGAGCAGTATCGGCGGTGGTAGGGGACGTGTGCTCGGAGCCATTGCAGGCGCCGTGGTCGGTGGTCTGGCCGGCTCTGCTGCGGAAGAAGGGATCACTCGAAAAACAGGTCTGGAGATTACGGTGCAACTTGATTCCGGGGAGATTCTGGCCGTGGTGCAGGAGGCCGATGTCGCGTTCCGGGTCGGAGACCGTGTTCGCGTTCTGCGGGACAATTACGGAACCACCCGTGTGCGTTACTGACCTTCGGTGGGGCGGGGGAGCTTCTTCAGGGGCTCCGCCGGATCACCACAAGGCAGTGTCAGATGGATCGTGGTGCCGGCACCCAGGGTACTTTCTGCCCAGATTTCACCCTGATGGGCCGCAACAATCCCTTTGACGATACTCAACCCCAACCCCAGTCCGGTAATACCTCGTTCCGGCGAGGAGGCCCGGAAAAACTTTTCAAAAATCTGATCCAGTTGATCGGCCGATATACCGATCCCTTCGTCGATCACCCGAAGGTGAATCCCATTCCCCTTCACCTCTCCATGAATACGGATGGTCCCTCCACCAGGCGAATACTTCACGGCGTTGGTCAACAGATTATCCAGAACCTGAGTGAGCCGATTCGGGTCGGCGGAAAGTAAAACCGGTCCTTCCGGGAGCGAGGTTTCAAAGCGATGCATGGAGCTTTCACGCTCATGGTGGGGAATCACCTGGTGCAGCAGCCTGATGATATCGACTTCGACCGTACTCAGGATAATCGGCCTGCCGGATTCCATTCTTCCCAGGTTCAACAGATCATCCACGATCTCCGATAGAAATTCACTCTTGGTATAGATGTCGTGCAGGAATTCCTGCCTTTGCTCGAGACTGAAAGGGCCGAACTCCTCTTCGTTGGAAAGGAGCTCGGAAAATCCCATAATGGCTGCCAGAGGCGTTTTCAGTTCATGAGCAGCTGTCGCAATGAACTCACTCTTGGTTCGTTCACTCTCTTTTTCGCGGGTAATATCGCGCAACAGGGTGATAAATCCCGTGGGGCGGTGAAACCGATTCAGGACACGGGTTGAACTGGCCAGAACGGTGCGGGCCGGTTCTCCGTCGGGTCTTTTGATGTCGAAATCAATACTGGTCTCTTCCTGGTTTTCTATATCCAGTGTTTCCAGATGATCCCGAAGCGGGACGTTGGGTACGGCAGCCTGGGCCGATCGGTTCAGAGCGGCTTCCTGAGGCAGGCTGAGAAGCCTTTCTGCTGCCTGATTCATCAGGGTAATCCGCTTGTTGGGGGTCAATACGATCAATCCATCGTGCATCGACGTCAGGATGGCGGCCACCCTTTCTCGCGCTTCTTCAGCGCTGCTCAGTGCAATTTCCAGAGTCTGGTTCGCGTGAGTCCTTTCGATTTCCGTGGCGGCTTTGGAGGCCAGTAGTTGGAACATCTCCTGGGCATTGGGCGGTAAAATCAGCGGCTCACTGTGGAAGGCGATCAGAACACCCAGGTTCCGGTCATGGCTGTCTCGCAGGGCGATGCCGATATACCCTTCAACGTCGTATTGTTGAAGAAAAGCATCGTCCGGGAAGCTTTCCCGCGCTTTTTCCAGGTAGGTAACCCTGCCCTGGTTCAGGATCATAGCGCTGGGAGAGGAGGGTAACGGCTGGATAGGGATATCCAGATAGGTCCCCCTGTAGTAGGTGGCCAGAGGGATGACCTCCTGGGAAGTGTTCAGTTGACCGATACTGGCACCGTCAATGCCGAGCCAGGAACAGAGTTCTCGGATAATCCGGTTGAAACTGTTCTGGCCCGTGGTATCGACAAAGCTTTCCACCAGGGCATGCAGCACTCTTTGAGATGCCACGCGCTCACGGATGTCGCGGGCGATGGTGAGCAGGGCCGGTTGCTTTTCGACAATAAGATGATGTGTTTTGAGTTCCACCGGAATTGCCCGGTTCTGTCGATCCAGAAGCTGGGATTCAAAGGTGGAAATCCCCTCTGCCGTCAACCGTTGAATTAAACCTGCGGAATTGCCGATAAACCGGTCGTGGAGTGGATGGATGTCCTCCATGGTTTTTTGCAGCAATGCCTCGCGAGACCACCCCAGGAGTTGGCAGGCCGCATCATTGACGTCAATCAACCGGCCGGACTCCTGGGAGGTGGAATTCAGGGCATGGAGGAAGATCGCATCGCTACCGCCGTTGAAAAGTTGCTGATAGTGGGCCCGGTTTTGCTGCAGCAGCGTTTCACGCTCTTCAACGGCATGGGCCATGTGACGAAATCCTGCCGCAAATTGCTCGAGTTCCTGATACTCCTGCGGTGGGACAGAGACCTGATAATGCCCTTCGGCGATCGCACTGGCGGTTTCAGCCAGACGATTCAGTGGGGCCGATAGCCTGCGCCCCAAAGTGATCGCTCCGAGGGTGGCCAACCCAATGGCGATAGTTGCCGCTCCACCGATCAGCAACAGGAGGTTGTTGAGATAGGCAAAGGCTTTCTGTTTCGGCTGGGACACAAGGATCAGCCAACCGGTCGGGGTGACGCGTACCACGCTTCCCAGGTAGTCTCGCCGGTCCCAGGAAAATGCATAATTTCCTTCCTTACCGCGAATCCCCTCCGCAATCGGTTGAAGATGGCGCAGGCTCAGGTAGCTTTGCCCTTCCTTTTTCCGGGAGCTGAAGATCAGAGTCCCCTGTTTATCCACCAGATCCACCTCCAGCCCTTGAGTGCGTTCAAACTCATTGGCGACTTGCTCAAGGTGGGTCAGGTTGAAGGTCCCGACCAGAACCATTCCTTTATAAGGCATACTCACGGCCAGCGCAGGTTCACCCGAAAGAAGAGAGAGAAAGGTGTCCGACCAGGTCGGTTTGTTGGAGACCAGAGCATTTTTAAAGAACGGTTGGCGTGACAGATCCAGGCCGATCAGGTCGGCTTCCCGGCCTGCCAGCTTGTTGCTCAGGCCGATATGCGCTATGCGCCCTTCGGTTGTCAGGAGGGCAAGGGCTTCCAGGTACCCGGTGCTCGCGACGGCCAGTCCCAGGTGGTGCTGCAGAGACTCATCGGTTGTGACGGGGTCTTCCTCCAGATGGAGCAAAAGCTGTCGCAACGCCATGGAAGGTTCCATCAAACCTTCGGCAAACTTGCCGTGAATGGCCTGGGCAAGAGCCTGATTTCTCTGTTGAATCTCCTGTCGGGTATAGGACGCAAGGTAGTTGGTGGCCATCACTCCGAAAAAGAAGAACGGAACGACAGCAAAGAGGGTATAGCGCCAAAGGAGGGTGGTGCTTATGCGGACTCGGCGACCCATGACTCACTCCACCTGTCGATAGTGACCTTTGTGAATCTCCATGACAAACAGTTTCTGCTCCGCATCCCCGGTGGGAGTCAACCGATAGCGGGTCTGTACACCCTGAAAATACTGAATCCCGACAATCGTTTCGCGCAGCTTTCGTGGATTCGGATCTTTCTTCAGAGCGGTAAACAGAATATGGGCCGCATCGTAAGCCTTGATGGCGGAGAAATCGGGCGGATAACCGAACCGTTCCAGGAACTGATCACGAAAATGTTTCTCTCGCGGAGAGTTCCCTAACGGAATTACCGATTGAATCAGCATCAAGCCCTCTGTGGCCTCGCCCCCGAGAGAGATCAGTTCTTCGGTGGTAGACCATTCACTGACCAGGATCGGATGGTTCACGCCTCTCTGGCGCAGCTTCTGGGTGAGAAGTGCCGTATCGACGGCATTACAAAGAAGTAAAATACCGTCCCCGGGGGCGGAGGCGATCCGTTCGGCCAATTCGGAGAACGGAAACTTCCGGCTGGACGTGAAATGAAGATCGGTAACAATCTGCCCGCCTCTTCGAGAAAATTCGCTGGCGAACCAGTCCCCGTAATCCTGCGTATAAGCCCGGTTTTGGTCATCTCGTACCAGGATCATCTTACGTAGATTGAGACGGTTGTACGCCAGGTCGGCTAGACGGACATTCTCCTGACGAGAGTCCGGATAGAGACGAAAAACCCAATCTTCCTGGTTGGAAAGAGCGGTTGTACTGGCCGTCGGACTGAAAAGAAGAACCTGCGACCGGTTGGCGATTGAGGCCCCGATCAAAGTCATGGTACTTGTCATGTGGCCGATCAGGGCGACGACCCCCTGGTCTATCAGTTCCTGATCGACCTGTGCTGCGACTGTCGGATCGTGTTGATCATCACGAATCAGCAGGTCAATCTGACGTCCGGTGATCCCTCCGGCCCGGTTGATCTCCTCAGTGGCCAGAATGACTCCGTCCCGTCCACCAACGCCAAGGTCAGCCATTCGCCCGCTGATGCTTCCAACGAAACCGACCCGGATTGTCGGTTCAGCGGGGATAACCCACCAGACCAGGCATCCAAACACCAGGCCACCCAGCAGCAACAGGACAATGGGAACCCGACTCGATGACATACGACCTGATTGATACCGTTTTTCCATAAGAAAAATATAACATTTGACGCCGCTTTTTCAGATGGACTTTAGCTGTGGGCGGGTAGTTGTACATGGAACGTACTGCCAATCCCCGGCTCGCTGTCGCACCAGATGCGACCTCCATGCTCTTCGACGATCATCTTGCAAATACTCAATCCCAGGCCAAATCCGGCCAGTTCGGCAGATTCGGAATGAGCCCGGTAAAAGGGGTCAAAAACGTAAGGTTGCTGTTCCAGGGGAATACCGAGACCGTTGTCTTGAATCTGCAACAGGTATCCGGAACCGTTGGACTGACCTTGAATACCGATCACACCCCCTGCGGGGGAGTATTTGACAGCGTTCCCAACCAGATTGTCGAGAACCTGTTGGATTCGGGGGCGGTCAAGCTGGAGAACAATCGGTGCGGCAGGGAGGTCCAGATGAAACTGGTGGTTCTCCGTCTCTCGCTGGTGGGTCGCAGCGGTTTGCCGTACCAGTTGATTGAAATCCAGGGCTTCGGGATGGAGGATCAGCGGACGCCCGGATTCGATTCGGCTCAGATCAAGCAGGTCGGAGATAATGACCTCAAGGTTTTCCGCCTTGTCACAGATCATCTGCAGGTGATCCCGGTGTTGGTCGCGACTGAAGTCCGGGTCTTGAATCTGATCGATCAACAGCTCCGAATATCCGAGAATCGCCGTCAAAGGTGTGCGCAGTTCGTGGGCAGCCATGCTGATAAATTTACTTTTGGCCCTGTCGCTCGCTCTTTCCTGGGTGATGTCCCGCAGGCTCGAAACCATCCCGACCGTTGTGCCGTCACTGCGACGCACCGGATACACGTCGGAACGCACGTGATACATGGTTCCCTGATGGCTACGCATCTGAAGCTCCAGGGACGACTCGCCTCCCTCCTTCCAGACGGTGTCCAGTTGTTCCAGCAGGGTCGGATGGAAGAGGATCTCAGAAACCGTTCTTCCTCGGGCGTCGATCTGTGTGAAACCGAACAATTCCTGGGCGGCTCTGTTGATCGCAACGACGGTGCGGTCAGTGTCAGTGACGACCAGCGCTTCGGCCACCGATTGCAGGATTGCCTCCAGGCGATCCCGTGTCGTTTCTGCCTGACGTAACGCCAGGTGAAGCTGTTCCTCACGGTCCAGAATCGATTGTCCCATGCGGGTGAAACTGTCGGCCAGTGTGGCCGTTTCAGCGCTATTCTGGTAAGGAATCTGTTGCTGGTATCGTCCTTCACCGAAAGCTTTGGCAGAGCGGGCGAGGGCGTGTAATGGCCGGGTCATGCGATCGGCGAAGGTTCGGGCGACAAGCAGGGCCAGCACCAGCGCCAGAAAGGCAGAACCGGCAAAGAAAAATTGCAAATGCCGGATCGGCTGACGGGCCAGTTCGGTCGGAACGGAGACCAGGATCACCCACCCCAGTTCGGGGATGATGGCGGTGCTCCCCATGAAATCAGCTTCCCGAAAGCGATAGTTGGAGGTTTCGTGTTGCCCGTTGAGGGCTTTTTGCAAGATCGGGAGGCTTTTGAAGTTAGGTCTTTGGGTCGGGAGCCTGGAGTCGGGGTGGTAGACAAGATTCCCCTGGCTGTCAAAAACGGCAATGGTGGTGTCATGACTGTTGCGGTGCCTCCGGACCAGCTCCCCCAGTGTACTGGTGTTCAAGGTCCCTACAAGGGCCCCGGACTCCATAGGAACACTGATCCGCAGGGAGATGGCATCGGTGGTCATGGAAAGAAAGGCGTTGGACCAAAGGGGGGCCCGTGAGAGAAGAGCCTTTTGGATAAAGGGGTCCTGGCTTAGATCCAGGTTTTCAAAATCCCGCCGTCGGGAGTCAAGTTGTGCATTCAACCCCAGAGCTTTGACCCTGCCGTCCGAACCGATCAGCAAAATCGAATCAAAAAGGTCCGACTGGTGAATCGCGGCTTCCAGGACAGCCGTAATCCTTTGCAGGTCCAGCGCAGGCGACTTTCCCAACACCAGGGGTATATGGCTGAGCACCTTGTCCGGTTCGAGTGCCGGCGGGATATGACTGAGCACCGTTCGGGGAGAAAGGAGAATCCTCTGAGCTTCCTGGGAAACGGCGTCGGCTTCAAGTTGAAGCCTTTGAACGATATGGTTTTTTTCCAGCCGGGTAACATGCCACAGAGTCAGAAGACTGCCACAGATCACGGGCAGAATCGCGACCACCATCAGGCGCACCCACAGCAGGCCTTTCAGAGACGGCTTGCGCAGCTTTTCAGGGGGCCAGGGAAACAAATCGACCGTCCTTGATCGTTACGGGGAAATGCTTGCGTTGCACATCACCAAATTCATTCATTGTGATAATCCCCTGCAAGCCTTCATGGGACATCATATTGACCATGGTCCGGGGGAGCTGTTCCGGATCCGCGTTTCTGGCCAGGGCGGCCAGAACCCATTGCATGGCATCGTATCCCTGCACCGAGGCGAATCCGGCTTCATAACCGAATCTTTCAGAAAATTTCCTGCGGAACCGCTGATATCTTTCCCCCGGGTAACTACGGTGGAAGGTGCGCATCAGAGTCATGCCGTCAGCCGCTTTACCGCCAAAGCGTAGAATGTCTTCCGTTGCGGACCATTCCGTTGTCACCGCAGGTTCTGAGTAGCCACGATTGCGCAGGGCCTGCAGAACCAGGGCTGTATCAACGGCATTGGCCAGGATAAAAACACCGTCCGAATCCTCGCGAGCCATGCGCTCGGCAAGAACGGTGAACTGGGTGTCTTTGCTCGAGGTGTAGGGGAAGCGGATCAAACGGCTTCCCCCCGATTTGACGAACACTTTTTCAAACTCATCAGCCCAGTTTTGGGTATGGGCGCGGTTTCCATAGTCCAGAAGCGTTACAAGACGCTTCAACCCCATAATTTCAGAGGCGTATCGTGCCAGTTCCCCCGCTGCATGGGCACCTGCCGGGTACAGCCGCAGGAAGTAGTCTTTCTGGTCGGAGAGCAGGTCGGTGCTGATGGTCGGGCCGACCACCGGAACCCGACGACGATCTGCCTCCGGAGCAACAACAATCGCCATGGCACTGGTCATCGGGCCAATGACGACCTGACAGCCTTCGTCCGCCAGGCGGTTAAACTCGGAGATAGCCCTTTGAGGGGTTTGCTGGTCATCACCGGTTTTGAGAATCAGTGGGCGACCATGAATTCCTCCGGCGGCATTCTGTTCTTCAAGGGCCAGAAGGGCTCCATCTCGACCCGCTGTCCCCAGATCGGCAACGCGTCCGCTTAGTCCCCCCAGAAACCCGATTGTCATCGGTGTCGGGTCCTTACACCCCGTCAGAATCGTGAGAGCCAGGAGTACTCCGGCAAGTACCCGAACAGCAGCCCGTGAAAAAAAACTCTTATAATCCCGCATCCTCGGCCCCTTTCGTCCCAGAAAGCATAGCAAACCGCTCAAGAAAAACGAGTGCTCCCGGGTCAGTGAGGTATCATACGGCTTGAAAAAAGATCCAGGGCGGAGTTTGTGTGTTGTTCCGCAATGGACGACCGGCTATGATCCTCCTCATCTGAGAGCCTTTTATCCGTGCAGGGACACCATGAAAATACCGACTCCGTTGACTGAAGGTGTATTGCTGAAACGTTACAAGCGTTTTCTGACCGATGTCGAACTGACCGACGGTCGTATCGTAACAGCGCATACACCGAATACAGGTAGTATGAAACAATGTGCTGTGCCCGGACACCGCGTTTTAGTGTCTCATACGGACGATCCCAAGCGGAAACTTCCTTGGACTCTGGAGCGGATTGAAGTCAACGGTTTCTGGGTCGACACACACACGCACCGTGCCAATCGGGTGGTGGAAGAGGCCCTGAGAAACGGCCATGTTCATGGGCTGGAAGGCTATCATGTACGACCGGAGTTCCCGTTTGGAAACAGCCGGATCGATTTTCTGTTGGAGAGCGCGACGGAGCGGGTTCTGGTCGAGGTGAAAAACGTGACCCTCTGTGAGGGGCATGTGGCCCTGTTCCCCGATGCTGTGACAGTGCGGGGCCAGAAACACCTCAAAGAGCTGGCGGCTTCTGTTGCACACGGATACCGGCCGGTGATCTTCTTTCTGGTTCAACGAGGGGAGGCGACCTCTTTTTCTCCCGCCGACGAGATTGATCCCGAATACGGGCGACTGCTGCGTGAGGTCACATCACAGGGTGTCCAGGCACTGGCTTATCGTACGTCCGTGACAGAAGAGGAGACGATGCTTGACCGCTCCCTGCCGGTCATTTTGGAGGAATAATGCGAGCTGTCGGCCTGGTCGTCGAATACAACCCCTTTCATAACGGCCATCTCCACCACCTTCGGGAAAGTCTCCGTTTGGCGGAAGCCGACGTGGCGGTGGCCGTTATGAGCGGCCACTTTTTGCAACGGGGGGAACCGGCCCTATTGGATAAATGGCACCGCACACGTATGGCACTGGAGAACGGTGTCGATCTGGTCCTGGAACTTCCCTTCGCCTTTGCCTGCAACAGTGCACCCCATTTTGCCGATGGGGCGGTCCGCTCTCTGGCAGGGCTCGGGGGGGTTGATGCTCTCTGTTTTGGTAGCGAGGCCGGAGATCTAAGTTCCCTGCAGAATATCGCCGATCTGCTTGAATTCCATAAGGACGAGATTGAAAGCGGAACCCGGCAGGGGCTGAAGCAGGGGAAAAGTTACCCCGAAGCACGTCAGGAGGTTCTGGCAAAACACTCTCCCGACGCCGAAACGTTCCTTTCTCAACCGAACAATATCCTCGGTCTGGAATACCTTCGCGCACTCCGTCAATTCGAAACAGAGATCACCCCTTTGACCGCTCGGCGTATTGGGGCGGGATTTCACGATACTGAGACCGTTCGTGGGATTGCCAGTGCCACCGGAATCCGGCAACGGTTGGCACGAGGTGAGGCCGTGGACAGCCTGGTACCTGCACCTACAGCAAAGGTGTTGGAGGAAGCCCTGGCCAAGGAAACCGTTACCCCTTCCAGGTACGAAACAGCGATCCTGATGGCGATCCAGGCCGATAGAGAACAGATAGCGAAAGCGTATCAAGTCGGTGAAGGAATGGAGAATCGGTTGGCGGAGATCGGGCGATCGGTCACGCGACTGACCGATGCGGTGGACGGTCTCAAATCACGCCAGTTGACGCAGACACGGGTGCAGCGGATGCTGTTGTATCAACTGCTGGGTGTCGGTGCAGAGGAGATGCCCTGTCTCTTGGAGCAGGGGCCCCTGTATCTTCGTCTGCTGGGAGCGCGTCAAAAGGGTCAGGCGTTCCTCGCGCAGAACAGGAAGAAAAGAGCGTTGCCTCTATTGACCAACATGTCGCGGGCCTACCCGCAGCTCAAGAAGTTCTACGGACGAGGCAGCCGGGATTACCACCTGGCCGAGAAGATGCTCGACCAGGATCTGAAAGCCACCCGGGTGTATCAGTTGCTGAAGAGGGACACGGGGACGGGCCCCTTAAATCGGGATTTCCATATGGATCCTATACGACACTAAAAAAGGGAGACCCCAACGGGTCTCCCTTTTGTGTTTAGGACTGATTGTCTTGTTAGTCCGGAGTCGCCGCTAATTGCAGCCCGGCGATGTGTCCGGCAAGGCGAACCACCTGGGTGCTGTAGCCGAACTCGTTATCGTACCAGACGTAGAGAACGCAGCTTTTACCCTGGACGATGGTCGCTGTTGCATCAACCACGCAGGCGTAGCGGCTGCCGACAAAGTCACTGGAGACAACCTCGGGGCTGGTGGTGAAGTCCAGTACATCCTGCAATGGGGAGTCGAGGGCGGTCTGACGCAGAGTTTCGTTCAGCTCTTCCACCGTCGTTTCTTTTTCCAACTGCAGATTCAGGATCGCCAGAGAGACGTTCGGCGTCGGTACGCGGATGGCATTGCCGGTCATCTTGCCCAACAGCTCAGGGATAACCTTGCCAACAGCCTTGGCGGCACCGGTCTCGGTAATGACCATGTTCAGTGCGGCACTGCGTCCACGACGGGCCTTCTTATGGTAGTTGTCAATCAGGTTCTGGTCATTGGTGAAGGAATGGCAGGTCTCCAGGTGACCATGCACAATGCCGAAGGTGTCGTTAAGAACCTTCATCACCGGTGCAGCGGCGTTGGTGGTACAGCTGGCGGCCGAGAAGATGGCTTCCCCATCTTTCCCCGTATTTTGGTTCAGACCGTAGACAATATTGGGAATATCGCCGGAAGCCGGTGCCGTCAGCAGAACCTTTTCGACGCCTTTGGCCTTGAGGTGGCGACCAAGCCCCTCCCGATCCTTCCAGACGCCTGTGTTGTCAATGACCAGAGCATCGTGGATTCCGTGCTCGGTGTAATCGACTTCATCCGGTGCGCCGGCGTAGATAATCTTGATCATATGACCGTTGACCACCAGTGCATTCTGAACTTCATCGACACGGATAGTGCCATGGAACTGGCCGTGAACGGAGTCACGGCGCAGCAGGCTGGCACGCTTCTGCAGATCGCCTTCACTGCCTTTTCGGACGACGATAGCCCGCAGGCGAAGTTGACTGCCGCCACCGGTATGCTCTACCAGAAGGCGTGTCAGAAGGCGGCCGATACGGCCGAATCCGTAGAGGACAATATCTCTGGGAGTCGGACAGCCCTTTCTCGGGTCGGGCAGCAGGGGCAGAAGTTTCTGGTGCAGGAATTCCTTCAGCGAAAGCTTGTCTTGCGCTGCAAAAGAGTTGGCGAGCTTGCCCAGGTCGATTTCGGTCGGGCAGAAGGCCATCTTTGACAGAACCTCCAGCAAAGGAAAGGTCTGTTCCAGGAAGAGCTCATCGCTCAGAATCTGACGGGAGTAACGGTGTTGCCGGATAATTTCGATTGTCGAACAATGCGTCAGCGGACGGCCGAAGATGGTGGTTACCACCCCGTGCTGACGATAAAGTCGGCCGATGATCGGGATCATCTGCTCGGCCAGTTCAACCTGACGGGTCCAGGTTGCAAAATGAGATTCCGGTGTAGTCATGCGTCCTCCTGATTGTCGCCAGTTTGGTCTATCCGCACCGCGGCGGGAAATGTCTGGTAACTATACCCAAAGCAAGGCTTCTTGTCATGGTGAACTTCAGAAACAAACACCCCCGGAGCGGCGCCCCAGGGGTGTGTAAATACAGGCTTTTTTGCGGTATATGTCCGTCAGCTTTTTCCTTCGGTGTTCTGTGCGCCAGGCCAGCCGGGGAAAAGCTGGTTTTGCTGCGACGCCCAGATCGCAGCTTCCATGCGGTTTGACACGTTGATCTTTTTGAAAATATTGTAAATGTGCGTTTTGACTGTATGAGGGCTGATATGAAGCTGGGTGCCAATCTGCTCGTTGTTGGCACCTGTGGCCACCAGAGCGAGAATCTCGTTCTCCCGTGCAGTGAGGTCGGCGGCCTGCGGGGCAAAACGAGGAGCCAATGCCTGGCTTGCCATCAGACACTGTTCCATCTTTTTGCGGGGCATCCAGAGTTCCCCGTTAAACAGAGCATTGACCCCTTTGGCCAGAAGGTCGGCCGGATCGTTGTCGTAAAAGAAACCTCGTACCCGCCGGGTGAGGGCTTCGCCTTCGATGTCGGCATTTCTGCTTAGGTTGAACAGAGCCCAGCGGTCGATCGCTTCCGACTCTCCCAACTCCAGATGGAGGGCCAGGTGCAGGTCCTCCTTATCCATGCCGCCGCAGTCAAACAGAACCAACCGTCTCACGTCTTTATTGACCGGCGGCAGTTGGCGCAGGCTGTCAAGGACCTGGCAGGGAAGTTCGGCCTCATCGTGGAGATAGGAACGAATCAGCTCGTTCTGCAACCGGTGTGGGCCGACAATAATAACTTGTCGTTTTTTTTCCATGATCTTATGTCTCTCCCGTATTTCGTCAGTCCGGGAATTCCATAAAAAAATCCATCTTCAACCGAAGACGGACGACTGACTGGAACGGAAAAGACTGCTCCATACATCATCGATTACCTCTTCGGCGACTCGGCTGCCCAAATCTGGGCCCGTGGTTCTGCGCCCTCAGGTTGCCCTGAGTTTGCTCTTTTCGGAGGTGCTGGTCTTTCCTCTGGTACTGAATCGATTCTAACCCTGTCTACTACAAACTCATTAATATCCCGACCCGGGCGCTGGGGTCAAGTGTTAAGTCAGATATCCGACGACTTTTAAAAGGGTTTTTCGAGGGAGTATGATCCCGCTCACTCAAAAATGCCCCTCTGTTCCGAGAGGCTAAAGTTTTTTGACCTGGTGGCCGAAAAGAAACAATGACAGGACTAGGGAAAGTCATGAAAGGAGCCAGGGAATGGATATTGTCATCGGAACGACCCAACCGTTGGCCTGGAAAAAGGACCAGCGCGCCCACCCGGGTGCAAAGAATGTCGAGGCACGTATACTGGCGGTTCGCCCTCCAAGGCAAAAAAGGGGAGCTGTGCCCAACAACGGACAGAAGCGGAAAAACCGCCAGCACAGCAGTGATCCGCTCAATGGGCAGGTTCTGATCCTTATGGTGCCCGATAAGAGGTCTTTGCCGCAGGGGCTGGAGCAGGGCAAATACAAGGTGAACCTGCAGTTTGTTCCTACCGGGAAGTGAGCCGCTCATCCTTGGGCAAATAGAAAGAGCTGAACCCGAAGGTCCAGCAACAGTTGGATGCCCTGCTCCATCCATGGGTCAGGGCATAATCGTTTCGCAAAAGCGTGGTTTTGCTACACTCGCAAAATCCTCCGGTTCCTCCGGATTTTGAGCTGCCCATCCTTGGGCAAATAGAAAGAGCTGAACCCGAAGGTCCAGCTCTTTCATCCGTTGTGCTGCAACTTCTGACTCTTACAGATACGATTTCTGCAGGCGATCTGCCAGAGATTTGTCCTTCTTGTTCACTTCGAAAACAACGGTCTCGCCGTTAGGACCGGCACCCAACAGGGTGCGGGTGTAAGGCAGGTGACCGGATTTCTTGAACTTGGCATTGGTCTTGGCCTGGCCGATGACGTAGACACGCCCTTTGAGCTTATAGACGAAGTAGTCTTTGCCGTTGCTTTCCAGCTCAAAGGGGGTGGACTCGAAACGCTTCATGAGGTCTTTGACGAATTCGGGCTTCTTCTTGGCCACTTCGTAAACCAGAGTGTCGCCGAAGGGACCGCCACCGATAATGGTCTTGGTGTAGGGCAGGTGACCGCTTTTCATAAACTTGGCGTTGGTCTTGGGAGTGCCGATCACGTAAGTGCGGCTATGGGCACGGTAAACGAACATGTCCTTTCCGTTGTCCATCATCCGGTAGGGGGTCTTCTTGTAAGCGGCAACCAGCTGGTCAGCCAGCTTGGGGTTCTTCTTGTCTACTTCGAAGACGACGGTCTGGCCTTTGGGGCCGGCACCCAGCAGGGTACGGGTGTAGGGCAGATGGCCGGACTTTTTGAATTTTGCGACAGTCGCATCCTTGCCGATGATGTAGACGCGGCCGTGGTTTTCAAAGGCGGTGTATTTCCCAGGGACGACTTGGGTCATTTTGGGACCCTGGTCGCCGGCCAGAGCAGGAGCAGAAAAGATCGACAGGGCCATCATCCCGGTCAGCAGCAGGGTCAGCAGTTTCTTCATGGGGTATTGTCCTCCATAGAGTGAAGCTTGAAATGACTTGGTTTCTTAGGTGAGTCCAAGAATACTTTGTAGTGTTAGTTTTAGGTTAGGAGGAGATGAGGGTTTGTTGTAGGCGGATGGAATGTGTGGGTCGGGCGGTTAGAGTTCTTCGGGAGAAAAAGCCACGACTCGGTCGATTTTGTCGACATTCAGCAGCAGCATTACCAGTCGGTCGACACCCAGCGCGATACCGGCAGCGGGAGGCATCTGCTCAAGTTCTTTCAGAAAAGGTTCCGGCATGGAGGCAGCCCTGCCTTCTTTTCGAATCTCGAAAATCTCCTGCTCAAAACGATGTCGCTGCTCCGCGGTATCGGTCAGCTCGGAGAAAGCGTTGGCCAATTCCATCCCGGCGACAATCAGCTCAAACCGCTCCGCAACGGGCTCCCCTTTTTTGCGTCGCGCCAATGCGGCCAGAGGCAGGGGGAAGTCGACCAGGAAGGTGGGACGATCTCTTCCCAGACGCGGTTCGATCTCGAAGGCGTAGATTTCGTCAAAACGGCCGTTCGCGAGAGCCCGGTCGGTCGTGGTATCGGTGTAGCGGTTGAAAGCCTCCGCAACTGTCAGGCGTTCAAAGGGGAGGGTGAGATCGATGGTGGTGCCCTGGTAGGTCAGTTGCCCCGAAGGGCAGAGGCTGCGGAAGAGTATTTCGCAGTCCGCCATCAACTGCCGGTAGTCGCTTTGGGCCCGATACCATTCCAGCAGGGTGAATTCGGTCAGGTGGCGATTGCCCCGTTCTTCCTGGCGCCAGCAGCGGCAGATCTGAAACAGTTCGGTTGCTCCGGCAGCCAGTAGACGCTTCATGGCCAGTTCGGGGGAAGTCTGGAGCTGCCAGCCGTCCGAGCTGTAGGGCAGGATATGCTTTTCCGGTGCATTGGCCGGAATGCGGTGCGGGGTTTCCACCTCAAGGAACCCCTGTGCAACAAAGAAGGCCCGGATCGTCTGAACAATCCGGGCCCGCTGGTGCAAATTCTCCAGCCGTGTGGCCGGGCCCTGCTGAGGCATCTCTATTCCTTGACCCGGGTGACGTATTCGCCGGTACGGGTGTCGATCCGGATGATGTCGCCGGTTTCGACGAAGGAGGGGACCTGCAGGTTGTAGCCTGTAATCACGGTGGCCGGTTTGTTGTTGCCGGCGGCCGTATCCCCTTTCACCCAGGGGTCGGCCTGGGAGACTTCCAGCTCAACAAAGTTGGGCAGGGTGATGTCGATCCCCTGTTCGTCAAACATGAGAATCTTGACCATCATGTTGTCGATCAGGAAGTACTGGTTATCGCCCAGGGCCTCTTCGCTGAGGCTGATCTGTTCGTAGGACTGGTTGTCCATAAAGACATAACCGGTCTCGTCCTTGTACAGATACTGCATGTCGCGCTCTTCCAGGCTGGCCGGGTGGAAGCTTTCACCGCTGCGGTAGGTTCGGTCGAACTGGGCACCGGAGATCATGTTGCGCAGCTTGCAGCGATACAGCGCCTGGCCTTTGCCCGGCTTGGAAAAGTCAAACTCAACGATCACATGGGGCTGATCGTCGATCAGCAGCTTCAGTCCCTTCTTCAGGTCGGAACAGGTATACATTGAAACGTTCTCCTTCTATATCGATTCAGGTCTTTTATGTCGAAAAACGGGGCATTTAAGCATAAGTCGTCCCCCTTGTCATGCAAAAACGGGTCAAAAGAGACCTGGGCTCTCACTCCTGTCTGGGATTTAGCGGTTGATAGGCCGAAACCGGAAGGGTGAAGGTGCTGCGGTAGTTTCGAACCTCGATAAAGAGGATACGCAGGATGCTGAAGATCGGTACGCCAATGATCATGCCGATAACCCCGTAGAGACGTCCTCCCATGATGATGGCCAGGATGACCCAGAGGGGGTGCAGGTTGGCCACACGGGAAATCAGAATCGGGATCAGAATAAAGTTGTCGATAATGACCTGGGCGATGACGATATACAGGATCACGACCCAGGCGAACTGCCATCCCAGCCCCAGGTCGACAAACGCGATCAGAATTCCGGGAATCATACCGACGATCGGGCCGACATAGGGGACCAGGTTGGTGATGCCGGCAATAATTCCGAGTACCGGAGCATAACGGATATCGGTCAGAGACAGACCGAAACCGACCACCAGACCGATAATCAATGCCTCCAGAATGCGGCCACGGATAAAGTAGGCCATCTGGTGGTTGATATTGGAGGTCAGGTCCAGCGCCAGTTCAAAGTAACGGTTGGGGGTGAGATCGATAATGCCCCGCATGATCTTCTGGCCATCCCTGAGGAAGAAGAAGGCGAACAGAGGCACGATCACCATCAGACTACCCACCTGGAGGGTCACCCGGGGGGTCGCCATCAGAATGCCGGCAAAAAGATCGTTGGCCAGGACCTGTGCCTTGCCGGGCAGGTCGAACTCGCTGATCATCGGGGCGTATTCCACCATCCGCTGCTGCAGGTCTTCCAGAAAGGCGACACCGCTGCTCAGATAGCGGGGGAAATCGGCTCGCAGGGCGGACCACATCCCCCCCCAATCTTTGGGGGCCAGGGCCGCGACAGCCATACCAAGCAGCAGGGCGGTGATAAAGAAGCAGATGAAGATCGATGCTGTTCGGCTAACCCCCTCCCGCTCAAAGCGTTGGACCAGTGGCTCCAACAGGAACGACAGAATGATGGCCAACAGCAGCGGCAGGAACAGTCCCTCGGTAGCACGCTGAATCAACCCGATGATGGTGGAGGCCGAGGTGAACAGCGACAGGCCTGCCGCAATCGCCATCGTCAGCAGGATAAAGATCAGAGCCGCCTGGGCACGTGTGATACCGTTGGAGATCATGAGCGATCCTCAGACAGTGGTTTGCGATGGCCGGTATCCCGTAACTGCTGGGCAGCGGTCTGCAGGCGTTCACTCAGGACCCGGGACAGACCCAACAGGATATGTGAACTGGTCGACGGATGCTTGTGAATCGCATCCAGCAGGTCCGAACGAAAGAGGCCGATCAGTTCGCAATTGGTAATCGCGCGGGCTGAGGCACTGCGCGGTTTGGGGGAGGTCAGAGTGGTCTCTCCGAAGAAATCCCCCGGTCCCAGCTTGGCCAGCTCCCGGTCGTTCAGGTTGGCATCGCGGCTGGAGATCTGAACCCGACCGCTACGGACGATGTACATCCCGGAGCCGATATCTCCTTCGGCGAAGATCGTTTCACCCGCGGTGTACCGTCTCACGTGCACCAGGGACTCCACAAAGGTCAGGTCTTTTTTGTTGAGTTCGGAAAAGACCGCGATCGTCCCCAGAAAGTAAGCAAGAGAATCTTTCTCGGCAGATTTGCGGAAGATGTTGGACCAGAGTGGGTTCACGATGGCTCCTCGTCGGGAAATAAAGTCGTCAGATGCTGCGAGTATACCAACGCCGTATTCATTTGACGAACAGAAAGTGACAGAGGTAAAACGAGAAAAGCCCCCTGTTTTCAGGGGGCTCCTCCTCGTTCTGCCGGGTTTTTTCTTCCGGCATCTTCGTCCTGCGGGGCAGGACGATGAATTCCGTCCGTGTCGGACGGTCAGGAGATATGATGTCTTTTTAACTCAATCCGAGTTCTCGACTCCTTTCTCCTTATGTGTATAGTATAGCCTGTGCGCCGGTGACAGCAACCCCTGAAGGCACGAAAAATTGTTGCGTTCCCAAGAGGCATACGGTATAAATTCCCCCTCGTGCGCGATTAGCTCAGCTGGATAGAGCGCTGCCCTCCGGAGGCAGAGGCCTGGGGTTCGAATCCCTAATCGCGCGCCATAAAAATCAACGCCCCGCACAAGTCATGTGCGGGGCGTTTGTTTTTTATGCGATTTGGAATTCGAAGCGAACCGAAGCGCTGACTAAATGTCAGAAGAGCGAGCAGGGATGCTCGCGTCAGCGAGGTGAGGGGAGCCCACGCAGGAGAAGGCAGGAAGCCTTCGACGTAGTAGGGGAATCCCTAATCGCAAATTACGAAACATTCGCCCATCGTAATAGTGGACGGGAATCGGGCCACGCAGAGAGCGATGTGATGTTCCGAGTGTAGTAGGAGAATCCCAGTCAAAAATTCGCACGCCATTTACAAAAACGGCCCTCGCCAACAGGCGGGGGCCGTTACTTTTTACACTATGCAGACAAATCCTCAGTAGTTGATACCGGCCGCTTCGATATTGTTGGCGTCAGCGGCGCTGCAGGGAGTCACACCGTAGACCATGCCGCAGTGTGGGCACCGGCTCTCCAGAGTTTCCATCATAAATTCCTTTTCGCAACTGCAGATAATCTTTACCGCTGCTGGCATCGGATTGCCGCTGAAGCCTTTCATTCGTAACTTGTCAACCATCGACTGTCCGCTGTGGGAGCCGTTGCATCCACATCCACCCATAGTCGTTCTCCTCTGACGCTATCGTTTTGAATCTTTATCGTCTGATTGGGACTCAGTTTAGGATGAATCCGGGTTGCAGGCTTTGTCCTGCGTCAAGTCTGACGTTTTTTCTCCGGACCGGCAAGCGCCTCAACCCATTCCAGAATCTTTCGGTAGTGAGACCCTGCCCAGTAGATCTTTCCGCAGTCTCTGCAGAGTCGGAAACGGTCGTAGTATTTTCGAGTTCGTGGCTGCAGGCGATCGGCAATTTCCTCTTTGGCCACTTCTGCTGTGAGCCCGTTACAAGCACTGCAGCGGGTCATCGGGGCCAGATGCTCCTGCAAGTCATAGCGTCGTGCCACCTCAAGCAACTGCTCAGAAGGGTCGGTAGTTCGGACCCAATACCCCCAGACCACGGCTCCGTGTTTCAGCAACCCCCGGTCACGGGTCAGAATGACTCGCTGCTGTTCGCTGGCAATCCGGACGATCCGGTGATCATCAAGATCGTTTTTGTAAAGGGAGTCGAATCCCATCAGGCGAAGCTTACCGACAAGCTTTCCCAGATTCACATCGACGATAAAGATCGGTGGAGTGGGGAGCGGTGGCTGAAGGGGTGCGAGACCACTGGGAAAGGCTTCGGCGGGAAATATTTCGATATCCTCTCCTCCCTGAATCTGATAGCTGAAGTCCACCGATCTCTTGTTGACCAGAATCCCGGCAATTTCCGGGTGAGGGGCTCCGACGGCTTCCAAGGTATCTTTGATGGATGGGTTCCCTTTGATATGAAAGACACACCTTTTCCCCCTTAACTCCCTTGCCAGGAAGTCTTTTAACGATCCGTGAACGATTAAAGAGATGGCGTGTTGCAGCAACAGTACCTCAAAGGTCTTGAACGTCCGGGCTGTGAATCATGAAATGACCTTTTCATTATATAAGGGATAAAGGCCTTCCCCTTCACAGTAAGAGAGCTCGGTAGTATGCCCGAAACAAAGGATACATGACAGTCCGGTAAAAAAGACGGCGGGAGAAATATGACCAAAAATGTTTTAAATGACTGATTTTATTTAAAAAAATTAAGTTGATTGTCGTGCTGGGGTTTGCTTATCCTTCTGGTAATTGTGATTGAATCTCATAGTTTTTTGATGGAGGGGTGCATGGTTCAGCACTTGCAACAATTGTATCAAAAGCCGCAATAGGCCCAGACGGGTCTTGTTGCGGCTTTTTTATTTTCTAAGAGATAAGGAGAATTCCAAATGCGTGTTTTGATGATTGCGATCATTCTTTCTTGTTGCACTGTAGCGGCATCTTTTGCTGGAAATATCGGCTATGGAACGATCAAGGGAATCAAGATCGGTAACGGCAATGCCGATCAAGTCATTGTGTATCTGAATGATGGTTATACCCATGATGACCATAGCTGTAGTGGGGCGGTCATTATTGAAAAGAGCTTGATGAGCGAAACGCGTTTCAATCTGCTTCATTCGTATGCCCTCTCCGCATATATGGCCAACAAAAAGGCCCGCTTTTACTCTCATTCGAACAATTGCAACGCCACCTTCATCGGTCTTCAAGAAGAGTACTTTTAGTCACCATCACATCTTTTGTGTCATTGGCGATGCTTGGATGTAATTCATCAGTTTAGGTGCCGGGCGTTGGAGCCCGGGGCCAACCAAAGAATGTGAAATTTGGAGGAAAAAATGCGCAAGTTTTTGATCGTTGCTGTTTTGCTTCTAGTGTCTGGTCAGGTATTTGCTGCTGGTATTGATTGCACCAGCGTTACAGTGAATCAGATTGTTTTGAGTGGTACCGGCTCTATCATGATGCAGGTTTCTTCCGGCTCCTGTAGCCTTCCCGACGATGGCCATATTTGCCTGGACAACTCTCCTGAGAATGCCCGGACCACAAATCTGATGTATGCCCACGCTTTTAATCATTATATGCAGAACAAGCCTTTAAGCCGTCTGTCGATCGACACGGCTATTCGTCCAACGGGTTGTGGCTACTCTGTTGTTACAGAGATGCGCTAACAATAAATTATTTGGCTGGATTTTATTGAGTTTTAACGCAGTTTTTCTGCGGTTTTATAGAGGAGTGGCGTATGTGCTGGCGGAGACTTTCGGCCTGGAAAGAAACCTGTATTTTTTTCCTGAAGTCTTGGGTGTTTGTATTTTTTTGTTCACTTTTGGCTTCGCCAACATATGCCGAGCTTCCTTTTACTGGGAATTCGAATCCCGACCTTTTTTCGGGAGCTTTTAACTACTCGATTCCGATTGAAACCCCTGCAGGCCGGGCGGGTCTTCAGCCGAATCTCTCCCTGAGCTATAGCAGTTCCAAGGGGAATGGGCCGCTCGGTGTTGGTTGGGGGCTGGAGGTTGGAAGTATTCAAAGAAGCACCAAGGATGGTCTTGATTATTCAGGGGACGACTATGTCTTTGCTGCGGGCACAAGTTCGGGAATCCTTGTAAAACTGTCGGATGGAACCTATCGCGCTGAAATTGAAGGCGGGTTCATTCTGTTTGAGAAGAATGGAGATTCCTGGACCGCCACTTTCCCCGATGGCCGAACCTTTTACTTTGGACAAACTGCTGCTACCCGGATGGATAACCCGGCGGACGCAAACCAGATTATCAAATGGTCGTTGGATAAGGTCACCGATGTTCACACGAACTACATGACCTACACCTACAACAAGGAAGGGAATCTCCTCACCCTTCAACAGATCGATTTTAACGGAAACGAAGCAAACAGTATCGCCCCGAACCATCAGGTCCGCTTCTACTATGAAACGCGTCAGGACGAATCCCGCGCTTACCTCAAAGGGATTTCGGTCGCGACAGATAAGCGGCTTAAGGCCATCGAGGTGATTGCGAACGGTAACGCCTATAAAACCTATGTGATGGAATACGACGCCAACCAGACGGAGACTGGCCAGCAGTACAGTAAAACGACGAAAAGAAGTCTGCTCGGCAGTATCAAGTCCTTTGGTGCAGATGCCGTTGTCGATCAAACGACCGGGGATATCAACAATCTCGGATCCACCCTGGCCCCTTTTTCCAACACCTTTGATTACCTGTCTTCCGGTGCTCAAACCGATGGCTTTGCCTATCCGTTCCATGCGTTAGGCCAGTATGGCCCCAGTGGCGCTACCTATAATCCTGGCTTCCAGTATACCGGGGATTATAACGGTGATGGCCGGCAGGACTATATGTACTACCGAAACGATGGATGGTACGTGGCTCTCTCCAAAGGGGACACGGGGTTCCATTCTCCCACCAAATGGTTGGATGGGGATGGCCCCGGAGGATACACTTGGAACTCGCCCGCATTCCAGTATGTGGCGGACCTGAATGGCGACGGTTGTTCGGACTACATGTACTATCGAAACGGCTGGTTTGTGGCCCTCTCCAACGGGAAAGATGGGTTTGCCTATCCGGAGATGTGGCTTGGCCCTGTAGGTCCGACAGGAAATACCTGGAATGCAGGGTTTCAGTATCTGGGTGACTTTAACGGCGATAAAAAGGTCGACTACATGTACTACCGAAACGGTTGGCATGTAGCCCTTTCGAATGGAGTCGATGGATTTGAGTATCCGACTCTTTGGTTAGGAGGAGACGGGCCGACCGGGTATACCTGGACCATCGAAGCATACCAGTATGTCGGTGACTTTAACGGCGACGGAAGTACTGACTATATGTACTACCAGGATGGTTGGTACGTTGCTCTGTCTGATCAGAACGGCAGCTTTCATTACCCGGAGTTATGGCTCCCGACAGACGGGCCTTCCGGTGAAACGGTGAATGCTCAGTTCCAGTACCTCGGCGACTATAACGGCGACGGTAACATGGACTATATGTACTACCGCGACGGTTGGTACGTTGCCCTCTCCAACGGCAAGGATGGCTTCCTGACCCCGGAAGGTTGGCTCATGGGGAATGGCCCCACCGGGGCTACCTGGAACAGCCCGGACTTCCAATACGCTGCCGACTTCAACGGGGATGGCAGTACCGATTACATGTACTTCCGTAACGGCTGGTATGTGGCTACCTCCAATGGGCACAACGGGTTCAACTACCCCACCCTGTGGCTCGGCGGAACGGGTCCCACCGGTGATACCTGGGCGGTTGACCTGCAATATGTGGGCGACTTCACGGGCGATGGTGCCGTTGACTATATGTACCAGCGGAGTGGCTGGCACCTTGCGACAAGCCATTCCAAACTGGACCTTATCTCCAAAATCACTAACTCCTACGGGGGCAGCACCTCGATCCTCTACAAGTCTGCCGCTGAATACGAAAACACCCAGCTCCCCATGCCGAGGCAAACGGTCAACCGCATTACCCTGGATGACGGTGCCGGCAACTTGACCTCAACGGACTATGAGTATGCTGGTGGCTATTATCACCTTTATGAGCGGGACTTCCGTGGCTTTAATCATGTCAAGGTATTGGGACAGATCAGTGCCGAAGGGAAGCGAAGAGTCAAAGAGACCTGGTATCACCAGGGTGCTGATACTCAGGTCGATGTAAACGACCCTTCGGTAGAAGACGCGTATATGAAGGGGAAGCCTTATCGTACGCGGCTTTCGGATCAGGACGGGTTGGTCTACGAGGAAACAACCACCGAATATCATCCTGACAGCGATGGCGTGGCACCCTACTTTGCCCCTGTCTCAAGCGCGAGGGGGCAGCAATTTGACGGTGGCGGTCCGGTGAAACGGGAGAGCCGGGTCGATTATATCTACGATGAGTATGGAAACATTCTGCAGGAACTCAATTACGGGGATATTGCCATCGCTACAGATGATTTCACCGTCGAAAGAACGTATACCAAAAACCTGACTGATCGATTATTGCGCCAGCCAGCCTCGGAAAAGATTTTCGAGGGGATAGGCACGGCCGGAGATTCTTTAACGGAGAAACTTTACTACTACGATACCTTGCCAGATACTTGCGGGGAGGCGCCAACGTCACCAACCCAGGGGCTCCTTGTCCAAGAGTGCCTGTTGGAAAAGGGGGCTGTTGATCCAGAAAATCCTGGCACTACTGTGCCCGCCCGATGGATTTCTATGCGGACGGGGTACAACACATTGGGAACTCCTGCTTGGGCTGAGGATGCCCGGGGGCACCGGACAACGATCACCTTTGATCCGACTGGGGTATATGAACTTACAAGTAGGAACGTATTGGGGCACCAAGTTTCCTCCGATTTTTACGGAGTGAATGGTGTCCTCGCAGACAATGGCCTCTACGGCCAAGTCAAAACCAAAACAGAAATTAATGGTGGAACGAGCTCTACTACCTATGACGCTTTTGGTCGAAAGTTGCGTATAGAAAAATCTGATGGTTACTGGGTTGCGTGGGAATATAATGACGGGCCTGGGATGTATACTCGCAACTCTGATGCAGAGGGTACATCAGGGTATGTGTTCTTTGATGGTCTTGGCCGAACTATTCGAAAGCAAGCCTTGGGGCCCGAAGGAAGAACTGTTTTGGTCGATACTGAGTATGACGAAAGGGGCTTGGTTAGTAGGGCTTCGCTTCCATACTTTTCTGGGGAGACTGCCTTTTGGGTCCAAACGGTTCACGATAGTTTTGGGCGACCGATTCAAACTACATTGCCAGATAGCACACAAAGTAGAGCGGAGTACTTTGTTGGTTTAACTGTAAAGATAAATAATCTTGGCCTAGCAAAAAAAGAATATACAGATCTTCGTGAAAGATTAGTAAAGGTCGAAGAGCTAAAAGGTGTCTGGCCGGATACGACCAGTTATGCAACTACCACTTTTGAATATGATGTAAAAGGCAATCTGATTGCAGTCGTTGATGCCAGAGGGAATCGGTCCGAAAACTATTTCGATAGCTTGGGCCGAAAAGTCAAAAATACGGAACCAAATACAGGAGTATGGTACTACGCTTATGATGCACAAGGGAAGTTGATAAGACAGCTAGATGTTAAAAATCAGCTCTGTGAAATTACATATGATGAAATAGGACGACCTATATCAAAGAAAGTATTTCAATTAAGTAATGGAACCAGAAGCCTAATTCCTGGTTCAGAAATATCTTATATCTATGATATTGGGCCAAACACAATAGGTAAACTGCAGAAAATTATCTCTGATGGTGCCACCAAAGAGTACCTTTATGGAGATCCTTTAGGGAGAACGACAGGCGTTACTACGATTATTGATGGTGAGGCGAATACAATTACTACCACCACTGATGGCCGGGGCAGACCTCAAGCGATCCTCTATCCCGATGGTGAATTGGTCGGCTATGTTTATGATGCAGAAGCACTCACACAGGTCAGCAATAACCAAGGCGTTGTTTACGCCCAATTTAGTAATTTTAACGCCAAGAACCAGCCGCAAACTGTGACCTATGGGAATGGTGTTTCAACCGACTATAACTATCGTGCAGACAATGGATTGTTGCAGAATTTGACGACTGCTACAGCTACTGAGACTTTCCAGAGCCTGGACTACCAATTTGATTCCCGCGGGAACCTGCTTCAGATTAATGACTTTGTTGATGGCTCCCGTAGTCAAACCTTCCAATACGATACCTTCAATCGGCTCACCTTGGCCAGCAGTGCTGCCTATGGAATCCTGTCTTACGCTTACGATGAAATAGGCAATTTTACCCTGAAAGAAGGGGTTGCCTATTCCCATAGCGGGCCCGGGCCGCATGCAGTAACGGCCACAACCATCGATCTTGCGACCTACACAGTCAATCAAGACGGCAGTATTAGCTATGCCAGCGGGGTGCTTCCTCCAACAGCGCCCGAACCGCCGGGCAGCAATGGCGGGACCGGTGGCTCCCAACCACCAGTCGACCCGCCTGTCGATAACGACCCTGACTTCCTCTTTATGGATATTGATGGGGTTCTTACCCCGATCCCGGTAAAAGAAACCGTAGAGCCAGTATCACAGGAGGCTTCCCCCAAATTTGTTCTTATTGATGTCGGTGGCATTCTGACGCCCATCAAGCTGGAGGATGTTGAGGGAGGGGGTACTACTGAGCCCCCCGGTGAAGAACTCCCATGGGCAGAATCGGAGTTTAGGATCACGTCTGTCGATGGTGTGGCTGCCTCTTTGCACAACAGGAGTTATCAGTACGATGCCAATGGCAATTTGTTGTCTGATGGTGTCCGAACATTCACCTATGATGAAAACAATCGACCTATTAGTATCCTCAATTCACTAGATGAAACTCGCTTTGTTTATGATGGCGATGGTGCACGAGTGAAGAAAATCCTCTCAGATGGGACTATCAAGGTCTATGTTGGGGGGTTGTACGAATACACACAAGGTGGCGGAGCTGCAAAATTTATTTTTGCAAATGGGCAACGCATTGCCTTAAAGCGAGATACTCAAGGACTCGAAAATACACTGTATTATCATGGGGACCACCTTGGTAGCAGTACAGTAATAACCAACAGCGTTGGAGATGAGGTTGAAAGGACTTTCTATAAGCCTTTTGGGGAAACGGTTTCAGATGTTGGGTCAGTGAATGTAAATCATAAATTTACAGGGCAGGAGTTTGACTCGGAGACAGGGCTTTACTTCTATAATGCCCGCTATTATGACCCTGTTCTTGGGAAGTTCACGTCACCGGATACTATTATTCCTGAACCCACAGATCCGCAATCGTATAATCGCTATTCCTACTGCATTAATAATCCGATTAATTATACGGATCCCAGTGGACACTACTTTCAAGCTGCAATTGCAGCTATTGGGAAATTTATCTCTTCACTTTCTGCTGCATCAATTGCTAAAGGCGCAGCGTGGGGGGCCGCCATTGGAGCAGCAACCTCGGCAGTTACAGGAGGGAATGTCCTCCAAGGGGCAATCTATGGTGCCTTAAGTGGGGCGGCCTTTGGGGCTGTAGGTGGTTATATAGATGCTGTCAATTCCTTACATGCTTTAAATGCGTTTGAGGGCTTATCAAGTGCAGCAGGATATATAGGGCAGGTTGGTAGGGCAGTATTACACGCTACGGCAGGAATGGCTGCATCAGGAATTGGAGGGGTCATCACAGGTGAGATTGATGCGCTATCAATTCTTTTGGCAGGTGTAGGTGCTGGCTTTGCCAAGTATATAGGTGATGGTGGATATCTTGGAGACATGGATGCCAGTTTTTCTGCCTATACCAAAAGATCGCTCGTGGGTGGAGTTATAAGCGGTGGCCTTGCTGAAGTGGCAGGTGGGGAATTCTGGGAATCTTTTAAAACCTCTGCGGTTATGGCTGGACTCGCCTACTTATGTAATGACTTGAATAACCTGTCTGGTATGTACCGGGGCGTTAAATCAATGCATGCACAATCCTTAGCATATGACCCTGGTGTGACGTTTAACAAGTCGGTTCCACTTCAGAATAAATACCTGGCCTTTTTTAAAGTCATGGTTCGTTTTAATATTTCGTTGGAAAGGTTTGCCGTTGAGTTCCATGCAGGTTTAGCTGAGCTCTATAGTGCCATTCCCGCCTTTAACCATTTCCAAGCAGACCTATTTGTGGGAGTTAGTAGTTATCATCACTCCAGGATGGCCGATTATGCGCATCAACAGGCAAGGTTTTGGCATAATCACTTAAAAACATTGCCTAAAAGTGTTCCTTTGCGGGAATTGTGGGTGGGTTATTAATGAAAGATGAACGGGGCTAGGCTTAAGTTTTTGATGGATGTTTGTTTGCAGGGGGGAGATACGAAATTCACAGTACCTTTTTCTGGGTGCGATCTATGTGATGCTAGGCAAGAAATTGGTGCCTGCAATACACAATTTCATTCGAGTATTGCGGTTTAGATCGGATTGGGTGGGCCGATTTGAGAATTTGAACTTTTTCATTCTACTAGAATTTGAATCGATAACCCATGGTGTTTGGATTTAGATGAGGTAAGGGTGCGTTTCATAGCGATTTTGATTCTTGCTTATAAAAAAACGTTGACCGAAGCTGTGGTGATAGCTACACCAACGCACCTCCATGCAGCACGATGACGGAGTTAACAAAGACAAAGGTAAAGCGATGGCCTCTGTTTTGTTGTCTGCCGCTCACAGCGGTAAAGTTTGTGGAAGAATCCGGCACAAATGATTGTGTCGCTTGGGGTGTCTAGAACGTCCGTTTATTCCCAAATCTCCGTTACTTGACAACGGAAGGTCTGGCGTTGATTTCTCTGAATGCGGCGCCTTAGTCGGTCTTGGAAGCTGAGTAGATGGTTTTTGTTTATTAGATAGGCCACGCGCATTGTCCTGGTTTGATATGGTTATTTCCCAACTCTTTATTTTAGATGAATAGACGGAGGTAAGATGAAAACGAAATTTTTGACCATTGCATTTCTTCTTGTTTTCTCTGGTGTTTCTTTTGCCGGTAGTGTGGCGGACGCAAAAATCACGCAGATCTATTGCGGTTATTTCAGCGGCGCCAATATGTGCTCTATTTATTTCGACAAGGCTTCTACTGCTGCCCCGTCGTGCGATGCGGGATTAAATAGAATGCAAATCAAGACAGATGACGACACCGGAAAAGCGCTGTTGTCACTGGCTTTAACCGCATATAGCGCACAAAAAACCGTCAGCGCAAGCGGGAAAGACACCTGCACGATTTGGTCTGATACGGAAGATATGAATATGCTTTTTATCAAGCAATAATTGAGCAGTAGAGTGATATTTTGAGGGGGATGAGGGTGAAGAAATTTATTTTCGTGATTCTAATCGTTATTTTTCCTGTCTCTGTACAGGCCAGTAAGGTGACAGACGCCGAAATCACCCGGGTCCATATGTATATAAACCCGACACCCAATGGCGGTGTGTTTCTAACCGTTGTTGGTGATAGGACTGGTAACGATTGCTCAAATACGGAGTTCTTTATTGATTTGAACAATGAGAGAGGCAAACTTTTGTACTCACATGCTCTTTCGGCCCATCATGCGAGAAGCCAGGTGAATGTGACCGGGACAGGGGTATGTTCACTTCATGGAGCGGAAACGATCAAGGATCTTCAGGTCTTTCGGGCCTCCCAATAAGGAAGGGTCGTGGTGCTTCAGGCGTCCAAAGCACGCGTGATTCATTGCTGGCAACTCTGCCAAATGAATAAAGGCCTCAGGGGATTTCCTGAGGCCTTTTCGTTCGGAACAGGTTGCTACTACCAATTCTTGTACGCCACCCCTTTGGGCCCCGTTTTGGAGCTCCCGCTTCTCACAGTGAATACCGAGCCTTCGGCAACCTGTCCCTCACTGTTAGGCTCGGGCCCTTCAACGACCCAGGTGTCTGAGGAGCCGGTAAACGGATCGACGGGGAGATTGCGGAGGTACCGTTCGGTGACGAGTTCTTCCAGCTCGTTGGGATAGCGGCGTTTGTCGGCGTAGAAGCTGTCGATGGCGTCGCGCATCTGAAACAGGTTCTCCTTGAGTACCTGCTCGTTGGCCCGGACGGTATGACGCTGGTAGCTGGGAATGGCGATCGTCAGAAGAATGGTGAGGACACTCATCACCACCATCAGCTCGATCAGGGAAAACCCTTTTCTATCTTCTCGCAGTTTTCTCATGGTATTACCAAGTACTGTAAACCGTGCCGTCCAGGGCGATCTCATCGCTCTGTGAGTAGACGTCGTACACATCTTCACCGCCATACACAGTGCTGTCGTGGGAATCGCGGTAGGAACGCAGGCCCCAGCCCAGTTCGTATCGGTCCACGGGGTCTTGCGGCAGTCGCCGCAGGTACTTTTTCTTGTAGGGATACAGATCGCCCCAATCGACCCCTTCCACCAGGATCTCCAGACTCTCCGGATAACCGGTTTCCCCCACCGTGGCGATGATCTTCTTTTGCGCGACGGCATTGTCGTAATCGGCTTTGTAGGCATCGATGGCCGAACGGATCAGTCGCAGGGAACGGCGCAACTCCATCTCCTCCGACCGTTTGACCAGGTTCTCACTCATGGGCAGCACCAGCAGTGCCAGGGCTGCGAGAATCGCACAAGAGACCATCAGCTCAATCAGGGTGAACCCCTGTGTGGTCTTCAGGCGCATCTTAGTTGTTCTCCCCCTGGGCCTGGACATTTAAAGTGATGGCCCGGGTGTTGGGCTGCAGGGTTTGCCCGTCGGTGTTCCGCACCTGCATCTGATGAATTCTCAGCGTGGTAGGCCCCGCTTTCAGACTGCGGAAGGTAAGAGTGCCGATCAGGCCGTTGCCGGGATTGGGTTGCGGAGGCATGGCTTTGGTGCCCACCAAGACCGTTCCTGGGACAGGACCTCGATTGGAGGTGAACAGGGTCTTGCCTTCCGGGGTCGACAGAAGTGTTCCCTCGCTGGTCGTCTGCCACTCCAGCGCCGCCGGGTCGTAAGTGATGCCGATCACACCACTGGCGATATCTTTCAAATCTGTCCCGGTGAGAAGAACGTCAAAAGGCTCTCCCCGGGTTACCGCCGTTGGTGCTGAGAGGTCGATACGGGCGGCAATGGGTTTCTCGCCCTGAACCTGTTGGGTCTCCACCCGTGTCACCGGTGCGGTGGACGAGACATCTGTCGCGTCCGATGAGCGGGTCGGCCGGCTCTCGTCCACCGGCGTCAGGAACGACTCGAAGGCCGGGCCGGGCTTGATCTCCGTCAGGCTGCCGGACCAGGTGGTGGCCAACCGGGGATCGGGGAGGTCGGGCTGCCGCAGGATATGGGGCTTGATCGACAGCAGGATCTCCCGCTTTTGCGTATCGGTGTTGTGATTGCTGAGCAAGTCGCCCAGGAGGGGGATATCCCCCAGTCCGGCGATCGATTTGCGGGTTTTGGTGCGGTCGTTACGAATGAGGCCTCCAACCACGGCCCGTTCACCGTCCTTGAGGATCAGCGTCGATTCGGCATTGGTGGTGCTGATACTGAGGACCAGGGTCCCGTTGGCGGTCTGGGTTCGTTCAACCACGTTACTGACCTCCAGCTTGAGGTTGGTGACGACGGTTCCGTCCAGATCGACTGTCGGTTGGATATCGAGCTTTACGCCGACATCGATGTACTGCACGTTCTCGCTGGAACTGTCACCGGTGGTGGTAACGGTGATGACCGGCTCCCGGGTCCCGACATGGACCTTGGCCTTGGAGCCGTTTTTTACCCGAACTTTGGGGTTGGCCAGGATCTCGGTGTCGACCAGAGTCTTCTGAAAATCAAAGGTCGCTGTCGGCAGAGTGTAAACCGTACCCAGGTTGGAAAGGCCGGTGACCAGATTGGCGGAACTTTTCCCCGATTCGAGGCTGGAGGCGACGACCGTCCCGGCCTTGGCCAATCCGCCGCTGATGCTGTACGGACTGAGCTGGGGGCCGAGCAGTTGATTGTCGTCATGGCTGACCTCGATCACCTCGACCTCAAACATCACTTCGGCTTCGGCCCGGTCGGCGGCTTCGATCAGCCGCGCAGCCACGGCCAGCAGTTCGGGTTTGTCGCGAACGATGAGGGCGTTGCGTTCCTCATGCACAAAGATGCTCTTGGCTTTGAGCAGACTTTTGAGCATATTAACCGCTTTTTTGGCGGAGATGTGCGACAAATAAAACGATTTGACCTGGTAGTCGTCGAACTTTTTGTCGTTGGCCTTGGATTTGGGATAGATCAACAGTGTCTTGTCGTTCAGCTGCTTGGCCGAAAGCTGGTTGAGGTTCAGGACCACCTCCAGCGCCTGGGCGGGGGTGACATCGTACAGTGTCAGGTCGACCGGCTGATTACGCACCTCGTAGTTGGGCACGAAGTTGATACCGGAAAGGCGCGACAGGATTTTCAGCGCTTTTCGCAGATCGGTTTTCTTGAAATCGATGGAGATCGGGTCGCGGGATGCCAGGGGCAAGAGCGGTCCGTCTCCTTCGAGCGAGCTGTCGATCATCACCTGCTCGACTTCCGACAGGAGCGCTTGCACTTCGGGATCTTGCGGTGCAATCTGCAGCAGTGCCATCAAGGTGTGCCGGGCCTCGCGATAGGATTTCCCCTGGATCAGTTTTCTGGCCTGTGCTTTCTGGTCTTCCAGAATTCGCTGTTTCTGCAGAGCCTGCAACCGGTGCTGGGCCGCCGGGATTTCCGGCGCCAGTGAACGCGCCAGAAGAAACGCCCTTTCTGCAGTCTTCAAGTCATTTTCCTTAACCGCCTTTTCCCCCAGGCGAAGATGCATTAAAGCGGCTTGCTGCCGGGCATTCAGCAGCATCATGCGGTATTCCTGACGGTCCGGTTCCTTCTGCACGGCTTGTTGGAAGTAGCTCAGCGCCTGGTCGTACTTCTGCTCGCTGTAGGCGGTTTGCCCTTTGTCAAAGGCTTTTTGGCCCGGGGCGCATCCCGTCAAAATCAGGGAGGTCAACACGATGAAAAAAACAATACAACGCATGATGGCCTTCATCTTATGGTCCCTCGCGGCGGCTCGCCAGCCGCGGGGGCGGTTGGGGGACAAATGGGCGTTTCGGTGCAATTTGATCCCTGTTGGAAGATTCGGGCTCGTCAGGGAATGAAACGGCCTGGCCGAGGGCCTCGTCTTCCTCTTCAATCGGTAAAGACCAACTGCGTCGTTCGTCTCCTATCTCGGTGAGCTCGATCCGGTCTGGTGTGAGTCGCGCCAGTTTTACCTGGCCGGTGGGGCCAAAAGTTTCCCCCTGTCGGACAAAGTAGACCTCCTCCGCCCACTCGAGAAAGACCACGGATTGTTCTAAACGGTCCACCCGTCCCAGATAGAGGATGGTAGGCAACGGTTTGGAGACCCTCTCCGGAACGGGAAGGAGCACCGGCTGTGCAACCTTCACAGGGGCGGTTTTTTTCACCGGAGCCGGGGCAGTGGTCTTCGGGGCAGCTGTTTTCTTCACTCGCGGTTGTAAGGGACCGAACAGATTGGCTTGAATGTGAGGGGCCGGATCGGAGACTTCTTTGAGGCGATCCAGGCGTACCTGGGAACGGCCGACAGGGCTCTCCTCTTGTGTCTGAGGGACTGGGTCGGTCACCGAGGACGTTTCGGTCTGGGCAATCTGCCTTATCCCTTCCGGGAAGGTCGCGTAACCCAGGCTGGCGAGAACGAGGGCCCAAAGGCCGCCGATGAGAAGCGCTTTTTTCATGGCATGTCGGTCCTGAAGTAGGTGTCCAGGGTGAGAGCCAGGCGCACCCCTTTGTCTTTGGCGGCATCGGCCAATTGAATCTGCTGCAACGCCAGCAATTGTTCACTGGCCTCAAGACGATGAATAAAACGGCGTATCCTTTTATAGTTCCCAGCCACCGAAAACTGCACCCGATAATGATGCAGCTTGAATTCCGGAAGTGCCTTGGGGACGTATTGGACCGATCGAATCTTCAATCGATTCTCCTCTGCGGCGGCATGGAGCTCTTCGATGAAGCGGTCCAGATCCTTGCGCGGTAACAGTTGGGAGCGAAACTGATCCAGGTCGCGTGCATTCAGCGCAAAGGCCTGACGTGGCCCAAGCATCTGCCGGTGTTTTTGGGTAGTGACCTCCAGCTTTCTTTCCAGGGCTGTCAGGGCCCGTTTCTTTTGGGCCAACTCCGGTCGCTGAACTCCGAAGAGGTAACACCCCAGAATCAGCGCCAGGCTCAACAGAGCCAGGAAAGCCATCAGGAGTTGGCGATCAATATGGGAAAACCACGCGCGTCGCATTAAAAAGCCTCTTTCAGGGTCAGGGTAAACCGGATATGTGCCGGACCCTCTTGGGGCTTTGTTTCTATTGCGTGAGATAAAAGATCGGTCTCGGGGAAGTTGTCGGAATCGAGCAGTCCGGCCAGGTAGACCTGCAGGGCTGTCTGGTTGAGTGCCTTCCCCTCCAGACGAACCGTACGGTCTTGGATATGGGGGCGGATCGACCGGAGGCTGATACCTTCGGTAAGGGTCTGTTCCAGACGGCTCAGAAGGTCTTCCCAGGAAAAGCCGATCTCATTGATACGCTGGTTGACCCACGCGACTTCCCGCTGTTGCTTTTTTTGTCGGCCCTTGGTCACCTTCGGCAGCTTAGAGGGGGGCTCGCTTTGGGAACGCAAAATCCGAAGCTGATGTTCCACCACGGAAAAGGCCTTGTGGTGCTGGTAGGCTCCAACCGCCAGCAACAGGACGCCAACCAGCAGAAACGGCAGGCTCCATTGCAAAGAACTGTTCCAACGTTGGGCACGCAGGCGTTCCCGGGATACCAGGTTCAACTCTGTCCCTATCATGCGAGCCTCCGTGCCGCCGTCGCGGCGGAGAGGGCGATTCGGTTCAACGAAGGGACCGTCGGCAAGTTTGTCGCCAGGAACTGCGGACATTCGAGAAGCCCTGTCAACGCCTGTTGATAGAGAGGCTCCTCTTCGGAATCCAGATAAACCCACACCGTTTCCGGGACGGCTTCAACTCTGAGCTGTCGCCAGTCGGCCAGTGTGCGACCGGTTTCGGAGGCCAATCTTTCGGAAGAGAACGCGCCGACCTTGTGCCGAAACGCGATGAGTTTCCCCTGCTTGACGCGATACCATTGAGCGCTTTCCGGCAACTGGCAGAGGAGGAGATAATCGGTGGCTGTTTGCCGGCAGGCTTGCAAAGATGTCCAGAGGTCAAGGCTGTGAAAACTCAGATGCAGCAGGCGGTGTCCCAGACGATCCAGGGTCTCCTCCATTTGCTCCGCCTTGGTGTTATGAAGGGCGGCCACAAGCAGTTGCTCCTGTCCGGTATCGAAAACCGACACCCGTAGCTGGTGATGGGGGGTGGCAACACGATCCCGCAAAGACCAGCGCACCATCTCTTCGGTCTCTTGTGCGGATTCGGCTTCCGGTGGACGGGGGACCCAGAGGATATGGCCTGCACTGTCGGGAAGTGAAAGACCGACAGGTTGTTTTTTGTGCTGCCCAAGGCAGTCCGTCAGCCGTTGGCGGAGAACATCGATCTCGTCGGATTCGAACGGTACTGCCAGGGACAGGCCCGATAAGAGGGGTGAGGAAGGCTGCTGAGCCAGAGAATGGGTCACCTTTTTTCCCAATCGGGTGGTGGCCCAGGAACTCGGGCTGAGGGCGATCCCCTGTGTTGTTCGCCGAAACATCTCAGCCCTCCTGCTCGACAAAGGTGATACGGTTGATCTCTTCCAGGGTGGTGTCCCCGGCGACCCATTTGGCCACCGCTGCCTCCCGCAAGAAAACCGTATTGTGTTCCAGGGCCGCCTTCTTCAGTTGGCCGATCGGTGCCTGCACGGCAATCAGCTCCCGTAGCTGGTCGTTGAGAATCAGCAACTCGACGATGGCGTCCCGTCCGTGAAAGCCGATCCCGTTACAGGCATCGCATCCGACCTGGGTAAAAAAGGTGATGTTCCTGTAATTGTCGGGGTTGAGCCCGGCCGCCACCAGTTCTTCGGCGGAATGGGTGATCGGTTTTTTGCACTGGCTGCACAGTCTGCGGACCAGCCGTTGGGCAGCCACGCAATTCAGGCTGGAGACAAAGTTCTTGGGCTCAATCCCCATATGCAGGAAACGTCCAAGAACATCGAAGACATTATTCGCATGAACGGTGGTCAGCACCAGGTGGCCGGTAAGGGCGGACTGGATGGCGATCTGGGCGGTTTCGGGGTCCCGAATCTCTCCGACCATGATCTTGTCGGGATCGTGGCGCAAGATGGAGCGAAGCCCCCGCGCAAAAGAGAGGCCTTTGGCTTCGTTGACCGGAACATGGGTCACACCCTGGACCTGATATTCCACCGGGTCCTCAATGGTGATGACCTTTTCCGATTCATGATCGATTTCCGACAGCGCTGCATAGAGGGTGGTGGTCTTGCCGCTACCGGTGGGGCCGGTGACCAGGATCATGCCGTAGGGTTCCCGGATCGCTCCGCGCAACAAGGCGACCTCCCGCGGATGAATCCCCAAGGAATCCAGATTCAGGCCTTTGAACTCATCGGCCAGGTGCTGCTTGTCGAGGATCCGGATGACCGCCTCTTCACCGGAGATACTGGGCATAATCGAGACACGAAAGTCGATCGGCTTTTGGCCGATCCGCACCTTGAAACGGCCGTCCTGCGGGATACGTCGCTCAGCGATATCCAGTTCGCTCATCACCTTGATCCGGGAGATGATCTGGTCCTGGTAACGTTTGTCGAGGGGGTCCGTGGCGCGGAAGAGGACTCCGTCCACCCGGTATTTAATGATGACACTATCGACGGTTGCCTCAATGTGGATATCGCTGGCCCGTTTGTTCAGTGCGTCGAGGAGGGTGGAATCGATCAGCCGGATCACCGGGCTGCTGTCGGTGCCCAGGTCGTCCAGGGCCAAAAGCTCTTCACCCTCGTCCGTTTCCCGTACCAGTTGCAGTTTGAGATCTTCCGAGACCTCTTGCAGCATCTGGCGATGGCCGATGGTTTTTGCGAAAAGAGCTTTCAGCCGGTTTTCGGGGGCCACCAAGACCGTCAAGGGGGCCCCAAGGCGGCGCTCCAGATCGTCCAGTTGGGTGATCCGGGTCGGGTCAGCCGTCGCGACAGTCCAGCCTTGGGCAGAAGACGTCAGCGGTAGAAACTGCCCTTCGGCGAGGATGTCGGCCGGAAACCCTTCTACCGGTAAGTCATGGGGAGAAAGCCCTTTGAGGTCGGACGTATCCCAGCCGTATTGAAGAGCCAGGGCTTGCGCCAACTGGGCTTCGTCAATCCATCGGGCCTTCAGTGCCAGTTGTCCCAGGCGTTGTGGGTCGTCGGCCTGTTGCGCCAGGAGCTCAGACAGTTGTTCCGGCTGCAGCGCCCCCTGCTGAATCAGCAACGTCCCAAGTTTATGTGGTTCGACTGTTGTCATTGGTCGTTTACCGTCAAATCGTTGTGCCCAGTTGGAAAATGGGCAGATAAATCGCCATTACAATACCGCCGATCAACAGACCGATCAGAACCATCATAATCGGCTCGAACAGAGTGCTGATTCGATGGAGGCGTGTTTCCAACCGCTCTTCGAAAAAGAACGCCAGATCCTCCAACATCTCCTCCAGTGCACCGCTCCGTTCCCCCGTATGGATCATCCGAACGGCCAGGGGCGGGAAAAAGCCGGTCTGTTGTAACGCGTCCGAGAGTAAGGTGCCGCCTTGGACCTGGGTTTCCGCTTGGGCCAACCGGTCTTCCACAAGGCTGTTATTGACGGTACCCCGGGACATCTGGAGAGCCTGAACCGCAGGGAAGCCACTTCCGAGCAAGGTGCCGACTGTCTGGCAGAACCCCAACAGGGAAAAGTCCCGGTAGATGGGGCCGATCACGGGCAAGGACAGTTTCCACCGCTGGAGAAGGCGTTTCATCCATAAAGTATGGCGGAGTTGGCGCCAGGCCACAGCCGAGAACACCAGCAGGGAAAGCCACACGGGGCTGGTCCGTATAAGGGTTTGGCTGGTTTGCAACAGGATTTGGGTCAGCAGCGGAAGCTCCACCGCGGCGTTGGCGTAAATAGTTGAAAATCGCGGTAGCACATAGAACAACATAAAGAGAAGGACCAGGCCGCCTGCGCCGGCCAGGAGTGCCGGATAAAAAGCGGCATTTCGAAGTCGGCGTCGCATGGCCTCGATCCGCTTCTGGTGCACCATGTAACGACGAACTGTCTGGGGGATATCACCGGACTTTTCCCCCGCCCGTACCGCTGCCAGATAAAGGGAGGGGAAAATTCTGGGATGATGACCAAAGGCTTTCGACAGGCTTTCCCCGGCCTTGACATCGGTATGGATATCGAGCAACGCCTGTTTCAGCAACGGGGAGCGGTCCCCGTCCGTCAGAGTTTGCAAGACTTCGAGGATAGGGGTCCCGGCACGAAGGAGAACTAAGAATTCCTGCGTAAAGGCGATCAACTCCTTGGTCGGAAGGCGCCGGGTAGACGCAAAAAGATTGTCCCAAGTGGAACCCTTTCGGGTGGCGCGGAAGAGATGAATCCCCTCGCTTTCCAACTCGGAGGTCAGCAGGTGCCTGTCGTCCGCCACAATGTCGCGGGTTTCGATCTGCCCTGAAGGAAGTCCGATTTTGCAGGAATAGATTGGCATAACAGTACAAAAGGGCCCGGGAGGAAAGAGGCGGTCCTCTCGCCTTGGGGCAGTTAACGTCAGAGGGCGAATAGTATCATTTATTCCAGCTCGGTTCCATACCAAAATCATCGTTAAATAACCAAAAAGGTCCCATTTTTAAGGGTTTATTAACACTGGCCGAATCGCCTTGGGTTTGGATATAATGCCTTTCTTCGGAAAAGGGAGGGTAGAATGCTGGGGAATCAACGAGGCGGTGTACTGGTGTTGTTGCTGGTACTGGTGAGCCTGCTGGGGATCGGACTGCTGGTGGCCGGTCAAAGCTGGAAAGACCAGGCACAACGCGAACGGGAGATCGAACTCCTGTGGCGGGGCGAGCAGTATCGCTTGGCCATTCAGAGTTATTATCAACAGCAGGCCGCCGGAGTGCAGGGGCAGTTCCCTGCCAGCCTGGAGGAACTGATCGAAGACCGGCGGGGTCCCCAGGTCAGAAAGCATATCCGGCAACTTTTCCCCGACCCGATGACTCAGCAACCGTTCGCACCGGTCAAAGGCCCCGATGGACGTGTTCGTGGTGTGCGAAGTGACAGCCTTCTGAAGCCGTTTAAAACGGATGGTTTTACGGAACACCAGCAAGGGTTCGAGTTGGCCTCCTCGTACAGCGAATGGGCTTTCGTCTATCGCCCTCCCCGGGCGAAACCTCCAGTGCTGTCAACCCAGAAGACACCGAAACAGATTGTTGAGGGGCTTGGAATACCCAGTCCTTCCAAAGAATAAAATCCTGGATCGGCCATAGGGAGGATGGCAGGCGCTACAATTGGAACCAGCTACCAATAAGTTCCCCTTGATTTTTCCGGTCATTCCTGAAAGACTCTGCCCTCGGATTTTTTCTGGAGGAGATCTCTCATGTTGAAGAAAATGGCGGACGGCCTGAAGGTAGGTCGCCGGACCGTACGCGAGACCCACTATACCCGGGACAAGTGGACCAAAATCCACAACTGGGCACTGAACAACAAGTACAAGTTACTGGAAAAGCAGTCCGATGAAGAGCGGCGCATCTACAAGAAGAGGTTCAGTTGGTTGATGCCGGCGACCTATATCGAGATGTACAAGAAAGACAAGATGCTGAAACTGGACTTTTGGGTCAACGCCGACGCCTACCTGATCGTCAGCCTGCTGACCTTCCGTCCTTCGGAGATTCGTCTGGACCGTGGTGGCCTGGCCGGTGCTGTACCGCGGAAGATGGCAAGGGATCTGGTGAACCCGCTGCTGGATCAGCTCAAGCTGGAACGTATCCAGTAATCTTAGATTCACAGATATGTAAAAGCCCCGCATGTTTCAGAGCCTGCGGGGCTTTTTTATTACAGGTAGGCCGCCAGGGATTTCTTGGCTTTGCCTTCGCGAACCAACCGTTCGATGATCGGTCCGTCAGCCGGGAGGATCGGATAGCTTTCGAGCTGTTCCGGCGCGACCCAGGCATGGTCGGCCACATCCTTGTGTTCCAGTTGGCGGTTGATCGGCCGACACCGATAGAACAACAGTAGGACCGGTCCCCAGTCGTACCGGTGATGG
>JANQIN010000029.1 GCA_028282145.1 Thermodesulfobacteriota bacterium | reverse complement strand
TTAGAGGCGTTCTGCCCGGTTTGCCCTGACAGCTGGCTCATGCTGGCGCCGATCTCCTCAATGGCCGAGGCCTGCTGGGTTGCACCGTGGGACAGTTCCTGGGCCGAATCGGAAACTTGACTGGACCCGGAATCGATCTGTTCCCCGGCCACATTGATCTGGCCGAGAATATCGTTCAGACGATCGGTCATCGCTTGAAGGGCACGGCCCAGAACATCCTTATCCGAGGCCAGAGAAACTTGGCGGGTGAGGTTGCCGTCGGCAATCGCTTCAGCCAGTTCTGCGCGGCCTTGCAGCCCGTCCGCCATGGTGTCCAGGGCCGAAGCCAGTTGACCGAGTTCGTCCTGGCGGTTCATTCTGAGGCGCTGGGACAGGTCGCCTTTCTGTATCGCCTGGGCCAGTCCGACGCCCTCCCCGATAGCCCGAATGATCGGTTGTACGATCAGGATCACCACGACGGCCAGAGCGATGACAAAGATCACCGCAATCAGAATGTTCTGGTTCCGAATCGAAGCGACGGCACTGAAGATATCATCGGTAGAGGCACCGGCTCCGATCAGCCAACCGGTGGTCGTTTCGGTATGGAAAGCGACAATCTTCTCTTCCCCTTTGAAGGTGTACGTCATCAGACCGTCCTTTTCGGCGAACAGCTTCTTCCCCCAATCATACTGCTTGAGATTGGTCTTCATGATGACGTCTTTATTCGGGTGGGCCGCCAGGACTCCGTTCTTACCGGCCATATAGGCGTAGCCATTCTTGCCGATTTTGATCGGGTCGATAAAGTCGGCGGCGAATTTGGTTAGATCTACAGCCGCAAGGATGATTCCGGCGATCTCGTCATCGACAATCATGGGACGGGACAAAACGAAGATCGGCTTGCCCGAGATCTTGGACTTCAACGTATCGGTCAGAGCAGCGTCACCGGCCATGGACTGCTTGAAATAGGCGCGATCGCCAACCTGCAGTTTACCGACCAGTTCTTCGTTGGAACTGGCGATGACAAGGCCTTCGGCATTGGTGATGGCCAGCGTCTCATAAAAGCCATACTTGTCCAAAAGGGCCTTCAGGGCGACATTGGTTTTGCTTACCATCGTCTGATCCCGCCCTTCCGACCAGAGCATGTTGCGATAGAGATCCTGTTGGCTCTGAATTTCCAGATCGGCCTGAATGTCCTTCACCCAAGCGGAGATCTGTTTCGTCAGACCCTGTGTGACCGTATCCAGTTCGCTCTTGATAGCGTGGTGTACGGCACTCGCTGTCGAACGATAGGAAAGGAAGGTCGCAATGCTCATTCCGATAATCAGCAAGCCAATCGTCGGCAGCAAAAAGCGGTTACGTAACGAAAGATTTTTCATGTTCCCTGGCCTCCGGGTTAACCAATACGAAAAAATCGGCGTAGATTTTCCTTAAAGAAACTTAACAGGGACACTAAACATTAAAACGTGCTAAAGGTCAAGCTCTATTCTGTTTTATATCCCATTTTGATGGTTCAGGCCGGTCATTTCTTGCAAGCGGTAGGGATTGTGTACACTTAACGGGACCATGCAATGAAACAAGGAGCCCACCTATGACCACACAGGAATCGACCGAACCCTACCATCTCGTCAGTTTTAAACTCTGCCCCTTTGTGCAACGATCGGTGATCGTGCTCAAGGAGAAGGAAATCCCCTTCAACATCACGTATATCGATCTGCAGAACAAGCCGGATTGGTTTCTTGAACTCTCCCCTCTGGGCAAGGTGCCGATCCTGCAGGTGGGAGAGGCGGTCCTGTTTGAATCGGCGGTGATCGCCGAGTACCTGGATGAGGTGACTGCACCATCGTTGCACTCCAGCGATCCGTTGATCAAAGCGCGTCATCGTGCCTGGATGGAGTATGCATCGACATTGTTTATGGGCAGCTATCATCTGCTCAACGCCAATGACGAAACGATTTTTGAGACACATCGACAGGAGTTGAAGCAGAAATTGGCAACCGTCGAGCAACAATTGGGTGAAGGCCCTTTCTTTGCCGACGAGCAATTTCAACTGGTAGACGCTTTTTACGCCCCTTTCTTTATGCGACTGCAAGAAATGGATAAATGGGTCACGTTGGATCTGATGGTGGGGCTGCCGAGGGTGCAGCGCTGGGCCAATGCACTGTTGCAACGCTCCTCGGTCCGGCAGTCGGTTGCCACCGATTTCGCCGAATTGTATCGCGCAAAAATCAAACAGAATACAGCGAGTCTATTTACCCAGTTAAAAACGGGGTCGATGATCTGAGAACGAAGGGTATTAAAGCACACAGCCCCCGCCGTCGGCGGGGGCTGTGTGCTTTTAGAGTCAGCAAGTGAGACTAATATTTGCCAAATGAGACATCGTTCAGCGCAATCATCTCCGCCGGAGCGTTTGCTGCCATTTCAACTGGGGGAGCAGAGGTTGCGGTCAACGCACTGAAATCCGGACGAATCACGTTCGTGCCGGGTTTCAATGTGAACTGCTGCAGCAGAACCCGCAGCTGTTCGGCCTGGCTTGAAAGCTCTTCGGCCGAGGCAGCACTCTCTTCGGCAGTGCCAGTGTTTTGCTGCGTGACATCATCGATCTGAGTCAGACCGATATTGACCTGCGAAATTCCCGAGGCCTGTTCGTTGCTGGCGGCGGCAATCTCTTCCACCAGATCCGTCACCTTGGTGATACCGGTGACGATTTCGCCCAGCGCATTAGCCGTTTGATCGGCGATACGCGAACCGGCTTCGGTCTTCGAAACCGACCCTTCGATCAGTTCGGCCGTTTCCTGCGCCGCCTTGGCGCTGCGAGCGGCCAGGTTACGCACTTCTTCCGCGACCACGGCAAAGCCTTTCCCGTGCTGCCCGGCACGGGCCGCTTCAACCGCGGCATTGAGCGCCAGCAGGTTGGTCTGGAAGGCGATCTCATCGATGACCTTGATGATCTTGGAGATATTCTGCCCCGACTCGTTGATCTCGCCCATCGCTTTGACCATCTCCTGCATCTGATGGTTGCCGGTTTCCGCGGCGCCTTTGGCATCGACCGCGAGGGTGTTGGCCACTTTGGCGCTTTCGGCATTCTGCTGCACCTGACTGGCCATTTCCGTCATGGACGAGGTGATCTCTTCCAGTGAAGATGCTTGCGATGCGGCACCTTCGGACAGGGACTGGCTGGCCGAAGAGACCTGGGCACTGCCCGAGGCGATCTGTTCGCCGGCGGCCTGAATCTGTGCCATCATATCGCCAAGTCTTTGTGTCATCTGTTGCAGCGCTTTACCCAGCTGGTCTTTGTCGGAGGCCAAATGGATATCGACGGTAAAGTCACCGTTGGCGACCGTTTCGGCCACATCGGCCGTCTTCTTCAAATTGGTTGCCATCCCATCCAGCGCAGACGCCAGTTGGCCGACTTCGTCGTTGCTGTCGATATTCAGCCGCACATCGAAATCGCCTTTGGCGATTTCAGCCGCCAGCTCCGCACTGCGGCGGATCGGGCGGGTAATGGTGCGGGTCATCAACACCGCCACCGCAATGCCGATTGCGAAAGCGATCGCTGCCAGGACGATAATGAAAATCTCCGCTTGGCTGTTGCTGGCTTGCAACACCGGCCCCAGGGTGTCCTGCTCTTTTTTAATGGCCAGTTTCACATCTTCAATGTCTTTGGCCACTTCGGGGCCGATGCGATCGAGGGTTCCGGTGATAATGCCGTTGCGGGTGGTGATGGCAGTGACAGTCTTTGCAAAGGCATCGCTGTAGGCTTGTTGACCTTGCTGCACCTGAGCCAGAAGCTGGCGGCGTGTGGGATTTTGCAGCTCGTCATTAAGCACGTTGAGTTCATCTCGAACCCCCTGCATCTCCTGCTTCACCCGATTAACCGCCGACGGATCGTTGCTGTCGAGATACTTGATGGCATACAGACGTGCCAGCAGCAGGTGACGTAAAGCGATGCTGGAATGGTACGCCGCACTCATATCGTTATCGTCTTTAGCCGACGTCAAAATGCGGGTCAGATCCTGCTCCATCTTCGGGCCGGTCACGTTGAGCGTGCCGTGTACTAACTCGTTGCGCTCGCCGATCAGTCGCACCACCTCGTTGAAGCCCTGCTGATACTCTTGCAGCTCGGCGTCGACCTTGGTAACGATGTTGGCCCGTTCAGGGCTGGTGATCTCCTGTTTGGCCGTGGCCATGAAACCCGCGGTTTTGTCCCAGTAGGTTTTGAACTGCTCAAGGTCTTTCTGGCTGCCGGTGATGATGTAATCCTTGACGTTCATCCGTACCATCAGCATATTGGCCTGGACCCGACCGGACAGGTTGGTGTCGCGGGCGAGGCCGCGATAGGTTTTAAATCCGTCCGATGCAGTTTCCAGAGATTTGTAGCCGATCAGACTGACGGCGGCCAGCAGCAACAGGACGATACCGAAGCCCAGACTGAGCTTTTTTGCAATTGTCATCGATTTAAACATGAAGGTTTTCCTTTTTATTGATCAAAGTTGAATGGATTGAGTGTCAGCGGACGGGATACTGAGGTCTTCATCCTGCAACAGCTCTTTCACGTCGAGCAGAATTTTGACGTTCTGATCGATCTTGCCCATACCCTGAACATAGCTCTGCAGACCGACTTGGGTCACGCGCGGCGGCGGTTCGATCTGTCCCTCAGGGATATCGATTACTTCGCTGACTTTATCGACCACCAGCCCGACCGATTGTTCGCTGACATGGACGACGATAATGCAAGTACGGTCGTCGTAGGAGCGGGACGGCAGATTGAAGCGACGACGCACATCGATAATGGGGATAATTTTGCCACGCAGGTTGAGCACGCCGATCACATGGTGCGGCATGTCCGGGACGGCGGTCACCGGTTGGACACCGATGATTTCGGTCACGTAACAGATCTCGAGACCATAGCCTTCGTCGGCCAGTTTGAAAGTGAGGTATTTGCCCTCCATCGAACCTTGATCATCGGTGGTTATTTCGAGTATTTCTTCGGTTTGAGCGGTATTGACAGTCATTGCATCCTCGTATCGATCTCGGGAAAGGTCGAGCCTTTCCCGAACATGATTGATCTTAGTAACGGCCGAAATCGGTGTCGTCCAATGCAACTGGAGGCAAGGCAGCCTGCCGATCTTCCACATGCGGATGAGGAGCGGGCTCCTGAGCTTCGCCGATGGCCGGGATGCCACTCTGAACGGCGCCACCGGTCAATGTGAAACGGCCCAACATCTGCTTCAGATGGTTGGCCTGGCTCGACAGTTCTTCGGCGGCCGAAGCCGATTCTTCCGCAGTGGCGGTGTTCTGTTGCACGGCTTGATCGATCTGCCCCAGGCCTACATTGACCTCGGAGATGCCGCCTGCCTGTTCGTTGCTGGCGGCAGCGATGTCACCGACCAGATCGGTCACCTTGCCGATGGCGTTGACAATCTCGTCCAACGCTTCGCTGGTCTGCTCGGCGATTTGGGTGCCGTTTTGCGTTTTGCTGACCGATCCTTCGATCAGTTCGGCCGTTTCGCTGGCGGCCTTGGCGCTACGGGCGGCCAGGTTGCGTACCTCTTCGGCGACCACGGCAAAACCTTTGCCGTGTTGACCGGCGCGGGCGGCTTCAACCGCTGCATTGAGTGCGAGGAGGTTGGTCTGGAAGGCGATCTCGTCGATGACCTTGATGATCTTGCTGATCGACTGACCGGCCTCATCGATCTCACCCATGGCGGTAATCATCGCACTCATCTGCTGGCGTCCGTTGCCGGCAGCACGGCTGGCTTCCTCGGCCAGGCGATTCGCCTGAGATGCGTTTTCCGCACTTTGCCCGGTTTGACTGCCCATCTCGTTCATCGAGCTGGTGATCTCTTCCAGCGATGCCGCAGTTTCGGTCGCACCCTGCGACAGATTTTGACTCGAATCGGCCACCTGGGCGCTGGCCGAATCGATCTGTTCGCTGGCGGCTTGAATCTGAGTCATCACCTCATTGAGCGCGGTATTGGCCTTGGTCAATGGCTCACGAATGACACCGTTGGCATTGAAGGTCAGGTCGCCTTTCGCCAGCGCATTAAAAGCCGCGAGAACCTCATCCTTCATATTGTCGGCGAAGCGATCGAGCGCCGTCGCCAGGTGACCGATTTCATCCTTCTGCTGCAGGTTGAGACGCTGCTCGAGGTTGCCTTTGTTCATTTCCTCGATCATGTGCACGGTAGCCGCGACCGGTTTGGTAATACTGCGGGTGATGATGACACCGAGAAAGGCGGCAATGGCCGCTGCCGCTCCGAACAGAAGGACCAGCAAGGTGCGGGTATTGTCGGCCTGTTTGCCGGCATTGGCGTTGAATTGGACGCCTTTATTGTCGGCAAAGGCCTTGATTTTTCCGAGCACCGTTCCCAGTTTGGCCAGGTGGGGGGCGCCTTCCTCGCGGGTAATGCGGCCCGGATCGGCGCTCAGTTGCGCTTTGCGCATGGCGATAACCTTGTCACGGATCGGCTTCCAGTTCGTAAACAGTTCTTCTGCCTCGCGGATCATGGTCTTGTCGCCAAGGAAACGCTCGTTGATCAGGTTAAAGGCCTCCTGGGTTTTGGCTTCATAGGCATCGATGTTGGCGGCCTTCTGTGCGACTTCCTCCAGCGAACCGGCGAGGGCGATGTCTTTCATGTCGCGCACAATGATAAAGATGTTCTTTTCGATTTCCAGTGCGCTGGTGCTGACGGTGAAAGGGTGTTTGTAGAATTTATCGACCAACACCAAGGCTTTTTCCGGCGAGGCGTTTTGCGCATTGCGATGAAATTCACCGGCCTTGCCGGCGGCGAATTCGATCAGTTCGTCCACCGCGGCGACCACTTTGACGATATGGGCTGCGCCTTCACCCTTGGTGATCGCGGCGGCATCGTTTTCCAGCTGGATACGGGTTTGCGCCACCACCTTTTCACGGATCGGCCTCCAATCGGCGAACAAGGCTTCCGCCGCCTTGATATCGGCTTTGTCGCCGAGAAAACGTTCGTTGAGGACGGTAAACGCTCCCTGGGCCTTGGCAACCTGCGCTTCGGCCGCTGCATAGGCTTTATCGAGTTGATCGATGCTCTGGGCCATCGCCACATCCTTCATACTGCGGTGGATTGCGACCAGGCTGGTATCGATATCCCGAATACTGGTGCTGACCGCCATCGGGTGGCGGTAGAGTTTGTTGGTTGTTGTGGCCAGCTGGTCGGCGGAACGAATCGACCACCAACCGCCGATGACCATCAGGGTGATGGTCAGGCCAAAGCCCACGATTAATTTGGTGCTGATGTTGAGATTTTTCATTGTGCCTCTTTCTTTGTGCTGAACGTTTGGATCCTTTTACCGGGATCACACCGGTCGCCAGGATCAGCAGGACCTCTCCAAGTGGTGCAACAGGTCGGACCGTGGACACCACAAGGCTCGTTTGAGAGGCGTTGATTGTTTTTGTGTAAAGATGACCAAACTGCTCATCATTTAAAGCGCTCGTGTGTCTTGGCGATGGATGTTCGATCGTATTTTTCAACACAGAGCAACTGTTACGGAATTTACTATACGAAAAAACAAATCAATGTAAAGCCAGTTTAATGTAAAAAAGTTAATTTTAGAAAATGCTTTTCATCAAACATTTTTTGATTCAATGAGGGCTAGCTGTCGCGCAGCTGCAACCAAAAATCGTAACCGGTCAAATAGTGCTTTGAATTATCGATATTTAGCAATTTGCTGTTTGGTAATATGTTGAAAAACGACGTTTTTTTATAGATATGAATGCGGAAAAGAGGTCGGAATGCGATTGTTAACGGGCCTCAGAAAAAATCGGCGATTCGTTTGATGTGTTGAACGGATAAGGGCATGCCCGTGTTACCGAAGCAGGATAGGGGAGGGCGAATACGGCACCTGTGATATGCGCATGTTGAAAAAAGCCCGCCGCATGACATCACGTTCATACGACGGGCGATTCATTGTCTCAAGCGACTGCTGAAAGGGCATGTTGACCGGCCGCCGGCAGCATGGTTGGTTCAACGGCCATGACCACATCGCTTGCCGCGGACCTGGAATGCGCCAGTCGGAAGCGGGACAGAAGTTGCCGCAACTCTTGGGCCTGGCTGGAGAGCTGTTCGGCCGCCGCGGCGCTCTCCTCTGCGCTGGCGGTATTCATCTGGGTCACCGAGTCGATCTGGCTCAACCCTTGGGTAATCTGGGTGATCCCTTCCGCTTGTTCGCTCGAGGCCATGGCGATATCGGCGACCAGGTCGGTCGCTCGAGTGACCTGAGTGACGATCTCTCCCAGAGCTGTTTCGGTTCGAGAAGCGATCTCGGCACCCCGATCGGTCTTTTCTACCGTTCCCTGAATCAGATCGGCGGTTTCGCTGGCGGCCTGGGCACTGCGCGCCGCCAGGTTACGCACCTCTTCCGCGACCACGGCAAACCCTTTCCCATGCTGACCGGCGCGGGCGGCTTCAACCGCTGCGTTCAGCGCCAGAAGATTGGTCTGAAAGGCAATCTCGTCGATCGTTTTAATGATCTTGGAGATGTCTTGCCCCGCCTGATTGATCTCATCCATGGCAGAGGTCATATCCGACATCTGAGAGCTGCCCCGAGAGGCTGCGACCTTCGCTTCTTCGCCTAAAGCGTTGGCTTGAGTGGCCGATTCGGCATTGGTTCGAGTGCGGGATTCAAGTTCATGCATACTGCTGGTGATCTCCTCCAGAGAGCTGGCCGATTCGGTGGCACCTTCGGAAAGACTCTGGGCGGCTTCGGAGACCTGGCCGGAGCCGGAAGCGATCTGCTCACCGGCCATCTGGATCAAACCCAGCATCTCGGCCAGCCGTTTTACCATCTGTTGCAGGGCGCGGCCCAGCTGATCCTTCTCGGACAGAAGTTCGACTTTGGATGTCAGGTCGCCTTCAGCGATCGTCGTCGCCAGACTGGCCCGCCCCTGCAGCCCTTCAGCCATTTCATCGAGGGCGTTGGCCAGGGTGCCGATCTCATCTCCCCGGACCAGATTTAACCGTTGATTGAGGTCTCCCTTGCGAATGGCGCTTGCCAGTTCGACCCCCTTGCGCAAAGCGCGAACCACCGGATTGATCGTAAAGATGACCGCGATGCTGACGATGGTGAGTACCAGTGCCATCATGATCAGGCTTTTCGACCGGACCCGGGCCGCTGGCGCAAAGATATCCTCCGTGTCGGCTCCGACACCGATCAGCCAGCCGGTAGAAGGGTCGGTGCGGAAGGCGACAAGCTTCTCCACGCCCTGAAAGGTGTAGGTGATCAGCCCGTTCTGCTTCTGGAAAAAGGTGGCGCCGAAATCAAAGTCCCGCAGGTTGGTTTGCAGGATCAAGTTCGCTTTCGGGTGGGCTGCAACAAGGCCGGACTTTCCAGTGGCAAAGGCATACCCCTGTTCACCGACCCTGACCGGGGCGATAAATTCACCGGCAAAGTGGTTGAAGTCCACCGCAGCAAAGAAAACGGCTTCCACCGCACCGCCTACCTTCAGCGGACGACTGACGACGAAGATAGGCTTACCGCTGGCCTTACTTTTGAGGATGTCGGACAGAGCTTCTTTCCCGGTCATCGACTGTTGAAAATAGCCACGGTCCGCGACATTGATCGAACCGATCAGCGAACGATCGGAACTGGCCAGCAAGTTCCCGTCCGATCCGGCCACCGCCAGGAATTCATAATGTTCATAGTCCTCCGCTAATCGGGCCAGAGTGCGATTGGCCTGTTCCACCAGTTGCGGACTGTTGCCGGAGCTGATCATGCCGGCGTAGATCGCGTTGCCGGCCTGACTCGCCAAATCGGTTTTCAGATCGCGGACCCAGCTTCCGATCTGTTTGACCAGGGTGGCCGAGGTGGCTTCCACCTGAGATAGCATCGCCTGTTCGATGGCAGTACCGGCAGAGCGCGAGCAGACGATGCTGGTCAGCAGCATGCCGGCGGCGATGACACCCAGGGTGGGTAAGAGAAGACGGTTTCGGAGTGAGAGCTGTGCCATGAGGGCCTCCTGAATGACATGGATCATTGGTCCAGTGTGTTGGGAATGGCGTACAGGAAACACAGGGCAAGATGCAAAAAGAATCGAAGAATAAGCCATTCGGGTTTGATTTCATCAAACTTTAAATGAGAAAAAGCTAATGTCAATGTTTTTACCGTAGAATTTTTTTTGATTGGTCCATTGGTCGGACCAAAGTTTTTGAGAAAGATTTTGAGATGCAAATATCGGTAAACCTTAAATAAAGTCAGTGGTAACTTTTATTGCGTGAGGAAATTTTTATTTTGACAAAATCGCTTTATTCGTAGAAAATTAGAATGCGTTTTGTAAAAATATTTTAGATTTTTTTGGTTAGCGTGCCTTATGGCGCTTTTGGTAAACGCGGAGGGCCCACATTGATCACACACGCAACGAAGCGTAAATACTGAAGGGGGTTTTCCCATGGCAAAGGCGCTAGGTGGAAATGTCACAATCACAATGAAGATCGGGGCCCTGGTCGCGGTTCTGGTCCTGTTTACTCTGCTCACTGGCGTGGGTTACCAGGTTTTGGTGGGGAATGTTCGTGACCTCGGGGTTGCAGAAACTTCCGAAATCATGATGAAAGGGTACGAACGGGAGCTGCAGGAATTGGTCGACTCCCAGGCGACCTTGTTAGGAACCGCTATTAAAGGGATGGACGATGAGTCGGCTAAAAAAGAGATCATTCGTCTGCTGGCTGATGTCCGTTTTGATCCCAATAAGACCGGTTATTACTTCGTTTACGAACCCGATGGGACTGTTATTACTGTTCCTCCTAAGCCGCAGTTGACCGGGCGGAATCTGATCGGGTTGAAGGACAAAAAAGATCGTCTATTTATCAGAGATCTTTTGGATGTCGCCAAGGGAGGTGGCGGATTTGTTGAATACTTCTGGGAGAAGAGCAAAGACAATGTTCAACCGAAGCTGAGTTACGCGCGTCTGATTCCCGGAACTCAGTATATGATCGGTACCGGTGTTCATACCGATGATGTGGATGTTGAGCGGGAAAAGGTCCTGGATTCAATCCACAGTGCGACCAGCTCCTTCTTGTGGAAATTGCTGGTGGTGGTTATCGGTGCCTTTGTTGTCATTGTCGTTCCCATGACCTGTATGCTGATCATGTCGATCGTCAAACCGGTGCGCGCCATCCAGGGGGCAGTCACCGAGGTGGCGACCGGTAAGCTGGATGTCTCCATTGCAGGTGATTACGGCGGTGAAATGGGCAAGCTGAAGACCGCTGTGGTCGATATGGTGGCCAAGTTGCAGCACCGGGCCGAGGTGGCGCAGGCGATCGCAGCAGGCGATATCTCCATGACAGTGCCGGTCGAATCCCAGGACGACGTTCTGGGGCAGGCGATGCGGACCATGGCCGACCGGTTGAACGATCTGCTGGGGCAGATCCAGATTGCCGGTGATCAGATTACCAGCGGTGCCAACCAGGTGTCCGATTCGGCACAGACACTGTCGCAAGGTGCAACCCAGCAGGCCGCGGCTATTGAGGAGATCAGCAGCAGCATGACCGAGCTGGCCTCTCAGACCAAACAGAATGCCGAAAACGCCGGTGTAGCGAACAAGCTGGGCGAGGATATGCAGACCGCCGCCGGTCGTGGTACCGGTCAAATGGAATCGATGGTCAAGGCGATGCACGAGATCAATGAAGCCGGTCAGAGCATCAGCAATATCATCAAGACCATTGATGAGATCGCCTTCCAGACCAACCTGCTGGCATTGAACGCAGCGGTCGAGGCCGCTCGTGCCGGTCAGCATGGGAAAGGCTTTGCCGTGGTCGCGGAAGAGGTGCGTAACCTGGCCGCCCGCAGCGCCAAGGCCGCCAGTGAAACCGCCGAACTGATCGAAGGCAGTGTGAAGAAGGGTGAAGCCGGTGTTGAGATTGCCGACCGCACCGCCGAGGCGCTGAACGAGATCGTCGCCGGGATCACCAAGTCGAACGATCTGATCGGTGAAATCGCCGCATCCTCCACCGAACAGGCTGAAGGCATCAGCCAGATGAATCAAGGGCTGCAGCAGATCGATTCGGTCACCCAACAGAATACTGCGACCGCTGAAGAATCGGCCGCATCCGCCGAAGAACTGTCCAGCCAGACGGCACATCTGCAGTCAATGATCAAACAGTTCAAGCTCCGTAGCGGGGTGGGCCTGGCCAGCTTCCAGGCTCCGGTGGCTCCCAAGCCGATTGCTCCGCCGGCACCGAAACCTGCTCCGGTACCGAAGCCCGCTCCGGCCCCCAAACCGGCACCAGCAGCGGCACCGGCACCGAAGCCCGCCCCCGCTCCGGCTGCAGACGAGTGGGGTGGTGGAGGCGGTGGTACCGTGCAACCGCAGATCGCGCTGGACGACGACGAGTTCGGCAAATACTAGCAAGACGTCCTGAGAATCCGGGCACCATTGTGGTGGGTGGTGTTCCTCCGGGCTTGTTACTAAGGTGAAGTACAACGCAAAAGCAGAAGCCTGTCCCTCTTGGGACAGGCTTTTTGCTGTGTTGGACGCTCCGACCCATCCATGGGGTCAGGGCATACACGCTTCGCAAAAGCGCGGTTTTGTTTCGCTTACAAAAATGGAGCGCTTTCACGCTCCGATTTTGGCTCGGCGATCCCTGGCGACAGTTTGATACTCTGACCCATCCATGGGGTCAGAGCATGCACGCTCCGCAAAAGCGCGGTTTTGCTTCGCTTACAAAATGGAGCGCTTTTACGCTCCGATTTTGGCTCGGCCATCCCTGGCCTCGATACTTTTCTGAAACAAAATTGGGACGATTAGATTTTTGGTCGGTGGCCGAGGTAGAGGGCGGAAGCAGTGGCTTCGATTTCGAGCCGTTGCAAGTCGTTGAGGCCTGCCTGGGCCATCATGTCGGTCAGCTCGATGTCGCAGTAAGCCCGACCTTCCGGCGTGCCTAGAAGCATATTGAGGGAGAAAAGAGCGGGAAAAAGGGGACCGCACCGTTGGGAATCGAGGACGAACTCCTGGATCACCAGCAGCCCCCCCGGTTTAAGGGCATGGGCCGCCTTGTAGGTCAGTGCCCGGGCATTCTCCCTGGATTCGGCGTGCAGAATGTGCGACATCCAGATCAGGTCATAGTTTCCCGGTAACGGATCGGTCAGGTAATCCCCTCCGACAAACTGCAGTCGTTCTTCCATCCCGGCTTCCCGGATCGTGGTTTCGGCCATAAGGCGACTGGAAGGAAGATCAAAGATATCGCCTGTCAGTTCGGGATTGGTCTGGCAGAATCGCAGAGCGTAAGCCCCCGATCCCCCGCCGAGATCCAGCATCCTGCGGTGGTTTTGCAGCGGAAGTATCGCGGCGATCTGCGGTGCCAGAGCCGCGGCATTGTCGGCCATGGCACGAAGAAAAAGATCCCGGGTCCGATTATCGGCATGACTGCTCCGTTGGCGTACCGGTTCGCCGGTACGAACCGAATCGGAGAGTTTTTGCCAGCTGTGCATCAGCAGGTGATGGTATTGCAGCATGTCACCAAGATAGTCGGGAGATCGATGACTCAGGTAGGTGAGGCTGCTTTCGGTGTTTCGGTACATCTGGCCTTCGTTCTTCAACAGACCGGCAGCGGCCAGAGCTGTCAGAAGACGTTCGGTTGCATCGGTATCGGTGTGCAGGGCCTGAGCCAGCTGACCCGCGTGCATCGCTTCTTCGCCCAGGGCGGTAAACAGTTTCAGTTCGACAGCGGTGTGCAGGGCACAGCTTAGCCAGTAGCCGCTGGATGTCTGGAGAATCCGCTCTCGACTCCATTCAGGGGGAATCATGGTGCGGCTCTGCGGTCGGAAAGGGATTCGAGGAAGCGTTCGGCCTGAATGGCTGCCTGGGCACCCGAGCCCGCGGCGGTAATTGCCTGCCGGAACTCTTCATCCTGCACATCTCCAGCGGCAAAGACGCCGGGGATCGTCGTCGCTGTATGGTTATGGGTCTGGACAAAGCCGCCCTCGTTGAGCTTGATCTGTCCTTTGAACAGGTCCGTGTTCGGCTTGTGGCCGATGGCCACAAAAAGACCGTCGCACTCGACCTTTTCCTGAGCTCCGGTTTCGACGTTCTCCAGGGTGATCCCCTGCAGACCTGTCTCCACCGTACCGTCGATCGATGTTACCACCGAGTTCCACCGGAAACGGATGCGCTCATTGTCCCGTGCTCTTTGCTGAAGCGGAGGCGTTGCCCGAAGGCTGTCCCGTCGATGGACCACGGTCACCGATCGGGCAAACCGGGCGAGAAAAGTGGCATCCTCCATGGCCGTATCGCCTCCACCAACGACCACCACATCCTTATCTTTGTAGAAAAAACCGTCACACGTGGCACAGACGGAAACCCCCCGACCGTACAGTTCCCATTCATTCTCAAGGCCCAACATCTTGGCCGAGGCCCCGGTTGCGATGATCAGGGCGCGGGATTGATAGCAGCCCCCTTCGGTAGTGACCTCGAAAACGGGAGGCGTCAGATCGGCCTTGATAACGGTTTCCTGTTGAATCCGTGTGCCGAACCGCAATGCCTGCTGCTCCATAACCTGCATCAGATCAGGGCCTTCCACGCCTTGGGCAAAGCCGGGGAAGTTGTCTACCCGGGTTGTTGTCGTCAACTGGCCTCCGGGTTGACTTCCATGAAGGACGAGAGGATGCATGTTGGCGCGAGCGGCATAGATAGCCGCCGTAAGGCCCGCAGGCCCGGACCCGATAATCAGAAGATCTTCAACGGTACAGGTCGACATCCCGAACTCCTTGGTTAATGCCAGAGGTGGACGATGAACAAAGCAGGCGAACAGGGGATTCAGCCTCATAGAGGTCTGATCTATAGAATAGCAGTAATGGCGCTGGATGCGAGCAGGGGGAGAATGAAAGCGCGCCGGGGCATCAAATATAAAAGCGGCCCAATGCGGGCCGCTCTGGTCAGAGTCTTTAGACTTTTTCGAAGTTGGTTCTGTCGGCACCGCAAAGAGGGCAGGTCCAGTCGTCCGGCAGGTTCTCAAAAGCTGTTCCCGGCTCAAT
>JANQIN010000014.1 GCA_028282145.1 Thermodesulfobacteriota bacterium | reverse complement strand
ATGAGGTATTCCAAAACGGCGAAGGAGAGGAGCCATCACAAACATCACTGCAAGGGCCCTGTCTCTCCCAGTCGCAATCATGAATGCTGACTTGGGTCTCAAAGGCTGCTAGTGGTTCTGGACAATGCCAGCCAGATCACCCCCAGGATTTCTTTTCGAAGCCGCCGTCCAGCACTCATCTCGGCGGTATCGCTCATGGTTCCTCCTTGATCTATTGAAGGGACAGGACGAGAAACGCCCCTCCGATCAACCAGCAATAAACGGCAAACCAGCGTAATCGGCGCTGTCGAACCACCGCCATTAACATGCCGATGGCCAGCAGTCCGGTGATGAAGGATGCCAGCATGCCGGCACCGTACATCGGCAGTTGTTCCGTGGGAACCCCTTCCAGATCCCGCAGAGAAAGAAGGGTGGCCCCCCCAACTGCCGGCAGAGCCAGTAAAAACGAAAACCGGGCAGCCGTCGCATTGTCCAGGCCGCGAAGGAGAAGACAGGCGATGGTTGCCCCGGAGCGAGAGATCCCCGGAATAATGGCAGCGCCCTGGGCCAGGCCGACAGCCAGAGCATCAGAGAGTGTCATCTTCCCTTCGGTACGTTGGCCCCATTCCCGGTTTTCGGTGAAATAAAGCAGGCTGCCAGTGACCAGCAGCATAGCAGAAACTGCCGTCAGATTGTGAAACAATCCCTCGAAGAAGTCTTTGAACGCCAGCCCGATGATGGCAGTGGGGATCGACGCGGCTATCAGCAGGAGCAAAATTCGTCGATCCACCCGGGACTGCTCCGTTTTCAGAAACGGGGCCTGAATCAGTCTCAGCAATTCCTTGCGGAAATAGACCATGACGGCAAACATCGTCCCGGCATGCAACAGAACCTCCAGGAGGACGCCCGGTTGTTTAAAGCCCGGCATCAGGTTCTGGGCGATTGCCAGGTGACCGGAGGAAGAGACCGGAAGGAATTCGGTCAGTCCTTGCAGGATTCCCAGAAATACGGTTTGCAGATAGCTCATCCAAAAGATCCTTGTTGGTTTAAAGGGCCAGGATACGAGGGATCACAAGCGGACGACGTCCCAGACGACGGTTGAAAAAACGTCGCAATTGGGTGCGCATCTCCTGTTGAATCTCTTCCGCATCAGTCAGCGCCTTTATACCATGGTTTGTCAGCATCTCTGCCAGTTGTTGTGTGGCTTCGGTTAAGAGTTCCGGGCTGGATTCGTCGGACAAGAGTCCCCGGGCCATCAATTCCGGGCCATAGACGATGGCACCATCCCGATCCAGGGCCACCACGGCGACCAGGAGCCCCTGGTGGGCAACATGGCGTCGGTCGCGCAGCTGGGCTGGCCCCAGGTCTCCCACACCTTTGCCATCCACCAGAACACGTCCTGTCGGGATTCTGGGCTCGATCCGGGTCCGGCCTCCCTCGAAAACCAGAGGATGACCGTTTTCGAGAAGAAAGATGCGGTCTTCGGGATGGCCAAGTTGCTCTGCCAGTCGTGCATGACGAACCAGATGCCGGTATTCGCCGTGGATCGGCACGAAGTAATCCGGTTTCAACCAGCGATGAACCAGGCTCAGTTCTTCCTGGCTGGCATGACCGGAAACATGGACTTCGCTGACCTTTTCATAGTCGACATCGGCCCCCTGCCGGTAAAGATGGTTAATCAGATTGCCGATGGCCCTTTCGTTACCCGGGATGAACTTGGAGGACAGGATGACCCGGTCGCCCGGTTGGAGCTGAATATCCTTATGTTCTCCCAAGGCAATACGCAACAAACCGCTCATCGGTTCCCCCTGGCTGCCGGTCGTCAGAATCAGAACCTGTTCGGGAGGCAGGGTTAACGCCTGTTTCAGGCTCACCAGCAGGGTATCCGCCACCTTCAGATAGCCGAGTCGGCGGGCGATGGCGACATTGGTCTCCATGCTTCGCCCATGGACGGCCACCTTTCGTCCTGCTTTGTGGGCAGCGTCCATCGCCTGTTGCAGACGATGGATGTTGCTGGAGAAGGTGGCCAGAAAGACACGGCCTCCACATTGCGGAAGGATGTCGTGAAAGACGTGTCCGACGGTGCTTTCGGAGAGGGAGTGCCCCGGATTTTCCGCATTGGTGGAGTCCGCCAGCAGCAGGGTCACACCTTCGCGGCCGTAGGCTCGAAGCCGGTCGGTGTCCGTCTGCCTTCCATCTACCGGGTTGGGGTCGAGTTTAAAATCCCCGGTGTGAACAACCAGGCCGGCAGGAGTTCGCAAGGCAAGTCCGACACCGTCACCGATGGAGTGGGAGACGGCAAAAAACTCAATTTCCATCTCTCCCAAGGTCAGCCGACTGGTCTCGTCGATTTCATGCAGGCGGCCTGAAAAGTTGACATCATGCTCTTCCAGACGGTTTTTGAGGAGGGCCAGAGTCAACCGGGTTCCGTAGATAGGGGGGCGGCCCATTCGCAACCAGAGAAAAGGCAGGGCACCGATATGGTCCTCATGCCCATGGGTCAAAAGGATTCCGGCGATCTGTTCTTCACGACCCTCAAGGTAGGCGATGTCAGGAAGTATCAGGTCTATTCCACTGAGAGCCGAATCGGGAAACATTAATCCGCAGTCGATGAGGAGAAGGCGCTCACCGCATTCCACGACAAGAAGATTGAGCCCAATTTCGCCCAAACCGCCAAGGGCAACCAGTTTAAGGTCCGGGCAACCTGGAGTCACGGTAATCTGTCCGTGAGTGGGAGGGCGGACGCGATCTGGGATCTCACTGTCTCCATCAGGGTGGGGATCTCCGCTTCGGTAAGAGGCGTCGGATCAATGGGGGGAAACACCTGGAGTTCGACAGCCCCTGCCTTTATCCAGTGCGTTTTTTTGTTCATGACGTTGAAGGTTCCATTAATGGCTACGGGAACAATGGGGACGCCTGCCTGAAGAGCCAGTTGGAATCCTCCCTTTTTGAACGGAAGCAGCGCGCCATCCGGGCTTCGCGTCCCTTCGGGAAAGACCATGACCGATTGACCGGCGTGCATTTTGGCCGCTGCTTGTTTCAGGCTTTCCACCGCAGCCTGCCGGTTTGCCCGGTCGATGGGAATACAATTCATTCGGTACATCCCCCAGTTGAAGAGGGGGATGCGAAACAGTTCAATCTTGGCCAGGAAGCCAAAGGGCCGTGGTATATGCGTCAACAGCAAAGGAATGTCAAAGTTACTTTGATGGTTGGCCATAAAGACCAGGGAGTCCGCCGGGGGGATATTCTCCAGGCCACGGACGCGAACCCGGATGCCAGCCAGAAAGAGACCGACTTGGGCCCATCCCGAGGCAATATTTTGAAGGATTCCCCGATGAAGCAGGGAGAGGGGTACGCCGACCAAAAGGCAGAGGATCGTAATGGGATAATAGAGGATGTAGAAAACCAAGGTGCGTACCATGCATGGCTCCGTAACTTATTGAAACTCAAAGTTTAGGAGACCGAGGCCGGAGGAGTCAAACCTTTTCAGCTTGTTCTGTCATGGGGTTTGGTTTAGACTCGCCCAAGTCGTTGAATTTAAGTTTTTATCGCCGAGGAGGTATGCGATGTCTGTCAATAAGGTGATTCTGGTCGGGAACCTGGGCAAGGACCCCGAACTGAGGTATACGCCGTCGGGTGCTGCGGTGGCGACCTTCCCGCTGGCGACCACAGAACGGTACAAGGACCGGGAAGGTCAACAGCAGGAAAAGACCGAATGGCACAATGTTGTTGCCTGGCGTGGTCTGGCCGAGATCATCGGAAAATACTTGAACAAAGGGCGGCAGGTTTACATCGAAGGCCGGATCCAGACCCGCAAGTATCAGGACCGGGACGGCAACGATCGCTATATTACCGAAATTGTCGCGGACAATATGCAGATGTTGGGGAACCGCGGTGATCAAGGTGGCGGTGGTTATGGGCAGAATCAGGGTGGTTACGGTGGCCAAGGTGGCCAGCAGGGGGGAGGTTTCGACCAGAGGCAACCCCAGCAACAGGGGGGAGGTTTTGATCAGGGAGGAAGTTCCTCCGAGCCTACTTACAACGAAGAGGACGATATTCCGTTCTGAACCTGCCGAACCCAGGTCCTGTTATTAGGAACGAAGCCCCTCATCCCGAGGGGCTTTTTATTTGGGAGAAACGCTTCTCCACGAACAGGCAGCTAAATTACGGCCTTGTCAACTTTTATTGCGGCCTTTTGACGATAAGGTTTCGGGGACATAATCCTGTAACTATTTGTAGATTCAAGAAAAATCGATTTGGCACCATATCTGCTTTTATTTAGCGGCAGACATAAAGGCGACTAATCAGGTCCTTTTTATGTGTGGGCCGCTTTTTTTGTTGATGTATTTACTCGGCTACGCTTCTTCGGCAGCCGAACTCTGAGGTGAGTAACTCGTTGAACGTCGCTTCTGAAAAGCAACAAATCCTTCCTTCGGCTGAAATTGCGTTGCTGGTTTTGCAGGTGCTCAGTCAGCCGCACAGTATTGAAAAACGACTTCGCCGGTTGGTCGGGGTCCTGCGGGCGGAGTGTCAACTGGATGCCGTGGGGCTACGCCTTCCAAGAGGTGCCGATTACCCCTATTACGTCCAAAAGGGGCTCTCTTCCGCTTTTCTGCAACGAGAAAACTCTCTGCTTTGCGAGATGTCTGAAGACAGCGACGTGAGTTCCCCCCTGGCATGTGTCTGCGGTGGGGTCCTTCAAGGGACGATCACTTCAGAAGCAAGTTTTCTTTCCCCCAACGGGAGCTTCTGGACCAACAGCCTGACGGAACTTCTTGCCAGCGAAGAGGCCGATCTTCTGCCGCTACATTGCCGAGAGACGTGTGTTGAGCACGGGTTTGAATCGATGTTGCTGGTTCCTCTGAAGGGCCGGGAAAACCACATCGGTCTTCTTCAACTTGTTGATCGTTCCAAAGACCGTTTTCAGGCAGAGACGGTCACCTTTTTCGAGAATCTGGCACAAACTGTCGGTAGTGTCTGCATCCAACTGGACCAGACGGAACAGGCGAAGTCTTCCATATCCGTTCTGGAGACGGAGCTCGAGCAGCGCGAGGCAAAACTGGATGGGTTAGCCCGGGAACTTTCCGAAAAAGACAATCTCCTTGGCGATGCTCTAGAATCCCTCCGGCAAAGCGAACAGTTTTATCGGTCGATTTTTGAGTCGACGGAGATCGGTTTGGTCGTCCGGGATACGAATGAAACACTGGTTCAGGTCAATGAGGCGTTTGAGCGGTTTCTCAATTACGACGTGGGCTCTTTGGCGGGTAAGAAGATGGTCGACGTCCTGTTTCAGGACAGCCTGGCAACAACCCGTCAATTGATGACCGAGATGCTGGAGGGCAAGAGACAGCAGATTGTCGTGGAAAAGCGTTATATCCGGCGAGATGGTGTTCTTGTATGGGGCCGTACCAACACCAGCCTGGTGAGGGACGTCGAGGGGCACCCCCAGTTCTGGGTCTGCAAAGTTCAGGACATCACCCAGGAAAAACTGACACTGGCAGCTTTGCACAATGCCGAGGCGCAATTGCGGCAAAGGACAGAAGAGTTGCGCCTCAGCCAGGAATTGGCCGGCCTTGCCGGATGGGAGATCGAACAGGGATGCCTCCAGTTATCCCGGGAGATGTTGACGCAGAAAGGGCTATCCCTCAAGAAAGCGGATCTGGAGATGAATGAGTATCTTTTATCTGCTCATCCGGATGATGTGGAAAAAATCCTTAAAGGTCTGGTAGAGGTGGCATCCGGCGAACCTTACCGGGAATATCTTTTTAGAAGTCATCCGGACAATGGAGACATCCGGTATTTTCGATCCATGGTCGGACGTCTGGAAGGAGATGAGGCGCAGAAGTACAAAATTATCGGTGTCACCCAGGATATCTCGGATCTGTGGCAGGCCCGGGAAATGATACAGGAGTCGGAAGAACAGTTTCGCAAAGCTTTTGATCTGGCACCCCACGGAATGGCCCTGGTTGATCTGAACGGAAAGTTCATGGAGGTGAACAAGGCACTTTGCGGGCTTTTGGGGTACAGCGAGGAAGAATTGCAATCGCGAACGTTTGCCGACGTGACTTTTGGAGAAGATCTTGGGAAAGGGTTTGAGGTCCTGCGGGCCATGGTAGCGGGCGAGGTGGACCAGTGCCACTTTGAAAAGAGATATGTCGCCAAATCCGGTGAAGTGATCTGGTGTCATTTGAGCTCGGGGGTGGTTCGTGACAGCTCCGGTGCCGCCAGGCATCTCGTGTCCCAGATCTACTCCATCCAGACACAGAGGGAAGCAGCCCTTGTGCTGCACGAAAAGGAAGAGCGCTATCGCCAGATGTTTCATCGAACACAGGCTGTGGCTCTGCTGATCGATCCCGAAACCGGACAAATTGTGGATGCCAACGATGCCGCTCTCAAATTTTACGGCTACTCCCAGGAGCAGATGGCTGAACTCCGCATATGGAACCTGAATATCTGGCCCGAAAGTCGTGTGCGAACAGAGATGAAGAAGGTTCGCGATGCCGATGGGCGGCTCGATGAGTTCAGGCACCAGTTGGCTACGGGTGAGATTCGGGATGTTGAGGTCCATTCCGGTCCTATCGATGTGGGAGGCCAGACCCTTTTGTATTCCATCATCTTTGATGTCACCGAGCGCAAAGTAGCCGAAAGAGCGCTTCGTGAAAAAACCATGGAATACCGACAACTTTCGCAGGAATTTGCGGCCTTACTGAACGCCATTGATGATCCAATCTACTTGATCGGGCCGGAATATGACGTGATGTGGGCCAACCAGGCGGCTCGATCTTACTGGGGCGATCCGGCTCCGCAGCCCGGGGAGAAGTGTTATCGGCTTTGGGGCGATCAGGAAGAAATATGCTCCTATTGCCTCTGCCCGGAGATTTT
>JANQIN010000001.1 GCA_028282145.1 Thermodesulfobacteriota bacterium | reverse complement strand
CGCTTGGCTGTGCAATTGGGAAACCCGCCCCTCACTGAGTTCCAGAACTTCCGAGATCTCTTTCTGGGTCAGCTCCTCGTAGTAGTAAAGGGCAACCACCAACCGTTCCTTCTCCGACAATTTTTCCAGATATCCGGCGATCTCCTGGGTCAGCTCGAACTGCTCCAGGCGGTCGAGCACCCCGGGCTCCTTGTCGTCGGCCAGGGCATCGAGGAAGCTGCGCCCTTCATCATTGTCATCGAGGGTTTCGTTGAGACTGACACAACCGAGATAGCTCACTTGGCTCAGCAGTTCACGGTAATCATCGATCGACAACTCCATCGCCTGGGCGATCTCTTCTTCTTCGGGAGAACGACCATACTGCTGTTCCAGTTGATCGATCGCCCGATTCAGTTGCTGCTGTTTCTGCCGCAGGCTGCGGGAGAACCAGTCCATCCGGCGGACTTCATCGAGAATTGCGCCGCGAATCCGCTGCTCGGCAAAGGTCTTGAACATAAAGCCTTTGGACGGATCAAAGCGGTTGGCCGCATCCAGCAAACCGGCCATACCGGCGCTGGCCAGGTCTTCCCGGTTCAGGAATGACGGCACCTGGGTCACCATCCGCTCCACCAGGAAGCTGACGAGGGGCAAGTGCTCCTCAACCAGTTGATCCCGTACTGCGGTGGCACCCGGTCCGTATGTTCCCGTAGTCGTCATCCAAGGCTCTCCTGCTCGTTATTCAGAAGCCGACGCCAGAAGAACTGCATCGTCCCCTGGGGTTGCGTCGTGGGCGGAATCGCCAGCAGGGTTTCTGCGAGAGTGTTAAAAGCCTGGCTGATTCGAATCTGCGGATACAGGTCGATCATCGACTTCTGACGCTGAATCGATTCACGCATTCGCTTGTCGAACGGGATGCATCCCAGATAATCGATGGCGATATCCAGGTAACGGCCGGAAACCATGGTCAATTTTTCAAAGACCTCCAGCCCTTCGTCGGCATTTTTGACCGAATTCACCGCCAGCAGAAAGCGCTTTTGGTGATATTGGGTCGACAACAGCTTCATCAAGGCGTAGGCGTCGGTGATCGCCGTCGGCTCAGGGGTTGTCACCACCAGAATGTCCTGAGCGGCGACGTTGAAATAGGTCACATTTTCACCGATACCGGCTTCGGTATCGACGATCACCACATCGAGGGAGGCGTTCAGGTCGTCCAGCTCTTCCATGAAGCGCATCTTCTGATGCGGGTCGAGTCGGGTCATATCCTGCACCCCAGAGCCGGCAGGGAGAATCTTGATCCCGCAGGGGCCTTCCACCGTAATCTCCTCCAGCGTCTTTTCTCCGCGGAAGAAATGGTTCAGGTTGTATTCCGGCGTCAGTCCCAGCATGACATCGATATTCGCCAACCCCAGGTCGGCGTCGATGATCAGCACCCGCTGCCCCTGTTTGGCCAAAGCCAGAGCGACATTGGTCACAACAGAGGTCTTGCCGACCCCGCCTTTCCCGCTGGTGACGGATAGCACCCGAGCGGGTGTCACGGCCCCGACCGCTTCGGTCGCCGAGATGGAGCGCAAGGTACTGGCCTGATCGTTGGTGGAGTTTTCGGGGGTCATGGACGTTCCTCGTCTACGGGTAAAATCATCGCAGCAATCTGTTCAGGCACCGGCTGCAGCAGATCCTCGGGCACTCGCTGACCGTTGGTGAGGCAGGTCAGAGGCAGCGAGGTTCGCACCAGGGTATTGAGCAGGGCACCAAAAGTTTCACATTCATCCAGCTTGGTGAAAACAATTCCGGTCGGGGAGAGCTGGCCGAACCGTTCCACTGTCTTCTGCAGTTCAGCGTCGCGGGTGTTGGCGGACATCACCAGACAGGTGTCGATCTTGCGGTCCCCCCCCAGGAACTGTCCCAGCTCTTCGATTCGACCGGTATCTCGTGGACTGCGACCGGCGGTATCAATCAGAATCAGATCTTTGTCACGATGACGGGCCAGGGCCTGGTCCATCTCGTCGGGAGTCAGTACCACTTCCACCGGAAGGTTCATGATGTCCCCATAGACATTGAGCTGTTCCACAGCGGCGATGCGGTAGGTATCGATGGTGATCAGGGCAACCCGTTGCCCGGCTTGGCTCATGGCTGCAGCGGCCAGTTTGGCGACGGTGGTCGTTTTTCCGACACCGGTCGGCCCGACCAGAGCCACTCGACGCTGTCCTTCGGAAGGAAGGGTGACATCGGTCCCCACTTGAATCAGGGTCTGAACAGTCTGGCGCACCGTCGGGCGGACCTGGTGCTCAGCCAGATCCTGACCACCGGGTTGGGCCTGGACATACCGGGCGATGGTTTTGGCCACCTGCGGTTGGACCCCGTGCTCCGTCAAAAGTTCGACAATGGCCGAAGGACGTTCGTTTTGCGGCTCTGCAAGAGGCAGAGAGGGTGCAACGATCGGCGTCGAAGCGGGAGCCGGCGGAGTCAGCCCCTGAATCAGACTCTTCAGCTGGTCAATCTCCTGACGCAGGGCACCGACCTCCGGCGTAGCGGTCTGCTCCTGGCGGGACAGAATCTGCTTCAACTCGGCAACCTCCCGGGCCAGACCGTCATCGGCAGGAGCCGGGACGGAGGCCGGGGAACGACGCAGCTCGTCATAGGTCAGGTCATCGTCGGTCCGGATCTTCTGGGGACGATCCAGGCGGGAGGCGAGAGGATTGGGCTTGCGTGCCGGAAGCACCTGCCCGGCCTCGTCGATAGCAGCGGTCACCTCGACGGTCGGGGCGCCAAAGACACCCAGACCTCGCTTCTTGACCGTTTTGGTCGAGAGGATAATCGCTTCGGGTCCGAGGGTCGCCTTGATCTTCTTCAAGGCGGTCGTCATATCGTCGGCTTCAAAGACTTTAACCTGCATGGCCACTCACCGTTCCAATCGCCCGTACTTTCAGGTGCGGGGCAATTTCGTTGTGAGACAGTACCGCCAGCTGGGGCAGGTACCGCTCGGTCAATCTTTTGACATGCATTCGGATCGTCGGAGGGCATAAAAGCACGGGTGTCATCATCGCCGACATCTCCTGAATGGTCTCACTGAGAGAACCTAGCAAACCTTGGGCCATTTCTGGATCCAGAGCCAAATAAGTGCCCTGATCGGTGGTATGAATCGCATCGTTGATAGCGCCTTCCATCGACCGCTCGAGGGTCAGCACCGGCAAGAACTCGTCATCCTGGGCGTATTTCTGACTGATGGTGCGGGCCAGAATCTGGCGCACCTGCTCGGTCAACATATCGGGATCCTGTGTCGCGGTGGCCCAGTCAGCCAGGCATTCCAGGATCGACCGCAGGTCTCGCACCGGAACGTCTTCGCGCAACAGGTTTTGCAGCACCCGCATCACCCCCCCAAGGCTCATCAGATTGGGCACCAGCTCGTCGACCAGCTTGGGATAATCCTTGGCCAGGTTGTCGAGAAGATTCTGCACCTCCTGGCGCCCCAGAAGCTCGTGAGCGTGCTTTTTGATGATCTCGGACAGGTGGGTCGCCATCACTGTCGGGATATCGACCACGGTATAACCGCAGATCTGCGCCCGCTCCTTCTTGTCTTCGGAGACCCAGACGGCAGGCAGGCCGAAAGCCGGCTCGGTAGTGGCCACCCCTTTGAGTTGCTCGGTGGCGGTGCCGGGATTCATGGCGAGATGATGACCGGGCAGCATCTCGCCACTACCGATCTTTACCCCTTTGAGCAGGATGGAGTATTCGTTCGGCTTGAGCTGCAGGTTGTCCTTGATATGAACCGGCGGCACGATAAAGCCCATGTCGAGAGCGAACTGTTTTCGGATACTGCGAATCCGGGGCAAAAGCTCGCCGTCCTGATTGGCATCGACCAGAGAGATCAGACCGTAACCGACCTCCAGCTCCAGCAGATCGACGCTCAGCATGGCGTCGTAGTCCTCTTCCTGCACCATGACCGGCGGCGGGACATCCTCTTCCATCTGAACCGTCTGGGCGCGACGCTGCTTGAACAACAGCCAGGCCAGAGTCCCTGTAATCGCAGACAGGAAAAGGAACGGCAGGGTCGGCAGACCGGGGATCAGGGCAAAACCGAACAAGATACCCGAGACGACCCACAAGGCTTGAGGATGAAGGCTGAACTGCCCCCGGATGGCGTTCCCCAGATCGCCCTCGATCCCGGCGGAGCGTGAAACCAGCACACCGGCACTGGTGGAAATGATCAGCGCGGGAATCTGCCCGACCAGGCCGTCACCGACGGTGAGTACGGTGTAGTTGGCGGCGGCATCGGCCATCGCCATATCCTTCTGCACCACACCGATGACAAAACCGGCGCCGATATTGATCAGGGTGATAATGATCCCGGCGATGGCATCCCCTTTCACAAACTTGGAGGCACCGTCCATCGACCCGTAGAAGTCGGCTTCGTTGGCGATGTCGTCACGACGCTGACGGGCGTCATCCTCGTTGATCAGACCGGCGTTGAGGTCGGCATCGATCGCCATCTGTTTGCCGGGCATGGCATCCAGGGTAAAACGGGCCGACACCTCGGCGATCCGTCCGGCACCCTTGGTGATGACCATGAAGTTGATGACCACCAGAATGGCGAAGATAACGATACCGACCACGTAGTTGCCGCCGACCACGAACTGACCGAACGACTGGATGACGGTACCGGCGGCATCGGGCCCTTCGTTGCCGTGCAGCAGAATCAGACGGGTACTGGCGACGTTAAGGGAAAGACGAAACAGGGTGGTGATCAGCAGAACCGACGGGAAAACGGCAAAGTCCAGCGGCCGCTCGGTGTACATCGAGACGATCAGGATCAGCAGACCCAGGGTGATATTGACGGACAGGAAAACGTCGAGCAGGATGGTCGGCAGCGGGATAATCATCAGCATCAGGATCATCACCAGGCCCACCGCAACGACAATATCGCTACGGAGTAAAATCGAACGCCAGTTGGTTTTGAAATGGTCCAGTGCTGAAATTTCTGCGTCCACGCGTTTCTCCTCAGTTCCGTTTCAATCCGTAAACATAGGCCAGAATCTCGGCCACCGCCTTAAACAGGTCTTCGGGAATCGACTCCCCGAGTTCTACCTTATACAAAGCCCGTGCCACCGGCTTGTTCTCCACCAGGGGTACCTCATTTTCTTTTGCAATTTCGCGGATTTTGGCCGCCAGATGGTCGGCGCCTTTGGCGACCACCGTCGGTGCGGCCATCTCATCCCGTTTGTAGGACAGGGCCACCGCGTAGTGGGTCGGGTTGGTGATGACCACATCGGCCTGGGGCACCTCGGCCATCATCCGATTCCGGGCCATCGCCATCTGCAACGAGCGAATCCGCCCCTTGACCTGCGGATCGCCCTCGGTCTCCTTGAATTCCTCTTTCACCTCCCGCTTGGTCATTTTCATCTTTTGCTCCATCTCCCAACGGGTGAAGCCGTAGTCGAGAATCGCCAGCAAAATCAATAACCCACAGGATTTGAGAAGGACCAGGAAGGCCACCCGACCGAGGAAAAGCAGCAGGCCGGAGGGCGGCATGGAGATCAGGTCGAGAGCCCCTTCAAACTCTCCGGCAACGGTTCGATAAGCGATAAATCCGATCAGGCCAACCTTGGCCAGAGATTTGACAAGTTCCACGGCGGAGCGCTTGGAGACAAAGCGGGCCATCCCCTTAATCGGGTTGAATTTGTTGAGATCGATCTCGGTAAACGGTTTGACGGTAAACAGCGGTCCGACCTGGAGGTAAGAAGCCAAAAATCCGACAATCATGGTCAGCAGGAAGATGGGGAAGAGGATCACCGCCATCTTTCCGGCGATGGTCCACAACAGATCGATGGTCGTGAGGGGCGTCATCTGAGCCTCACCGGCGTATCGGATCAACCAGCTGAGGATCGACTGCACCTTTTCCATAAAGTTCGGGGCATAGAAGATCCACAGGATCAAAGACGCGGTCATCAGGGCCGCCGTATTGACCTCTTTGGATTGTGCCACCTGACCTTTTTCGCGAAATTCTTCGCGACGTTTGCCTGTGGCGTCTTCTGTTCTTTCTTGTTGGCTTTCTTCGGCCATTCGCAATTCCAGAGATGACAGTGAAAGCGCCCGAAACCGGGCGATACGGACGGTCTGTCAACCGTCTGACAGATCACCGCAATGTCTGGAAGAGCTGCAAGAACCTTGCCTCAAGTGCCTGGTACTCCTGTGACAGCAGAGCAACAAAGAGGCTGAGTGTGAGACCGAGGACGATAAAAGAGACCCCGATATTGATCGGAAAGCTGAGGATAAAGGCGTTGAGCTGAGGAAAAATGCGGGCCATGATCCCCAGAGTGAGGTTGGACAGGATCAGGAGTGCCAGGATAGGGGCCGCCAACTTGATCGCCAGTTCAAAGGCATGCGAGGTCATCTCCATCAGGTAGAGACCCGCGTTGCCCATCACGTTGACCTGTCCCGGCGGCAGTTGCTTGAACGATTCGACCAACACCCGGAAGAACAGGTGATGGACGTTGAAAGCGAAGAAGAGCAGCACTGCAATGACGTTGTTGAACTGGGCCAGCAGCGAGACCTGGGTGTTGTTAGCCGGGTCGAAGACGTTGGCGGCGGCAAAGCCCATCTGATACCCGATGACCGTCCCGCCCATTTGCACGGCGGCAAAGATCAGTTGCACCAGAAAACCCATCATGATCCCCAACGCCGCTTCGGTCAGCACCAGAGTCGCCAGGCTGATGGCCGAATAGTCCGGCAGGCTGTACAGAGGGCTGACGACGGGGAAAAGCAATAGACTGAACAGGAAGGCAAACATCACCTTGACCTGGGGTGGCGCATTACCGGTGCCGATGATCGGCAGAGTTCCAAGCAGGGCTGCGACGCGCGCCATACAGACCATAAAGGACTGAACGATCTCGAAATTGAGGACGGGAAGTTCCATCGATGATCGGCAGCGGGGTCAACCGCCTCCCAGTGAGGGAAGAATGCCGTAGATTCCCTTGGTGAAAGCGATCAGCTTCTGCATCATCCAGGGTGCCGCAAAAAGAAGGGTCACAAAAACCGCCACGATTTTAGGGATAAAGGTCAGGGTCTGTTCCTGGATCTGGGTCGCGGCCTGGAAAACACTGATAAACAGACCGACAAAGAGAGCCACCAACAACATCGGGGCCGCCATCATCAGCACCATTTCCAGCGCCCGTCGCGCAATGTCCACCACCATTTCGGGAGTCATCAGGCCCTACCCTCCGCCGAAGAAGCTCTGCACCAGGGAACCGACCAGCAAAGACCAGCCATCCACCAGCACAAAGAGCAGGATCTTGAACGGCAGCGAGATGATAATCGGCGGAAGCATCATCATCCCCATCGCCATCAGGATGGAGGCAACGATCATATCGACCACCAGGAACGGGATGAAGAGCAGGAATCCCATCTGGAAGGCGTGTTTGATTTCGCTCAGCATAAAGGCCGGTATCAGGGTCAGCGTCGGGATCGCGTCACGGTTGGCTGGCTGCTCCTGGCCGGAAATTCCGATCAGCAGTTGCAGATCCTTTTCCTCGGTCTGAGAGAGCATAAAGGTGCGGATCGGGACCACCGCCCTGCTTATCGCTTCCTCCTGACTGATCTCCTCCCCCAGATAAGGCTGCAGAGCATTGTCATTGATCTGGTTCCATACCGGCGCCATGATGAAGAAGGTCAGGAAGAGCGCCAGGCCGACCACGATCTGGTTGGACGGGGCGTTCTGGGTTCCCATCGCCTGGCGGACAAAGGCCAGCACGATAACAATCCGGGTAAAAGAGGTGGTCATCAGGAGGATCGCCGGAGCCACCGACAAAACGGTCAGCAACAACAGGATCTGCAGCGCTGTCGATACCTGCTGGGGCTCACTGGCCTCGTTGATACCGATCGAAATCGTCGGCAACCCCTGAGCCATCGCTGCTGCCGGAACCAGCAACAGTAAAAGGGTGATCAGCAGAGGGAGGCGCCTCACGACGAACTCTCCGCGTCAGACAGTTCCTGTTCGAAACGGTTTTCCGGTTCCGATGTCAGTTCGGTCAGAAGGTTGATCCGATCGTTGGTCACCCCCAGCAGCAGCTCCTGATCCTTGACCTGAACCCGACAAAGAAACTTCCGGCCCCCCAGGGGCCGGCTTTCCAGCACCTTGATCTTTCCTTCCTTGATTCCGGGAAGCATGCCGAATCCACGCTTGTAGGCGGCGTAAAACAAGAGCAGCAACCCCACCACCAGCCCCAGGGAAGCGAGCATCTTGAGAAAGGGGCCGATGGTTCCAGGGGCCTTGGGGGCCGTCTCGGCGGCCCACACCAGGGTAGGTGTCACTAGCAGGGGAAGAAGGAGACGCAGCATCGTCAACCCAGATTCTCGATCCGCTCGGCCGGACTGACCACATCGGTCAGACGCAGACCGAACTTGTCGTTGACCACCACCGCCTCACCACGGGCAATCAGGCGATCGTTGACATAGACGTCCAGGGTCTCCCCGGCGAGTTTGTCCAGTTCGATAACATAGCCCTCGGTCAGTTGCAGCAGGTCCCGCACCAGAATCTTGGTTCGGCCCACCTCCACCGAAACATCCAACGGAATGTCCAGCAGCAGGTTGATCCCCTGGTTTTTCAGTTCGGCCATCGAATCGCCGGCGGACGCTTCGGCAGCAGCTTCAGGGGTGTTCGGATCCTCGGTCATATCATTCTCCATGGCTAATACAGCCGGTTACCCGCACCGCTTTGCGGCCGTCGCGGACACCAACCAGTCCTTTGAGTTTGGGTTTTCCTTCCACAAGGATATTCATTGGCGCATCGGGATTGGTCCCCAGATCAAGCACATCTCCGACCTGGAGTTCCAGAATATCCCGTACCTGCAGAGACAGCAGACCGGCTTGGGCCGTCAGTCGCAGATTTACATCCTTCAGCTCGCTGTGCAGGGTCTGCTTCCAGTGGGTGCTCTGGGTTGCCGGCGGCAGAGTGACCGCCCCCTCGATCAGTTTCTCCCGGTAAGGTTCGAGGGACTGATGGGGGATCAGCAGATGCATCTTACCGGCCCATTTTTCGATGGTGATCTCGAAGGTGGCGACCAATACCCCGGCGTCAGGAGGGACCAGCTTGATCAGGCGCGGGTTTCGTTCGGTTCGTACCACCCCGGCGTCGATCTGGTCCAGCGGCATAAAGGCCTTCTCCAGATCGGGACAACAGAGAGTGACGATCGATCGAACCAGGCTGAGCTCAATCGGGGTCATTTCTCGTTTGGGAACGGTCAACGTCCCTTCGGACGACCCCCCCACCAGGATTTCGATCAGAGCATAGGAGAGCATGGGGTCAAACACCATCAGCCCCCCCCAACGAACCGGGTCCAGACGCAACTGGGAGACAATCGACTTTTCGGCCAGGTCGTTCATAAAACCGCCGAACTCCATCGATTCCATCGTGGTTCGTTTGACTGTCGAGGCCCGTTGGATCCGGTTCGCCAGAGAGATCCCCAGATTCTGAGCGTAGGAGTCCAGAATGATGTCGAAGTTGTCCAGGCGCCAGTTGCCCGGCCCCTGCATATCGGCCAGATTGATCTTGACCGCATCGGCACCTTTGTTCAGCTCCGGCTGGTCACCCTCCGGTTCAACCGAGACATCCCCGTGCTTTACCGCCGAAAGGAGCTCGGCAATCTCGTCTTTGGAAAGAATCCGCTCCACAAAGGCTCCTACTGGACCACGAAATCGGTAAAGTAAATGTGCTTGATGCCGCCTTCCTTGGGCAACAATTGGTTCAGGCGATGCAGCAGTTCCGCCCGCAGTTGCAGTTTGCCCTGCAAATCACGGAGTTCGTCGTAAGTCTTGTTCCCCACCAGCAGCAGAATCGCGTCCTGCACCTGGGGTCTGCGGGCCTCTACCTGCTGAGCGACGACGTCATTGGCACACTCGATCGACATGGCCGCTTTCAGATAACGGGTATTGTTTTCGTCCAGGATATTGACGATAAAGGTGTCGATAGTGATCATCGGACCGGGCATACTGGCCAGAGGATCCATCACCTCTTCCTCCGCCGCGCCATCCTTGGGCTTGTCTTCACTCATCAGGAAGAAATAGGCACCTGCGCCGGCACCGGCCAGCAACAGAACTACAATGGCACCGATAATGATCAGCTTTTTGCTGCCACCACCTTTTTTTTCTTCTTCCGGGGTTTCGTTTTCAGCCATGCCTCTCTCCTGTAGGCCTAGAAGGGTGACTGGTCCTGGGTATCGACCAGATACGGCAACTCTTCGTTGTTTCCGGTAGACGATTCAAGAACAAATTCCACCCGGCGATTCAATGCCTGGTTTTCTTCCGTATCGTTGGGGGCCAGGGGTCGCTCAGCGCCGTAGCCGACAGCCGCCATCCGATCAAGCGGGAAGCTGCTTCGGTTGGCCAGAAGTCGGAGAACCGACACCGCCCGTTGCGCCGACAGATCCCAGTTGGTCATATCCCGACCGTAAATCGGACGGGAGTCGGTATGGCCCTCAATCCGAAGGTTCAACGGCAGCGGTTGGATCATTTTGGCGACCTTTTCCAGAACCGGGTAAGCCTCCTGCTTGATCCGGGTTTCGCCCGAATCGAACAACAGGGAAGCGTTGATTCGCAGAACCACTGCACCCCGGTCTTTCACCAGCTCCATATCCTCTTCCAACCGGAGACGATGCATCTGGGTCATTATCCGTTGATAAAGGCGACTCGCCAAGTCATCGTCCATGGGTGCAAAGTCGACGATCCGGGGTTGAGAGACCTCGGTACTGGAGCTGGACATCATCACCCCGAAAGCTCCTTTGAGGGAGCCGGATGCCTCACTGAACTTGACCTTGTCGAGCTGCGCCATCGATAACAGCAGCACGAAGAAGGTGAGCAACAGGGTCACCATATCCGCGAAGGTGGTCATCCATGCGGGGGCTCCCCCTGCCGCCTTTTTTGGTTTCTTCTCAGGAGGCATCGTTTCTCCGCTACTTCTTACCGAAGTTGCTCTCGCGCAATTTCGGCGCGACGTACGCGTGAAGTTTCTGTTCCATCAGACGGGGGTTCTCCCCTTCAAGGATCGACTTCATCCCTTCCACCACCAGGCTCATATTGAGAACCTCGGAGGAGGAACGGGTTTTCAGTTTACCCGACATGGGCAGGAAAAAGACGTTGGCCAGGACAGCACCGTAAAAGGTGGTCAACAGGGCGACCGCCATCGCCGGTCCAATGGAGGAAGGATCTTCCATCGACTGGAGCATCTGCACCAATCCGATCAATGTTCCGACCATCCCCATCGCCGGAGCGAAAGAGCCCATGGATGTCATAATCTCGGCACCCTTCTCATGGCGCTCCATGACAAAGTTGATCTCAATCTCCAGCATCTCTTTCAATGCTTCCGGTTCCTGACCGTCAACAGCAGCCTGCAGCCCTTTGAGGAAAAACTCGTCTTCCACCTCGTTCATCACTGACTGCAGCGAAAGGATCCCTTCCTTCCGAGCACGGCCAGCGTAGCGAACCAGCTTTTCGATCGTATCGTTGTAAACATGGTCGGTAGCGAAAAACGCCTTCTTGATGATGGCGAAGGTTCCGAGGATCTCCTTCAGAGGCCAGTTGATCAATGTTGCCCCGGTGGTCCCTCCGATAACAATAATCATCGACGGGACGTCGATAAAGGTGACCAGGCCACCGGCCCCCTGGGCCATGGCGGAGATAATGAGGCCGAATGCGGTCAATATCCCGATGATGGTTGTGATATCCATGGACTACCTCAGTACCTATTGTTAAATTCAGTTTCACATGTCAAACCGGTGACGGGGAATTAACATAGCAAACTATATGCCACCCTGAACGATCCGCAATCACTCAGAAAATCAACCATAGCGCGCCCCTGAAAAAGACCGGTTTTTCGGTCTGTTTCAGCAGAATTTCCCTGATGTAAAACAGCAGAAATTTTTCGGGGCACAAAGAAATGGGCCGCCCCGAAGGACGGCCCATTGGCTCATGTCAGAAAATTGACTAAACGCCATCAGCGTTTCAGATTGATCAGTTCACCCAAAAGTTCGTCAGTCGTGGTGATGATCTTCGAGTTGGCCTGGAAACCACGCTGTGTGGTGATCAGGCGGACGAACTCGGCCCCCAGGTCGACGTTGGACTGTTCCAGACTGTTGGTGAAGATCGTTCCCAGTTCTGAACCGGCGATACCGGTCCGGGCCGGGCCCGCAGCGTCAGTCGATGAGAACAGGTTGCCGCCCTCACGGAAGAGCCCCTGGGGGTTGGGGAACTTGGCCAGAACCACGGCGGCCTGTTTGATCTGCTCGCCGTTGGAGTAGTTGGTGACCACGTTCCCTTCGCTGTCGATCAGGATCTTGGTCAGAGAACCGGGGCCGTAACCGTCCTGGTCCTGGGAGATAACCTGGCTGTTGCTGTTGTACTGGGTGGTGTTGAAGTTGACATCGAAAGTCTGAGCGGCCGAGCCGTTGGCCCAGTTCACACCCGCGATATTGATGGTACCACCAGCACTCAGATTACCACCGGTATCGAAGGTCAGGGGACCGGTACCACCGGAGGTCGCCAGGGTGGTTCCGCCATCGTCGCGAACGACATAGTCCCAGCTGTTGGTGCTGTTCTTCAGGAAGAAGGTGGTCAGCACATGGGTATTGCCCAGGGAGTCGTAGATGGTGGAGGAGACCGAATAGTTATAGGTTGCCGGGTCGGCCGGGTTGAAGCTACCGAAGGCCAGGTTGGATTCGCTGGCGTTCAGGTTGGTGGTCAGGGTGACATCGGTGGTGGAACGCGCCGGAATCTCTGCCCCTACTGCCACCTGAATATCGGTGGGGTCGCCGGGGGACAGGGTGCCGTCAGCCAGGTAAGGTTTGCCCTGAACCCGCATTCCTTCGGCATTGACCATGTAACCGTCGCCATCAAAGTTAAAGGCACCGGCGCGGGTATAGAAGGATTCGTTGGAAGATCCGGGGGAAACGACGAAGAAACCTTCCCCTTCGACCGCCAGATCGTAATTGGACTCGGTATTCTCAAAAGTCCCCTGGCTGAAGATACCGGTGACGGTGGACAGCTGGGAACCGCGACCGACCTGGGACGTACCCCCGGAGCCGGTGATGGAGGCCGACAGCAGGTCGGCAAAAACGGTGCGGCTGGATTTGAAGCCAACGGTGTTGCTGTTGGCGATGTTGTTACCGATGACGCTCATGGCATTACCGTTGGCGTTCAAACCGGAGACGCCGGTATACAGAGCACTGGAAACACCCATAATCTTCTCTCCTCATGGGGCCGCGTCAATCGGTCGGCGGCCCGCGAACCTCCTCGATGAGGACCGGTTCGGCTAAGCGAATACTGCGCTGTCTATATTGGTGAAAACGTTCTGTTTTAACTGGTCCCGGTCGGCCACGGTCACCACCGTGTTGTTCTTGACGCTGACCACCAGGGCGGTTTCATCGACCATCACCAGGGAGTCCTTGCTCCCCTTGGCGCTGGCGCGGGAAACAGCCTCTTCCAGCCGTCCCATCTGGGTCGGGCTGAAGGAGATTCCCCGTTGCTGCATCCGTTGTTCCGCATGGCGGGAAAACGCCAACGGTTTGCTCTGCAGCTTGTCCTGCAGCACCTGATCAAAGGACGGACCGTCCGTCGTTTTCCCAGGTTGCTGAGGGCGGGCCCCCGACGGCTTGCCTACGGGTGGCAAAGTGCCGGGAAGGATGGGGAAGCGGTCCGTCATATCAGCCTCCCTGAACCTCTTGGACCTGATTCAGGCCATAGGTCCCTACCTCTGTTGTCAGGTAACTCTTCTCACCGTCAAGATCCAGACCGGTAACCTTTGTCTTGACCAGAGGTTGCGATGCCACCTTCTTCTCATCGGCATCCAGTGCCATAACACTGACAAAGTAGGTACCATCTTCCACGGTGTTGCCGTTCTTGTCCTTCCCATCCCAGGTGACGAAATGGTCACCGGACTTAAACTCTGTTCCTTCGATGGTCCGGACGGTGTTGCCGTTGGCGTCAAGGATATGCACTTTGACCTCAGCAGCGTTTCCACCCAGTTGGTACCCAACGGTCTTCTCAGTGCCGTCGGCCAAGAACCCGGAACTCGAAATGGTCACGTCCTTGCCGATCATTCCCAGAGCGCTCATCCGCTCCATGTCGTAGGTCATACCGGCCAGGTTTTCGAGGTTCTTGTTCATGTTCATCGATTGCTCAACCTGGCTGTATTGCGCAAGCTGAGAGGTGAACTCGGTCGGGTCCTGCGGATTCAGCGGGTCCTGATGCTGAAGCTGGGCCACCAGAAGCTTGAGGAAATCCTCTTTCCCCATCACCTCTTCGGAAAACCCACTCTGGCTGCTCGAGCCGGAGACCAGGGTGCTATTGATTGAATTTACACTGGACATAATCTGTCCCCGTCGTTGAGGTTAAACACGCAGGCTGATCCCGCCCGCATTCATCATCAGCGGTTGGGAGGCCAGGCCTTCATCGGCTCCTTCCAGAGCCCAGGCGTCGTTTTCCGGGTAAGCGTTATGGGATCTCAGGTTCTGTTGTTGCTGTTGATCCTGACGGGCGAACCAGCTTTCACTGGCTTCGTCCTCAGTGCCGACATTGACTTGCAGGTCGTCGACCTTCATCCCCTGTTGTTCCAGCGCATCCCGCAGTTTGGGCAGGTGGCGTTCGATCACCTCCTGAACCTGCTGGGTCTGGGCATGGAGTTGCACCTTCAGACGATCGGCGTCCATGATCAGATCGAGCTTGACTTCCCCCAGTTCCGCTGGTCTCAGACGAAGAACCATCTTGCCCGATTCACCGTCCTGGCTGCCGCTCAGGTGAGTCACCACCTGATCGAGGATGACCGATTCGGCCACCTGCTGTCCGGAAGGCATCTGTACCACCGGCTGGGCGGTGACGGGTGCCTGCACCGATTCGGCATGGAGAACATTCGGCCCGACAAATGGCGTCGTTTGTCCCTGAGACAGGTTAGGATTCAGCTCCGGCCCCGCCGGCTGCTTCCCTGCCAAGTTTTTGACAGCATTCAGGATCGCTTCGGGTTTAGCTTCGGGAGCGACTTCAGAAAACATTCCCTTGGCCATTGTTCCTTCGGCATTCGGTTGAGCCATTCCTTCCCGAAGGCCAGGAGCCATCTGCTGACGCAGAGAAAGAGTCGCCTCCTCCCCCTTGGGCTGTAACAGTTCGGCAAACCGCGGATCCATCTCCTGCTTCAGATGAGACGGAACGACATCCTCCACCTGGGCCTGAGCAACCTGAGGTTGGACAACCATCGGCTTGGCTTCAGCATTCAGACGAACGTCCTGTCCTTGAAGTTGGGCCTGCTGCTGACCGATCACGGGAACCTGGGTTTGGACCGCCTGTTTGGCAACCTCTACCGAAGGTGCAGCCATCGCTGCCATCGGGTTCTCCATCCCCTGAATCAGGGGCGGATCGACTGCTTGCTGTTCCAGTCCATCGGGGGTAGCAACTTCGGTATTTTCCGAAGCCGCCATCAGCTTGGCCCGCAGTTCGGGAGCCATCTCCTTCAGGACCTGCGCCAGTTGTGCTGGATCGTCGGGCAGTTGATCGACCAGTTGATCCATCTCCATCGACCAGGAGTCGGGGAGCAGCCCTTCGGAAAGAGCCGTCTGAACCTCAGCCGGCAACTGAGCCAGTTCAGGAACAACACCTGCCTGCATCGCCTGCTTCCAGGCAGCCAGAGTTTCCGGAGTCAGATCTCCGGGGAGCCCTGCCTGAGCCGGAATACCGTTGGTGTTCGCCAGACCGGCCATCACCTGACCGAACTGTCCGGGCATCTGTGCGCCTTGTGGGGCACCCATCGCCGTTCCAGAACCTGCCAGAAGATCGATCTGGGGCATCATTGGCATCGTATGCATCGCGTTTTCACCTCCTTTCGTTGGATTTTTGTGCCGCGATCAATCAAAATCGCGGGTGGTAAAGACGTGGCTGAGACGAGCTGCGGTATCGGCATCCAGATTGTTCATCACTCGCCCCGCCGATTTGGCTTTCATCTTGCCCATGACAAGAACCGCCAGGTTTTCCTCCAGACCCACCAGCAGGCGTGCCGCTTTGGCCGCTTCCATCTTCTCGTACATCTTGGCCAGTTGGGCAGCCCGTTTCACCGTCGCGTCGTCCTGTTCTTTGAGCAGTTCGTCCACTTCGGATCGCAGGGCCTGAAGTTCCACAATCCTCTTGTCGACCTCTTGCTGCAAGGTCTTTAGCTTCAGTTCACGTTCTTCCAATGCTTTTTCCCGCTCCTGCAACCGCTGGTACTCCTCCTCCAGTGTGACGCGAAGGCGACGCTCTTCGACGGAAGACGGCGCAGAGCTGTTGCTATCCGCGTCTGCGGCGGTGCCAGGTGCAGGAATCAGCAGCACAGCACCCAGAAGGAGAGCGGCAATAATCCGGTAGTGCTCAGTCATGGTCTGTCCTCCCACGGGCACCAACCTCATCGAGTTGGCTGGTCTCCCGCTGTTTCTCTTTATAGGCCTGTTTCTTCAGATCTTTTTCTTTAAGTTTGTCCATCGATTCCCGGTCCTGACTGGCGGTCAGCACCTCTTTCCGGCACTCCTCCACCTGGTGTTCCGCGTCGATAAGAAGCAGTTCGACCCCATTCAACACCTCAGCCTGATGGTCGACCCGGGTCTGGTAGAGCATCAGATCGTTGACCGATATCCCTTCCTGCTGCCGCTGCTGCATCACCTGCCCCAGCCGATCCAGTTCCGAGCGGTGGGCCTCCCGCTGTTGTTGCAATCGTTGCCGATGGGCCAGAGACTCTGCCAGCTTCTGTTGCGCCTGGTCTTCCAGCCGTTGCCGGTAATCGAGTACGTTCTGTAACCGAAACTTGGACATCGGTTAGTCTTGTCCCCCCATTCCCCGACGATCGGCGACCAAAGGTTCCAACGCACCGATGGCCTCTTCCAGACTGACCGATTCGGTCATTCCCTGTCGCAAATAGCGGTTGATCGCATCAATACGGGTCAGGGCGTAGTCGATCTTGGGGTTCGATCCTTTGGCATAAGCTCCGATATTGATCAGATCTTCGGCTTCTTTATAAACGGCCAGAGTCTCGCGCAACTGCCCCGCCAGGTGAAGATGATTTTCGCTGATAATGTCTCGCATGACACGGCTGGCTGAGACCAGAACATCGATCGCCGGGTAATGGTTGCGGGCCGCCAGATCGCGGCTGAGGACGATATGACCGTCGACGATGGAGCGGACCGAATCGGCGACAGGGTCGTTCATATCGTCCCCTTCCACCAGCACGGTATAAAGCCCGGTAATACTGCCCATACCGTTGAAGTTTCCGGCTCGCTCCAGCAGCTTGGGCAAGGTGGCAAAGACGGTGGGTGTATAGCCTTTTGTGGTGGGGGGTTCGCCGATTGCCAGGCCGATCTCCCGCATTCCCATACAGAAGCGGGTGACCGAATCCATCATCAACAGGACATTCTTCCCTTGCTGGCAGAAATACTCGGCAATGGCGGTGGCCACAAAAGCGCCCCGCATACGAAGCAGCGGTGATTGATCGGAAGTGGCACAGACGACGACCGAACGGGCCAGCCCTTCCGGCCCCAGATCCCGTTCGATAAATTCGCGGACCTCGCGACCCCGTTCACCGATCAGGGCAATAACGTTAACGTCGGCCTGGGTATGCCGGGCCATGGTACCGAGCAGAACGGACTTTCCGACACCCGAACCGGCCATAATCCCCATCCGTTGCCCCTGGCCACAGGTCAACAGCCCGTTGATGGCGCGAACACCCAGATCAAGGGGAGAGCTGATATTCTCGCGGGCCATCGGCCCTGGGGGAAGTGAATAGAGGGGTTTTTCCTGCCCGGTCGGGAGTTCGGGACCATCATCGATCGCATGTCCCATGGCGTCGACCACCCGTCCCAGCATCGCATCGCTGACGGGGAGTGCCGCCGACTCACGCAGAACACGGATCAGGCTTCCCGGCCCCAGCCCCCGGATCTCGCCCAGAGGCATCATCAGGGCCTGACTTTCCC
>JANQIN010000278.1 GCA_028282145.1 Thermodesulfobacteriota bacterium | reverse complement strand
GTTCTGGTCGGGATGGCAGGCTTTTTTGCCGGCGTCGCCAACACCCCGATCGCTACCCTGATCATGGTCAGCGAACTGACCGGGAATTATGGGCTGCTGGCCCCCCTGATGCTGGTCTGTGTGGTCTCCATGCTGGCGTTTCGTAAAAACACCATTTACAACAAACAGCTCCCGAGTCGCATGGATTCCCCGGCTCATTTGAGCGATTTTACCGTCGATATCATGGAAGATATCCGGGTACGGGATCTGGCGGATACCGGCCGTCGTCCGACTCTGATTCCGGAACATCTGCCACTGCCACAGGTCCTGGACCGAATTGCTGACGCTGAAGGCGCCTACTACCCGATTGTCGACAGCCAGGGTTTGATGACAGGGATCTTTTCGGTCAACGATATCCGTCGAATTCTCGCAGAAGATCTGCCCCCGGGCCTGGTGCTGGCGAGAGACATCTCTGTAACCCGTGTTGTCACAAGCACGCCGGATGAACCGTTGAACGAATCGATGAAAAAGCTTGCCGGACGTGGGCTGGAAGAACTTCCTGTGGTGGATCCCAGAGAACCTGGAAAAGTGGAATTCATGCTGTCACGCCGCGCGGTTCTGGCGCGCTATGCCAGCGAACTGGAGAAAACCAGAGCCGACTATTCCGAGGGCTGAGCTTCGAGGGGCTCCGGCAGCTATGCTACACTCTTTCTATGCCGTTGTGTCCGCCCAACATAAAACGATTGAGCCTTTTCCTTTGCCTGATCTTCCTCAATGGCTGTGGAGACTGGTCCTATTACAACCAATCGATATCGGGCCATCTCGAATTGATGCGGAAAAGAGAATCCATTCAGGACGTTCTGGCTCACCCTGATACGCCTGCAGGACTACGGCAACAGCTCCATCAGAGCCAGCAGATCCGTCAGTTTGCAACCCGTGAACTGGGCCTGCCTGACAATAAAAGTTACACCTCCTACGTCGACCTGAAACGCCCCTATGTGGTCTGGAATGTCGTCGCAACCCAAGAGTTCAGTCTTCAGCCCGAACAATGGTGTTACCCTATTGCCGGTTGTGTGCCCTACCGAGGATTTTACCGCCAGTCCGATGCCCGCCGCTTTGCCGGTAAGCTCCACCGCAACGGTTACGATGTCACTCTGTACGGCGTCCCCGCCTATTCAACCCTCAACTGGTTCGACGATCCGATCCTGAATACCTTTGTCGGCAGTACGCCGACACAGTTAGCAGCTTTGGTCTTTCACGAACTGGCCCACCAGGTCCTCTATGTCCCCAACGATGCAACGTTTAACGAAGCGTTTGCTGTTGCTGTCGAAACAGAGGGCACTCTTCGTTATATCGATCTGTACAGTACTCCGGAAGAAAGACAATTATTTCTCGATCGGCAACAAAGAGGCGAGGAGTTTATCCAGCTCCTTCTTCAAGGACGTCAGGATTTGCAGGCCTTGTACAAACAAGATCTCCCCTACCGGGCGAAACGTGTTGAAAAGCACCTGGTTCTAAGGAAACTGCAGCAAGATTATCGGGCCTTCAAAGCGAGGTGGGGCTTTTCAGGCTACGACAACTGGGTTCAAAGAGGAATCAATAACGCAAGATTGGCATCGATCAGTACTTATCACACCCGGGTCGCCGGATTCCGCACTCTCTTTCGTCAGGTAAACCGCGACTTTTCAACCTTTTATGATGCGGTGAAACAATTGGCTTCACTCCCCAAACCCAGGAGACACCAGGTCCTCGAGAGACTCGCAGCCCATGACCCTCCCCACTGGGCTCTCATGCTGAATCCGCAACCTCCTCAGGTCGCAGAGGGTGAATCAAAAGCCACACGGAACTAGAGGGCTCCAGCCTCTTGCAGAAATCTCTGAAACGCCTCGGCCATTTTTGCATAACCCCGTGCATTCGGGTGAACCCGATCACTTTTCAAGCCGTTGTCCGTGAGGACTCTGAGAAGGACCTCGTCCTCGAGCGGCACACCGGTTTCCACCGCCAACTCCCGATAAAGTTCGGGGATAACGGGCGGGAGTGCAGGCCTTGGGACTCCGACCAGCAGGACATCGACCCCTTGCTCCTGGCACAAAAGGATCATTTGGCGCAAACTCTCCTTCAAGGCTTCCAAAGAGCGTCGCTGGAGCAGATCGTTCCCACCGTGTATCAGGATAACCAGGGCCGGATTCACCTCCTCCAGCACCCGGGGCAGTCTATCAAGACCTTCCTTGCTGAGTTCACCGGGTCTGCCGGCATTATGGATCGAACGCCCGGACAGCTCTCCCAGCAAATAAGGGTATGACTCCGCCTCCGAAGCACCAACGCCGTAGGTTAAACTGTCCCCATAGGCCAGGATGATCGAATCGGGCGATACCGAGGAAAATTGAGAGGTCGCTGGCGTATCCGCCGTGCATGCCACCATCAGACACAGGCAGACCAGAAATTTTATGTGCACCAAAACTCGACCGACCATTAGCAAGCCCTTATTTTTTATTGTGTCCTTTTTCGTCTTTGCGGTATAGTTAAATCTACTCTAGAGAGGGATACGTCTGTGAGCAACATTCTAAACAATTCTGTTTCGCGTGCTCTTGTCCCTGTATCGCAGCCACGCGACCATCAAACTCCGCAGCAACAAGCGGCGCGGAAGGTGCAGCAAACTTACGCCAAAGGCGAGTTGTCTGCAACCGATTCGGTGACCCTCTCCTCCCGGGCCCGCCAAGCCCAGTCCCCAATCTCCGCCGTCTCGTCCAAAAGTATTGAGGCCGTTGAGAAGACCGAATCTCCCTATACCCGGAATCAGGTCCGGACGACCTACGGCAATCGGACGGACCATCCCCTCGAAGCGACTCCCAACCCTGGCAGCCTCCTCAGCATTCGTATCTAGCCTTTCTTCTTCGGCAAAACTGGACAAAAAACGCGCTTTTCCAGTAGTATAACTCTTTGCATAACTCCATACCGGAGCCATCCTGTTTCTTTCTTTTATCGGGATGAAAGTAAGGACCTTGTTGTGCTATGCCGTCTTTGACGAAATCCTCTATTCAAAAAAAGTTGACCGGTGCCATACTGGTGACGGCCGTCACCGTCTCCATTTTGCTGACCGTCCTTCTTGTGTTGGCTGAAGTTTCCAACTATCGCTCCCAGCTGGTCCACCAGGTCTCTACACTGGCCAAAGTCATTGGTGTCAACAATCGCGCCAATCTGGGGATCAAAAACATCTTCAACGCCCGTGAAACACTCGCCAGTCTGGCGTTGGCCCCGAACATTCGATTCGCCTATATCTTTGACAAAAGGGACAAGCCTTTCGCGCAATATATAAACGGCAAGTCCCAACGTCACTACCTGCCGGCGGAAGAACTCCGTCTTCAACTAAAAACAGGGCAACCCTTCCAGAAATTCACCCTGGACTCCCTCACAGTCGTCATGCCGATCCTGGATGGGGACAAAAAAATCGGCTCCGTCTATATCCAGGCCGGGCTGACTCCTCTCTATAAACAATTGGAATGGTTCGGTCTCGGGCTGCTGATTATTCTTGCATGCATCGGTCTGACCGCATTCCTTCTCTCCTCCTGGTTTCAACAGCAGATCACCAGCCCGATCCTTCAGCTGGCCGAGGTCATGGGCCGGGTGCGACGGAAGAACGACTTCTCCATTCGTGCCATGCGAGCCACCGACGACGAGGTCGGAACCCTGGTGGACGGATTCAATCAGATGCTTCAACAGCTGGAGCAACATACCGAGGAGCTGGAACAGCACCAGCATCACCTTGAGGAGATGGTGCAGGATCGGACCTGCGCTCTGGAAGAAAGCAAAGCGAAACTGGAGACATCCCTTTCGGAGCTGGAACGGCTCCATCAAGAAGCCCAGGCCGCCAATCAGGCCAAATCCCAGTTCCTGGCGAATATGAGCCATGAGATCCGGACACCGATGATCGGCATCCTGGGTATGGCAGACCTGCTTCGCAATTCGGGGCTCAACCCTCGTCAAAAAGAGCTGGCTGATATCCTGTCCGATTCCGGCGATGCCCTTTTGGGAATCCTCAACGACATCCTGGATTTTTCCAAGATCGAGTCGGGCAAACTGGTTCTGGAGCGCACCCCCTTCCCACTCCGACAGACCGTTGAAGAGGCTGTCTGCCTGATGGCGGAAAGGGCTTTCGACAAAGGGGTGGAACTGGTCTGTTCCCTGGAACCCGGCATCCCGGACATGCTCCTGGGCGACCCCGGCCGTCTCCGCCAGATACTCTTGAATCTCGTCGGCAACGCCGTCAAATTTACCGAACAGGGCGAGGTTTGTGTCCATGTGGAAGAGGTATTGGACACGCCGGAAAAAGCATCTCTCAGGATTGCCGTTTCCGACAGCGGTATTGGTATCACCAAGGAGGCGCAAGCGAAGATATTTGAATCCTTTTCCCAGGCCGATACATCCACCACGCGCCAATTCGGCGGTACCGGGCTTGGCCTTGCTATCGTTCGGCAGCTTGTCGACAAGATGGGTGGGACGCTGATCCTTGACAGCACCCCCGGCCGTGGTTCCCGCTTCAGTATCGAGATAACGTTTGACAAAGAGGAGACGGGATCGTCCCTTTTGCGCCTGCCACACTCCCCCAACATCCTTGTTGTTGAGGACAACCCGGCCGCAGCAGATGCGTTACTCCAGACACTTCGAGCACATGGGGCTTTGGCCGATCTGGCCTCCAGTGCCCAAGAGGCACTCGGAAAACTTGAGCATGCAGTAAGCAAAGGCGCTCCCTATACCGATACACTGATCGACCTCACCCTTGGAGATATGTCCGGTGTACAGTTAGCCCGTTCCATTCGAAATCACCCGACACTTGCCGGTCTTCGCCCCGTTCTACTGATCCCTCCTGCGGAAAGCGGTCGGGAGGCCATGGAGTCTTTCGAGGGCGACCATCTTTTCAAACCGGTGCGACAGCAGTGCCTGTTGAATCTACTGACCCCCGAGGAAAACGACATTACCACTCCCACGACTGCCCCCGAAGAGGTCGTCGTGGCGACGGGCCGTCATATTCTGCTGGTAGAGGATAATCCGAACACTCAGACCCTGGTCGAGCTCATTCTTTCCGGCGCCGGCCACAGAGTGACCCTTGCGGAAAACGGTAGACAGGCATTGGAGGCCTTGCAGAAAGGTCGCTTTGACTTGGTGTTGATGGATGGCCAGATGCCGATCATGGATGGGTTTGAAGCCACCCGGCAGATCCGGCTTCAGGGTATAGAAACCCCCATTATCGCCCTGACAGCCAACGCCTACGAAGAGACTGTCGATCTCTGCCGACAGGCCGGAATGAACGACTACCTGAAAAAACCGTTCCGGCTGGATGGGATTCAATCCATGCTGGAAAAATGGCTATAGCTCACAGGGGAAGGTCGAATGGTGGACCGAGCTCAAAAACAGCGGATGCAGATTCTGGCTTGTGTCATCGCAGGTGCGCTGGCCCTCTATGCGTGGCTTGGACTTTCCAACCCCGGGAGAATAACGGTCGAACAGACCCTCTCGGTTCAATCCTTCTCCATCGAAGAGTCACCAACCGGAAACCCCATTCTCCAGCTTCGCGGTTCCGGTTTTTCAGAACAGACCCAGGTCCTTATCTCTCCCGATATATCCAACCAGCATCAGATCCTCGGGACTTTCCGAACCTGGCAATCACAATTTGACGTCGCTACCAACGGAAAGATCACCATTGTTGCCGACAACAAAAACGACCTGCAGATTCTGGACACAACGGATCCCGCCCACCCCAATCTGTTGACCACACTGGCGCTGCCGGGGAGAGCGACGGGCGTTGCCCTGCAGGGGCACTACGCCTACGTCGGATGTACCCGGGCCGGCTTGGCGATTGTCGATCTCGCCATCCCATCCAAACCGAGGCTGATCAGCACCTTGAATACACCGGGGATTGCAGGAAAGCTGGTTTATCATCAGAAAAGGATTTACCTGGTGGACGGCCAGAACGGTGTCTTGGTAATCGATGTCTCTGACCCTTCTCAACCGCTGCAGGTCGGGCATCTTCCGACAAAAAGCATCACCTGGGACCTGACCGTCCAGAACGATCTTCTCCTTGTCGCCAACGGTCCTGACGGTTTGCTGATCGGCCGTATCCAGAACGACGGTGGGATACGGGTTGTCGGACAGGCCCCGACCCTCGGAAGGGCTTTTGCCGTTGCGTCTGACGGCGATTTCGCTTACACCGCAGGTTTGCGCATGCCCCTCCAGGCCTGGGATATCCGTAACCCGGGGAACCCAACGCTTGTGCAGGAGGTCGAAGTTGGAGCACGTACCCATGAACTGGCCCTGGAGGGCAACCGGCTCCTGGTGGCACTGCAATCCGGGGTTCGAACCTTTCACCGGTCAGAAAACAACAGACTCCATATGGTGGGAGAGATCTGGACCGATACGGGGATTCGGCAAATTGCCCCATTGGGTAATCTGGCTTACGCCGTCGGTTACGGGAAACTCTACACTGTCGACACGTCCACTCCAAAACTTCTGCCGGGAAACGAACGAATCTACCTGGGATCGAACCCCCAACTGGCCGGCCGGGACAATCTTCTCTATGTCACCTCCGACAATCATCTGTTAACGGTGACCCATAAACCCGGTGAGGGTTTTACGACCCTGGCCTCCACCGAATTCCCGGACCGCCTGTCTGCCATCCATTTCGGACATGCCCGCCTCTATACGGCCGACATCTTTAATAATGTTTATGTCATGGACATGGATCGCCCTCATGCTCCCATGATGGCCTATCGTCTGCCCCACTTGTCCAAAGTCGTTTCACTTGAAAACAACCCGTCTCTTCTTGCTGTTGCAGAGGCGAAACGCATCTCTTTTTATCCTCAGGAAGGGGGCAGAAAGATCAGCCATCTCGATCTTCCGAAAGGCCAGATTCTCGATCTGGCTTTTCATGACGATTGGCTTTTTGTTTCCTGCGCTAAACAGGGCCTGCTCACAGTCGATCTTTCCACCCCGGAAGAACCGACTGTCCGGGCACACAAAGTTGCCAGCTGGCCGGAAAGCCAGTTTTCCCGCTACAATCGAATCCGTCGCCAGGGAGACACGCTCTTTGCGTCCAACCATGAACTGGGCCTGGTTTCCCTGGATATCGATCGGCCTTTGACCCCTTATGAAATCGACAGCCTTCAGCTGCCGGGATACACCATTAATTTATGGGTCCATAACGGACAGGCACTGACCTATCACTCGGCAGGAACCCTTTGTCTGATCGATATGTCCTCCCCTTCCAAAATGAAGTGGGTGGGAGAAATTGCAGGTGCAAACCGCATTCAGGAGGTGGTGCAAAGAGAGGGGCATGCGTTATTGACAGACAATACCAGTCTTCGGGCCATCCCGATCCCGAGGAAACTGACCCCCAATTATTCCGTTCCCGGACTTCTGGAGATCGAACTGCCGTCCGACCTTCCTGAAGGAACGCTGGAAGTTCAGATCAACAACTATCTGCAGGGGAAAGACGAAAAGAGACTTGTCTATCTGAATCTCTGATCAGAACCAGGTTTCCAGACCCAGCCAGAACTGACGACCGATTTCATAGTCATCGGAATCATCTCCCACCAACTCGACCCGATCCAGGACATTGTAGATTTCAAGGCTGACCAACAACCCGGACGTATCGGAAAAGACGCGACGCCATTGCACCTTCCAGTCAAACTGGATGTTTGGATCGAGCTCCCGGACATCGTAAATATCGTAGCCATCGGAAGTGTTTTCCTTGGTGTCGTAAACATCCAGATAACCGCTGCGATAGGTGGTGATATTGGAGAAGGTCAAATCAAAAGGGAGATCCACACTGTAGACCAGGAGGCCCTTCCAGGCCCGATTGAAATCGTTTCGCGGCAGGTCGATCTTGGCGATCAGTTCTCCCTGGAACACAACGATATCTTCCAGATCCTCGAGGTCGACAATATCCAGATAATCTTCCTTGGATCCTTCTTGCTCCTGCCAGATCAGCTCCAGCAGAAAAGAATGGCGGCGCCAGTTTCTTTCCCAAGAGGCACTGATACTCTGATAGTTGCGGTGACCGTTATTGTTCAGAAAGTAAGTGGTCTGGGTCTTCCCGCCAACCTTAACCTTGACCGATTCACGGGCATATTCATCCCGGTATTTACGCTGTACCCAGTCAATCGAGAAAAGGCCGCCCAACAGTTCCTGTTGGACTCCCAGAGCCAACTCATTGGAATAGGGGGTTTTCAGATCGGACGTGGTGTAAAGGGTACTGGTTGCCGGTGTATCGGTCGACCAGGCTCCTGGAATATCGCCAGCCCCCAGGCTCCGTGTCTGTTCGGTGAGAGGGGGGATGCCCTCTCGCAGAGCAAAGGCCATGAGATAGGACCCATGGTAACGATTCAAACCGGCGGTAATCACAGTGCTGTTATCGCCCCAGAGGTCGTACTCGGTTGAAAACCGATGGTCGAGGTTCAGGTTGCCCCGGAAATCATCGTAGCCGACGCGGAAACCGGGACGAACAGTGAGTCGATCCCATTGCAACGTATCCTGACCATACAGAGCGACATCATGAATGGTCGCATTGGCCTCACCTTCCGAATAGACAAATCGGCGGTTGGCATATTGGACCCCGTCTTCACAGGTTTCGGTATCCCCGGCACAATCGACGGTGCCGCTGGATGTAAAGCGGTAGAGATAACTGGTCTCTTTGCGGTCGTAGAGGGCATATTCCCGACTGGCCTGAACCCCGAAAGTCAGATTCTGGGTCACCGAACCGATCGAAGGAGCTTCCCGTTCCACATCCAGAGAAAACTGGGTATGCCAGGACTCGGTGTCGATATCACCATACCAGCCTTCATTACTGAAAGTGCTTGTCCCCCAATCCTTGCTGCTCCCTGCCCTCCGCCACTGATAGTAGTGACTCGGTGCTTCCCGTGAGCTTTGGGACCAGGTCTGACCAAGGCGGACATCCATCGTCCCATCGGAAAAGGGTCGGGAATATTGGCCGTTCAGGGCTCCCCCTCCAATCTTGAAGGTGTGCTCGCTGTTCAGGTTCCCGGGGATGAATTTGTCCTCTTCGTAGGGAGCATACAGCACAAAAAAACGAAATTCCCTGCCATCCTCAAGGCGTGTCAGGCTTTTGGTAAAAAGGCTGTGCTGGGTTCGATCTTCTTTCCTCAAGTTCCCGTAGGAAAGTCGATTATCCCAGATCTGCAGATTGGATCTTTTATAACCGGCTCCGACAAGGATATCGGTCGAGTCGGTCAAAGAGAACGAGGTCAGGCCGTCCAGAAAATATTTGTCAAACCTGGGCTGATCGGTATTTTCACTGTCTGAGAGTTCAACATCCTCCAGTCCGTGTTGCTCGGTCCATCGGTCGTTGGTGGTGCGAAAACGCAGTTTGGAAGGTGCCTCATGATCCGGATCGACCGTTTCAGAACGAACAGCTCCCCCGGTAAATCCACCGAACCGGGGTGGGATATTGTGTGTATAGACCTCGGTTGTTTCAAGCAACCAGTTGTCGACAAAGAGCCCCTGGGGATGGTGCCGAGGAAGGGTCGCCTGCCGGTCACTGTCCTGAATCGGATCCGTCCGTGAACCGACATTCAGCCCATCGACGGTGAGCAGGTTGTCGTAGACTCTTCCTCCGGAAATGGAGATCAGAGGAGGCAAAATCTCACCGGCGGCCTTTTCATTGTTCTCTTCATCGGAAAATTGAACGCGTGGAACAACAGCAAGAGCATCAAGCTGTGTTTCTCCGTGCAGAGGTAATTTTTCAAGAGTGGGAAGAGAAAGGACCTGTTTCCCGCCCTGGTTCTGCAATGGCGTGGAAACAACTTTAACGGGAGGCAGAGTATAAACGTCGTTTTGCTCGTTTACAGTTTCTTGATGTGAACTGTTCGCATCGCTATCGTCAGCCCAAAGAAAGTCAGGGAAGGAAAACGAACAAACCAGTACCAGCCCAAAACCAGAAATTATTCGATGAAAGACGGAAGAGCCCATACAGTTCACAACAATCCTGACCATCGTCAGGTATTCGAAATAAAATTTCTGCCCCTCCCTTGATCACAAAATAAAAAGCACCATCGAAATCCCTCGTTCCGAGGTAAAGAATTGGATAACACTAACAAAAATAACAATTTTTAACAAGAAAAAAGCCCTGCATTACAGGGCCTTAACATCATTCTCGATAACGGACCCGGCGAAATCGCCGGATTGAAACACTTTCTTGAGAAACTGAATAGCTTCCTCAAGATTTTCGCGGGCTTTTTCGGAGAGTCGCTCTTCAAAAGCATCCCACTCGTACCCCCTCATGCCAATGAGGTAGGCTTCCCTGGGGCCGCCAAACAACTCCCGGGCAAGACTCACAACGGCAGAAGGGCTGCACCCATGGCTGCTAAAGCTGATCCCTTCCCCAACTTCAACCGATTCAAAGTAGAACGGCTCCCTTCCTCGAACATCGGCATCGGCAAAAACAACCACGTCGTACGGAGCAACATCGTGTGCATCATCCACCGTCAGTTGGTAATCGGAGTCCACAGAAACATTTGGCAGCTGCAATTCTTCAATCGCAGCTGCCAAAGCAGGACCCAGGCCGTCGTCAAGACGGCCTGGGTTACCGAAACCAACCAGGTGGATGCGCTTAGGCGCATCCGACATGATTTAGCCTTTTACCATCTGGTCTACAACCTTGCCTTCGGCGTCAATCAGCTTGACTTCCAGAGGCATCTTGCCCATGGCGTGAGTCGCGCAGGACAGGCAGGGGTCGTAGGCACGGATACCGATTTCCAGACGGTTCAGCAGGCCCTCGGTGATCTCGGGCTTACCGGAGATGTACTCTTCGGCAATCTTCTGAACAGCCAGGTTCATCGGAATGTTGTTGCTGGTCGTGGAGACGATCAGGTTCGCCATGGTCACCTGGTCATTCTCGTCGACCTTGTAATGGTGGAACAGGGTGCCGCGAGGTGCTTCCAGAGTCGCGATACCTTCTTCGCGACGCTCGCCCTTGATTACCAGGTCGTTGCCTTGCAGATCCGAATCGTTCAGCAGTTCGCGGATCTTCTCGGCGGAGTGCAGCATTTCGATCATCCGGGCCCAGTGGTAGGCCAGGGTGATGTTGTTCGGCTTGCCGCTGGTCAGTGCCATGAACTCGACACGGGCAGATTCTGCCAGGGGAGTGTCGATGAAGTCGGCGGTGTTGACGCGGGACAGAGGACCGACGCGGTACCAGCCGTCTTCGGGACCGATGGACTTGATGAAGGGGAACTTCATGTAAGACCAGGGACGGACCTCTTCGGCCAGGTAATCGCTGTACTGCTCGACGGGGATGTGATCGAAGATCTTGTCGCCGTCTTTGGTGATGGCACGCAGACCGCCGTCGTACAGGTCCATGCAACCGTCTTCACGGATGTGAGACAGGTGGCTCGACTCGAAGGAGCCGAAGGAGCCCAGCTCTTCCAGGTGCTCCATGGTGTACTCTTTGGCAACCTTCAGGGCACCTTCGGACCACTCGACCATCTGGTCGATGTCCTTCAGGAACTCGTCCCGCTCAGCAATGGACAGGTTCTTGTTGATGCCGCCGGGGATCGCGCCGGTACCATGGATCTTCTTGCCGGAAGTTGCCTTGATGACTTCCTGACCGTACTTACGCAGCAGTACGCCCTGGGTCGCCAGTTCGGGGAACTTCTTGGCCACACCGATGACGTTCCGGATCTCGGGATCGGCATCGAAGCCCATCAGCAGGTCCGGAGAAGCCAGATGGAAGAAGTGCAGTGCGTGGGACTGCAGAGTCTGACCGTAGTGCATCAGACGACGCATCTTTTCGGCGACCGGAGTCAGCTTGTCCACACCGACGATCTGGTCCATGGCTTTGGCGGCGGCCAGGTGGTGAGACACCGGGCAGATACCGCACAGACGCTGCACCATGACAGGGATTTCCCAGTAGGGACGACCCTGGATGAAACGCTCAAAACCACGGAATTCAACGATATGCAGGCGAGCCTGCTTGACCTTGTTCTCCTCGTCGAGCAGCAGGGAAACCTTGCCGTGCCCCTCAACGCGGGTAACCGGTTCTACAATAATTCGCTTTTCGGCCACAGTAATACCTCCGCTTTCGATCAGTCGAACTTGATCAGTTCATAGGGCAGGTCGACAGGCTTGTCGGCCAGCAGCGCGTTCAGCGCTTCCCACAGGGTGTCTGCCGAAGGAGGGCAGCCCGGCAGGGAGTAGTCGATCTTGACGATCTCCTGGCAGGGACGCACCTTGTTCAGCAGCAGGGGCAGCTCACGGTCGTTCGGGACAACCTTGTTGGGGTTGTGAACGGTCGGGCCATCGATGTAAGCCTCGTCCAGGCACTCCTTCAGAGGAATGCCGTTACGCAGAGCCGGAACACCACCCATGGTAGCACAGTCACCGAAGGAAATCAGGATGTCGCAGTTCTTACGGAAGTCCTGCAGAACAGCCACGTTTTCCTCGTTGCAGCAGCCACCTTCGATAATGCCGATGGCGCAACGTTCGGTGAAGGTCTTAATATCATTGATCGGGGATTTGTGGAAATCCACAACCTCAATCAGGTCCAGAATCCGCTCATCAATGTCCAGGATGGACATGTGGCAACCGAAGCAGCCGGACAGAGCGGCAGTAGCAACCTTTGGTTTACTCATTGGTCTATACCTCGCGTCTCAATGTCCGCTTACTTGCAGACTTTGGCTTCAATGTCGGAACCGATGGGGGCATCGTCGTAATCACGAGCACCGACCGGCTTGGCGTAAGCACCCTTCTTCGGCAGAATTGCACCGACGGGGCAGGCGTCTGCAGCCTTATCGGCAGCCGCCAGCTGGGTATCGGACAGCTTTTCGCCGTTGACGATGATCTTCTTGTGAGGACCGCGACCGGCAAAATCGAAGACGGACTTGCCGTCCTGCTCCTGGGCGGTATTGACGCAGCGTGCACAGAGGATGCAGCGGTTCCGATCGATGAACAGGTCCGGGTGGGACGCATCCAGTTCGGCTTCCGGGTAGATGTAGGGGTATTTGGGAGCCATGATGCCCATACGGTAGGCCATGGCCTGCAGCTCACAGTTACCCGACTTGTCGCAGAACATGCAGTAGTGGTTGCCTTCGGTGAAGAGCATTTCCACCAGATCCTTGCGCAGAGTCTGGATTTCTTCGCTGCTGTTGTCGACTTCCATACCCTCGTAGATGGGCTGGGTGCAGGCGGCGCAAGTCCAGCTGCCACCCACCTTGACGGTGCAAACACGGCAGGAACCGTGGGGAGTGATCCCCTTCAGCTGGCACAGGCGGGGGACGTAGATCCCGGCTTCCTCAGCCGCTTCCAGAATGGTCTGGCCCGGCATACCCTGCACTTCGACGCCGTCAATCGTAAATGTAATGGCTTCGAGATTTTGTTCCATGATTCAGTACCTCTCGTCCTTTAGGCTTAGAAGTGCTCAGACATGCGGCCAGTGATGGCAGCAGCCTCAGTCAGTTCAGCGTTAATATCGAAGGACAGTTCCATCCGATCCGGATTCTCCTGGATGCGGGACTCGTACTCTCCGCGGAAGTTCTTCAGAGTCGACGTCACCGGGTTGGGAGACGTCTGACCCAGACCGCAACGGCTGGTCACCTTAACGGTGTTGCACAGCTGCTCCAGGTAGGCGATATCGTCCTTGTCGCCCTTACCGTCGATGATACGATCCAGACGCTCCTTGATGAAGACGTTACCGGCGCGGCAGGGAGTACAGTAACCGCAGGACTCTTCAACGAAGAACTCGAGGAACTTGGAAGCGACCTTGAGGACGTCACGGCCGGGGCCGAACACCATCATCGAACCACCGGTGGCCAGATCATCGTACTCGATGGAACGACCGAAAGCATCGGGATTCACCAGCTCGCCGGAAGGACCACCCACCTGAACGGCGATAGCGTCTTCGCCGCCACACATCTTCAGGAAGTCGATCAGCTTCATGCCGAAAGGCACTTCGTAGATACCGGGACGCTTACAGTCGCCGGAAACGGACAGCAGCTTGGTACCGCTGGAACCGCAGGAACCGGTGGCGGAGAACCACTGACCGCTGTTGACGAAGATCCGGTTCACGGAAGCAAAGGTCTCAACGTTGTTAACGGAGGTCGGCTTGCCCTTGTAGCCCTTCTGAGCGGGGTACGGAGGACGGGTCTTGACGTCGCCGCGGGTCCCTTCGCAGGAGCTGATCAGAGCGGATTCCTCACCACAGACGTAGGCGCCGGCACCGAGCTGAACGCGAATGTCGTAGTCGAAGCCTTCCTTGCCGGCAACGTTTTTGCCCAGCAGGCCGGCGTCGCGACGCTCTTCCAGAACGCTGTCGAGGTATTCCTTCATGTAGGCGTACTCACCGCGCAGATAGAGAACACCTTCGGTCGAACCGATGGCGTAACCGGCGATGGTCATGCCTTCGAAGACCATGTCGGCACACTCGGTCAGGATGATCCGGTCCTTAAAGGTTCCGGGCTCACCTTCATCGGCGTTACACATAATGTACTTTTGCTCACCTTCAGCACCGCGGGTGAACATCCACTTGAGGCCGGTGGAGAAACCAGCACCGCCACGACCACGCAGGCCGGAAGTCTTGACTTCTTCAATGACTTCTTCGGGGGTCTTGGCCAAGGCGGCCTTCAGACCGACAGCGTTTTCGATGTCAGCGAAGATAACCGGACCCTTCACACGGATGTTGTTGCTCACCATGGTGTTGAGGCGGGGGTCGGCGTTCATGCCATCGCCGGGGACCTTGACCAGGTCCTTGACGGAAGCACCGGCGCGCAGCTCGCGAACCATTTCACGAATCTTGTCACCGGTCAGGTTGGTGACCAGCTCTTCGTTGATCATGGCAGCGGGCGCCTGATCGGGCAGTCCCATACAGGGGGTCCAACCGAGAGTGAATTTACCGTCAGTGGTGGTCTGACCGAAATCGACACCCAGTTCCTGCTTCAGGGCCTCGGCCACATCCGCAGAACCTTTCATTTCGTCGATGACGTCATCGCACAGCCAGATAACGACTTCACCCTGCTTTTTGGTGGAGAAGAAATGGTAGAAGGACACCACGCCTTCCACCTGGCTGCGATCACAGTTGCATTCCTGAGCGATCAGGGTCATCGCCTCGGGCGATACGCAACGGAACTCAGCCTGCACAGCGCGGCAGATGTCCATCATCCGCCCCGCATCGTTGCCGTTTTCACGGCAGACGTGCTTCACAAACGTTTCGAGATTTTGACTCATGTTTGTTACCTCACTTACCGAATGTAGGCTTCTCTGAAAACAAACGATCCCAAACTCCAAAGTACTTGCAGAACTTTAGAACAACGACCAAACAGTAGTTTTCTCCTAGAATAAACGCACCAGAATGTATCGGATCATTGGGGGTTAGTCAAGGAGTTTTCGTCCTGTGGTAATACCAACTGACCAAGGCCGCAATCCCAGGGAAAATCAGACAAAATGCGGGAGATTTTCCGACGATTTTCCCATATATAAATAGGAGAATAAATCAAACAGTGTTTGATAAATGGGGACTTTCATGAGAAGGGCCCTTTCCGGAAGGGTTGGCTTCGATGCCGCGAGGTTCTTTGACTCATGAAAGTACGGGGATTGTGAAAATCATGGTCATTTTCCCACTGGTATTACCAATCCCGCAACTCGAAAGACGACCAGTTTTGTTGCCTTTTTCCTCATTGCCGATCCTTCCGGCAGGATGGTATAGATAGTTACTTCGTCAGACCCTGTTGCGTCGGGCGCGCCAGCCGATAGACTAGGTGGCACACCTGACGTATGAAATTCGTCCTTTAAAGGAGTTGTTATGTCTGTGAACGGCCTGACCCCGGGAGACAGTCTCCACGGGTTTCAATTGAACCGCATCGAGCCGATCGATACCCTGAACCTCACCCTGTACTATCTCACCCACCAGGTCACCGGCGCGCGCATGTTGCATGTGGCTTGCGATGACGACAACAATCTCTTTGCGGTGGGGTTCCGTACTCCACCCGAAGATTCGACCGGGGTCGCTCACATCCTCGAGCATACGGTCCTCTGCGGTTCCGAACGTTTTCCCGTTCGCGATCCGTTTTTCTCCATGCTCAAGCGGTCACTGAACACCTTTATGAATGCCATGACGGCCAGTGACTGGACACTCTATCCCTTTTCCAGTCAGAACAAGAAGGATTTCTACAACCTGCTGGATATCTACCTGGACGCCACCTTCTTCCCGTTGATCAGCGAGAGAGACTTCAGTCAGGAAGGCCACCGACTGGAGTTTGAAACCCTGGACGACCCGACCACTCCCCTGACCTATAAAGGGGTGGTCTACAACGAAATGAAGGGGGCGATGGCCGACCCCGGCTCGCTGATGCACCGCCGCCAGGGGCGCCACCTCTATCCCACGACCACCTACCATCACAATTCGGGGGGTGAGCCCAGTGACATTCCTGCCCTGACCTGGAAACAGTTGAAAGAGTTCCATGCTGCTTATTACCATCCCAGCAACAGTTATATCTTCAGCTACGGCAACCTGCCACTGGAGGAACAGTTAGCTTTTGTACAAGAGAAGGCGTTGCAGCGTTTCGACAAACGGGAGGTCAAAAGCCTGGTCCCTTTGGAGGAGCGCTATTCCGAACCCCGGCGGGTGGAAGAGATCTACCCGCTGGAGCCGGGTCAGCCAACAGACGAAAAGACCTTTGTTCAGATCGCCTGGCTGACCAACGATATCAACGACAGCGTTGACCGCCTTGCCATGTCCCTGCTGTCCAGTCTGCTGCTGGGCAACCCCGGCGCCCCCCTGTACAAGGCACTCCTGGAATCCAAGCTGGGTGCCAACCTGGCCCCCGGCGCCGGCTATGACGATGAAAACCGGACCACCTGCTTTGCTACCGGTTTGCAAGGGACCGATCCTGACAAAACCGAAGCGATTGAAACGCTGGTACTTAAAACCCTCGAACAGGTGGCCAGTGAGGGCTTTTCTCTGGAACGTATCGAGGGGGTTCTGCATCGACTGGAGTTTGCCCACAAGGAAGTGGTGGGTGATAGCTATCCCTACCCTCTCATCATCCTGATGCGGAT
>JANQIN010000277.1 GCA_028282145.1 Thermodesulfobacteriota bacterium | reverse complement strand
TCGATGCCTGAGAACAGGGCGACCCAGGTAGCACCGACGGCCCCCATGTACAGTTGCCCCCCGGCGCCGATATTCCAGATCTGCATTCGAAACGCCAGGGAGACGCCCAGTCCGGTCAGAATCAACGGGGTGGTTTTGACCAGTGTTTCCGACAGGCCGTAAATATCCCCGACGGCGCTGACCACGATCTCCTGATAGGCGGCCAGAGGGTTCACCCCGGAGGCCAGCAGCAGAAAACCGGCAACAAAGAGGGCTACCCCGACCGATACCACCGGCATGGAAAATCGGACCCAGGGGGAGGCGATCTGACGCCTTTCGATGACCAGGCTCATGACGGCACCTCTCCACTCATCATCAGGCCGATCTCCTCCCGGGAAACCGTCGCGGGGTCGGCATAACCGACCAGCCGGCCCCGAAACATCACGGCGATTCGATCCGAAAGTTTCAAAAGCTCATCCAAGTCCTCAGAGATAAGGAGGGTGGACATGCCTTTGGTGGCCCCCTCGGCCATCACCTTGTGCACATATTCTGCGGAACCGATATCCAGACCACGCGTGGGGTAAAGGGCAACCAAGACCTGAGGGTGTTCGGAAAGTTCGCGCGCAATAATCACCTTTTGAATGTTCCCGCCGGACAGGTTGGCAATTGGAGCTCCCTGGGGCCCGGCCTTGATGGCGAACTGCGCAATTTTCTGTTGTGCGTTGTCCCTTATGGCTTTTCGATTCTGGAAGATCCCCTTACGGAAGGCCCTGTTTTTAAAGGACTTCATAATCAGGTTTTCATCGACCGGCATATCGGGTGCGATTCCGATGGTCTTTCTGTCTTCGGGAATGTGAGCGATGCCGGCGATGTAACTGCTTTTGGCCGTACTGTTGGTAATGTCGTTCCCACGGGCCAGTATCTGGCCCCCGGTGGCCTCTTTCAAACCGGTAAGGGCTTCGGCAAGGGCTTTCTGGCCGTTGCCTGCGACACCGGCAATCCCCAGGATCTCTCCCTCACGCAGCTCCAGATCCATACCGTTCAGTGCGGGGCGCCCCCGGTCGGTTTTAACGATCAGATCCCGGACTTCAAGCACCAGGTCGTTGCCGGTGGAGCCGGTTTTCTCCCAATCCGGCACCTTGTCGTTACCGATCATCAATTGAGCCAGAAGGGTCTGGTCGTATTGGCCCCGTTCAAGAGTGTCAACCGAACGTCCTTTTTTAAGGATGGTGACCCGGTCGGAGATCTCCATCACTTCACGCATTTTATGCGAGATAAAGACGATCGACTTGCCCTGATGTTTTAACTGCTTCAATACCTCAAACAGACGATCACTCTCCTGAGGCGTCAGGACCGCCGTCGGTTCGTCGAGGATGAGAAGGCGGCAGTCGCGCATCAGCAGTTTGATCAGTTCAATCCACTGCTGCGCTCCAATGCTCAGCCGCCATACTTGAGAGTCCAGATCGAGCCCGAGATCGAACTGATCGATCATGGCCTGGATCTTCTGCCGCATCTGTTGACGTGGTATCAGGTTGGGGACATGGTCCAGAGCCAGAAGGATATTCTCAAACACGGAGTGACCGGGCACCAGCATGAAGTGCTGGTGAACCATACCGATACCCTGTGCGAGACTGTCCCTGGGGCTGGTGAAACGGACCGGACAGCCTGAAATCGTGATCTGGCCCCGATCCGGGTGATAAAGGCCGGTCAGGACATTCATCAGCGTCGATTTCCCGGCACCGTTTTCACCCAGCAGGGTGTGGATCTCGCCGGTACGGATATCGAACGATACCTCATCGAGAGCGACCACTCCGGGGAAGGTCTTCCGGATACCGTCAATGCGAAGCAGCTCAGTCATAAAAGGAGGGCACCTTAATAACGAAAAAAGCACGCGCCACGTTGACGCAGCGCGTGCTCAGATTCGGAAAAGGGGAGTTTACTTGGGGATTGTCCCCTGAACCCCTTCGACAAAGTAGTTCATTCCCAGCAGTTCCCCATCGGTGTGCACTTTCCCGGCAGGGAGCTGCAGAGTGCCGTTCTGATCCTTGATGGGCCCGGTAAAGGGATGAAGCTTCCCAGCGATAATAGCAGCGGTTTTTTCTTCAACCATTTTCGCAACATCCGCGGGTACGGCCTTGCTCATGGGTGCCATGGACACCAGCCCCTCTTTCATGCCATCCCAGATCGGAGTGTTTTTCCAGGTGCCTGCTTTGACCTGTTTGGCGGTCTTGGAATAGAGCGCGCCCCAGTTCCAGACCGGAGCGGTCAGGAAGGCTTTAGGAGCAAAGGTCCGCATGTCGCTGTTATAACCGATGACATACGCGCCACGGGCTTCGGCCGCTTGCAGGGTGGCGGGGGCATCCTGGTGCATGGCAAGTACGTCAGCGCCGACATCCAGAAGACTGTCAGCGGCATCCCTTTCGATGCCCGGGTCAAACCAGGTCTGGGTCCATACGACTTTGACTGTCGCATCCGGGTTGACCGAACGAACGCCCAGGGTGAAAGCGTTGATACCACGAATAACTTCCGGGATGGGGAAGGCCGCCACATAACCGATGACATTCTTCTTGGTCATTTTACCGGCCACAATTCCGGACAGGTAGCGAGGTTCGTACATGCGGCCAAAGTAGTTGGCCACATTGTCAGAACTCTTGTAACCGGAGCAGTGCATAAAGGTGACATTCGGGAACCGTTTGGCAACATCCAGAGTCGCATCCATGTAGCCAAAGCTGGTGGTGAAGATCAGGTTGTGACCTTTGCGGACCAAACCCATGATGACACGGGCAGATTCTGCTCCTTCGGGGACCGATTCAATAAACGTCGAAGGTTTGACGAAGTCCAGTTTTTCCATTTCCAGGCGACCCTGGTCATGAGCCCAGGTCCAGCCCGCATCACCGACAGGTCCGACATAAACAAAACCGGCTTTGATCTCCTTTTGTGCAGGAGCGGCCATCGCCAAGCCTGCCATGGCCATGCAGGCCGCAAAACACAACAAAACGATCTTCTTCATAGCGTCCTTCCTTTAAAGTTAAGTAGAGGGGTAAGGATGCATTTTTCCCGAGAATGGATACCCTGTCAATGATCATATGTATGGTTTAGAAAAAAGGAAAACCGTTCAAAGAGGCCATTTGGAGAAGTTTTCGGTGTCGAGATTTTTTACATTTCTTTCTGTAGAAATAAGGCAGGTGCGTAACTATCTGTAATAGAGTGATAAATCGACAGGGAACGAAAATTGCGTCAGTAGTGCTGAAAATGAGCTGCTGTCTGCCTGAGTGGACATTGGCGTACCAAAGGAGGAGTGAATGAAACGGCAAATTTTCCGAATGGTGGTTCTGGCCTGTCTATTGGTTTTCAACGCTTCAGCAGTATTTGCAGCCACGATTACACTCAATGGGACAATTCGCGATTTTAAAGATAGTCACCCTGATATGCAGCAGGGCCCTCCCTTTTTTCTGGAGACAGGAATTGTGCAATCAACACTGGGGGCGGATGGGAAACCCGTGTATGCGGGGGTTAACACAAACAGTTCGGTAAATTCCGCTTCAACATTTAACCAGTGGTATAACGATGTGGCTGGGGTCAACGCATCGAAAACTCACTCTATCACTCTGGACAATACCCTTACCGCCGACGCGAATGTTTATTCTTTCAGCGACAGCAGCTTTTTCCCGATCGATAACCAACTCTTTGGGAACCAGGGAAGAAACCACAACTACCATTTTACCTTTGAGCTGCATAGCAGTTTTACGTATTCCGGCGGTGAGACTTTCAGTTTTACAGGGGATGACGATCTTTGGGTATTCATTGATGATACCCTGGTCATTGACCTTGGGGGTGTGCACCCGGCGGCGTCGGCATCGATAGGGCTGGATTCGTTGGGTTTGACTATAGGTGATACCTATAGTTTTGATCTGTTCTTTGCGGAACGGCATACCACCCAATCGAACTTCAGAATCGATACTTCAATTGCGCTGAATGAACCTGCCCCGGTGCCTGAACCTTCGACGTTCCTCCTTTTGGGGGTCGCAACAGCTGGTTTAGGGCTATACAGAATTCGGAAACGGAAATAAAA
>JANQIN010000229.1 GCA_028282145.1 Thermodesulfobacteriota bacterium | reverse complement strand
ATTTTTTTAACTGCTTGGCGACCCAGGCCAAGTTCTCGGCAAATCGGTCGATGGTGCTCAAAGCCTCCTGGTCTTCCAGGATTTCGCCCTTGGCCTTGGCTTTACCCACGTTCCAGTAGGTGGAACCCGGAACAATCATGTCGTTGATCGTAAACCAGTAGAGCAGTTGTGCATAGGTGAAGTTCTCACCGGCCCGCCGGGCTACGGCGACAGGACCGCCGACCTTTCGGGAAAAGAGGTTCTGGCTACGGGCCACGAAGCCGGCCCGGTCGAGTAAAGCCATGATCTCTGGCGTCGCGGAACCAAAATAGACCGGCGAGCCAGTAACAAGGATATCGACCTCCAGCATTTTCTGGAACAGAAGCTGGAAGTCGTCCTTAATCACGCAGTCCAGCACATTGTTCTCCCGGCACCAGCCACAGCCGGTACAGCCTTTGATTGAAAGACCGGCCAGACTGACGGTTTCCGCCTCCACCCCCTGGGCGCTGAGGGTTTCACAACAACGATTGAGCAAAAGTTCGGTATTGCCCTGTTTGCGGGGGCTGCCGCTGATGGCCAGTGCTTTCATATTCGGGACTCCTTGTGGAGAGAACGACGACAAAAAGCGACCCGGGGAGGTCGCTGAAGATGCCGAGAAGGATAGGCGCTAGCCCTTGCGATACTCCCGTAATCGGGCGGCATCCTCCTGAGCCTTGTCCAACTGGGTGACCCGCTTCTCGATCAGGAAGACCAGATCGCGTTCCAGGGTGTTGCCGTGCGTCGCCAGACTGTAATGCACATACACCTTGGAGCGACGGTCCCGAACCAGACCGGCGGTCCGCAAGGTCGCCAAGTGGCGGGACACGGTCGACTGAGGCAACTGCAGCACCGCCATCAGGTCGGCGACACAGAGCTCACCCTGGGTCAGCAAGGCCAGGATCCGCAAACGGGTTTCATCGGACAAAGCTTTAAAGATATGGGCCTGTTGTCTCATGCCTGCCAATATATCCGCTTTAGCGGATTTTGCAAGGATTTTTAACGGTTACAATAAAATCCCAACCAGAGCTCCGGTCATACAGGTGGCCAGAGTGCCGGCGACAATCGATTTAAAGCCCAGACCGATGACCTCAGTCCGTCGTTCAGGCACCATCGTGCAAAGACCGCCGAGCATAATCCCCAGGCTCCCCAGATTGGCGAAGCCGCAGAGGGCATAGGCCAGAATTAATCGACTTCGGGGAGCCAGGGCCTCGGAAGGCACAGCCGCCAGATCCAGATAGGCAACAAATTCGTTGAGGATCGTTTTGGTGCCGATCAGGCCACCGGCAGTGACGGCCTCCGACCAGGGGATTCCGATCAGCCAGGCGATGGGTGCCAGTACCCAGCCCAACAGCCGTTGCAGGCTCAAGGGGGCTTCACCGACATCGGGAAAGATCCCCAGTATCTGATTGGCCAGACTGACCAGTGCCACCAGAACAATCATCAGGGCGATAATGTTCAACAGCAGTTTCACCCCCTGTACCGTCCCCTGGGTAACCGCGTCCATACTGCTGCTGTAGGAAGATTCTGAATCCAGCCCCCCCTCGGTCAACTCACCGGTGGATGGGACCATCAGTTGTGCGACGAGGATCGCCGCCGGCGCACTGATCAGGGAAGCGGTCAGCAGATGCCCGAGAGCGTCGGGCAGCACCGCCTGCAGTATCGTGGCATAGAGAAAAAGTACGGTCCCGGCGATGGTGGCCATACCGCAGGTCATCACCACAAAGAGTTCACTGCGGGACATTTTCGCCAGATAAGGACGAACCAACAGCGGGGCTTCAACCATTCCGATAAAGATATTGGCTGCCGCGCCGACACCGACCGCACCGCCGATCCCCAATGTTTTCTGCAGAACGGCGGACACAGCACGTACCAGCCAGGGAAGGAGGCGCCAGTGGAACAACAGGGCTGACAAGGCACTGATGATCAAGACCAGCGGTAAGGCACGGAAGGCGAAAGTGAAGCTGCCGCCGGGAGTGGTCTCTTCGTAGGGAAGCGGGCCGCCACCAAGAAAACCGAACAGCATTGAGGTCCCGGCGGTCGTCGCATCCTGCAGCGCCAGGGCTGCCTGGTTCAGCCAGAGGAAGACGGTTTTGCTGGCCGGAATTTTCAGCAGAAGTACCGCCAGAAGGATTTGGAGTGCCAAGCCGCCAATGACTGCCCGCCAGGGGATCTGCCGCCGGTTTTCACTCAGGCACCAGGCCAGAACCAACAGAACCGCCAGGCCAAAAATCGATTGCATCATGAATTCATGCCCTCCCGCATGGATTTTCCGGTATTCTAGAGGTCCGAACGGCCCATTGCAATGCTTCTCCTGCGACCTTGGGGCCTCTCACACAAAGGACAGAGATGCGAACCTTTCTCCGACGGCTGGCGTACCTGCTGCTTTTTCTCCTCTCCTGCGTTCTGGTTATCTGGGGTTTCCTGCTGAAAGATCCGCACCTGCTCCCCTATCGGACGTATGAGACCCCGGGTCTTCTTGTCCTGATCGCCACAGGCTTGAGCCTGTCCCTGAAATTCAGATCTCTTGTCGGTCGTGGTCTGCTGATTGTTCTTCTTTCCGCCGCCTTGCTGCTGACCCTCTTCTTTGAGGGGCGGTTTTATCTCCGGCAGCAATCGGTTCTGTCCCGTAGCGACGCCGAGGCCCAGGCGATCGGCAGTCGATTCATGGTCGGATACACCAACCTCGTCACCCTTGAACCGTTGATCAGAAAAGGCCTTGTCGGCGGGGTCTTTCTGCTGCAGCGGAATATCCGCGGTAAGAGTGCGGAGGAAATTCGACAGGAGATCGCCACCTTCCAGGCGATACGGGAAGAGGCCGGACTTCCTCCGCTGGTCATTGCTACCGATCAGGAAGGCGGATTGGTCTCTCGTCTCTCCCCGCCACTGGAGAAGCAACCACCACTGGCCGACCTGACAAAGACATCCAACCGGGAGGAACGGATTCGAGCTGCCCGCACCTATGGACTGGTGCAAGGCACCGCCATGGCCGACCTGGGCTTTACCGTCAACTTCAGCCCGGTGGTCGATCTTAAGATCGACCACGGTCCCAACGCCCTCGACTTTCACAGCCTCATCAGCCGTCGGGCGATCAGTGAGGACCCGGCTGTTATCGGAGAGATCGCGCTGGGGTACAGCCAGGGATTGGAGCAGGCTGGCATCGTCCCCACCCTGAAGCATTTCCCCGGACTGGGGCGAGTCAAAACCGACACCCATCATTTCTCGGCGACCCTTGATGTTTCCAGGGAGACACTGGAGGATTCGGACTGGCTTCCCTACTGGGAGGTGATCGACGACACCAACGCCTGGGTCATGCTGGCGCATGTGGTGGTGACCGATATCGATCCGGAAACACCGGCCTCATTTTCCTCAAAGGTGGTACAGGGGGTGCTACGGGACGACTGGGGGTTTGAGGGGACGCTGATTACCGACGACCTGACCATGGCCGCAGCCTACAACCAGGGCCTGTGCAAGGTGACACAGAAAGCGTTGGATGCCGGTGTGGACTGGCTGCTGATCGCCTATGATGCGGATAAATACTACGACGCCATGTACTGTGCCTTAGAAACGATCAGGACCGATGAAAGGGAATAGTTCACCCGAAGAGACGTCCGATGATGACCATCAGGTAACCGAGGATTCGAACAGCCGTAACTTCTAACAGTTCAGCACACAACCGATTATCATCATACCGGGCAGGATATTCATATCCTCCCCTTACACACCAGTCGCTGCTGAACCCATGCCAGACCGACGTTAAACGCGGCCCTGTTGTAACCAGGCGACAAACTGTTCATAAAGCCGTGCTGGGAATTGGGCAAAATTTCAGCATCCATACCTCGTGCACGAAGCCGATCGGCCAGAGGGCCGGGATCAAATGAAGCTTCGTGTTCCGCAAAAAGCAGGTGGGTGGGGCACGCAGGCTGAAGTTCCTGATAATCCCGAATCCGCGAGCCGTAAAGCAGAAGTGCCCGTTTCACCGACGGGAATTCATCGCCGGAAAGGGCAACCCACCCGGCTGTAGCACCAACACTGAAACCGATAAACACCTCCGGTGCATAGCGCTGGAGAGCTTCTTGAACCCGACAAACATAGAGAGGCAAACCGCCGGCAGCCTGAAAGGTGTCATAGGCCTCTTCTTCCCGGCTGAAGGTTCCTGCCGGTGAAATCAGATGGGGTTCGGAACCCAACTGTTGTGAGAGACTTATAAAATCTGGCGTCTGACCGAAGACATCGGAAGCCAAAAGGATCATTGGTGACTGTTCCATAAGGCGACTTCTTACAATGTGGACCTAGATCAGATCCTTGAAAAATCGGTCCCATCGCGGAGACCGAAAACTTTTTTCCCGCGAGATAACGATTGAGGTGGCTTGACCAACAATTTGGTCTCGTGGGACAAAACCAAAGAAGCGAGAGTCAGCACTGAGGTCTCGATTATCTCCCAACATGAAGTAATTTCCCTCTGGCACCCGGATCGGTTCAAAGCTGTTCCGAGAGATCAGATCAGGGTGCAGCAGAACCGGATGGGGATATCCCGACAGGTTCTCGATCAGAACCCGGGGAAGCAACGGACCCTGCCAAGGGGAGAATTCAAAGATCTCCGTCGGTTTCCGATAGACAATCGGCTCACCATTGATTTGTAATTGATTGTCCACCATACTCAACCGGTCCCCCGGCAGTCCCACCACCCGTTTGACCAGGCGTTTGTCATCCTCCGGAGAAAAAAAGACCACGATATCGCCCCGCTGCGGTTCCCCCCATTTGGCGACAGTCCAGGTCGTGTAAGGGACCTTAAGGTCATAGGCGAGTTTATTGACAAAGACCCGATCTCCGGGAAGGATCGTCGGCTCCATCGAACCGGTTGGGATATCGTTCCAGTCGGCGATGGCCGATTTGAAAGACGATGCGATCAGCAGGGCGATTGCCAGAGGGTAAATCCACCCCTTGGCAAGCGATGACAGGGTTTTCTTCGGAGCGCTCTTCATAACGACCCCCTCCTTCTTCCGTAAACCGGGAAAAAGATCGCCGGGCCGACAAGATTCTTTCCGTCGCGACACCGTAAAACAGAAATCCTCATCTCTTTCTGTTCAATTTCTTTCCAGCAACCCGACATAGCGGAATAATGTTGCAAAAAGGTCTCCAAAGAGTTCCACCAGGGTGTCCATATTCTTATGGAGGTTAAAACCGGCAAGTTCTTTAAAGCAAAACGCCGAAAAACCCGGAACGGGCTTTACGGCGTCAAAAATTCACGACAGTGGGCCATCCTCCGATGATAGAACCGACACAATGGAGGATGACTTGTATTGAAAAAGGGATCTCTCCTTCTTACGTCCGTTGCCAGATCTGGTACCGGTAGTTGAGGTTGGACGTAAAAGCCTGTTCGAACACCAAACGGAAACTGTCCGGGATATCAGGGAAAAGGATATCCCCTTCGGCCTCAACATCGACGATGGAGAGGTGGAGGGTCTCCACCCGGGAGATCAGGCTGTGATAGAGTTGCCCGCCACCCGACACGATGGCATGATCCGTGATCTGCTCCAGACGCTGGAGCGCCGTCTCGATCGACACGAAAACCAGCACATTTTCCTGTTCCACAACGCTCCCTGAGCGGGAGACCACCGCATATTTTCGGTTCGGCAGCACCCCCATCGATTCAAAGGTCTTGCGACCGACCAGAATCCACTGGTTGAAGGTCATCGCTTTGAACAGAAGCTGCTCTCCCTCGGCATGCCAAGGGATATCGGCACCGTTTCCGATGACCCCGTTTCTGGCGGTGGCGACCATCATGGACAGTTTCACTGGAGCCCCTTTCGTCATCCGTTAAAGCGGCAGGAGGAAGCGTTTGATAAAGCTGCCGAGACCGGTTTTGTTGCCCCGCTGGCTGTCGACATCGACGATCACCTGCCCACCCCCGGCCGGGCGGACATAGGCCGTACTGAGGTAAATATTGACCAGATCGAGCTCGCTGTCGACATGAAAGCGCGTGTTCTTCTGGGTGGCGATAATGCGTTCCGGTGGAAGACTGCCGTCCCGAAGTTCCGAATCGGTCACTTCAGCCCGGCCTTCGGCCTTCAGAATCAGCTTCCCCGGCCCCGTGGCTTGAGAGTAGATCATCCGCCCCAAAAGCAGCGATGAGGCGCGCGTGCTGAAATGAGTGGAGATTCGAATCCCTTCCGACATGCCGACAAAGTTATAGAAATCGAACAGGACCACCTCCCCCTCCCGCAAGTTCCACTCAAAGAACTCGATGCCCCGGGTTGCGGTACACCGCACGCTGTCGTCCCCCGGCTGCATGACTATCTTGTTCATCGAATAGGCTCCATGAATCAAACG
>JANQIN010000225.1 GCA_028282145.1 Thermodesulfobacteriota bacterium | reverse complement strand
AGTATCACAGAACTGCAGCAAAATGTTTCGTGTACCTGAATTTCGAGTTGTCTGGGATTCATGCACGGTTCAAGCTTCTATATTTGATATGTTGCTCGTCACCCCAAGAGACGCAGGCGGTTCTGGTCGGTGATACTATGGCCCGCGACAATGTCCAACGGTTGGCCGAGACTCTGGGGTATACGATCTCCGTTCTTGACACAGGGGACGGTTTCCTTCTCGAAATGACCCCCGATGAGGATCGCAAATCCGGAGTGACTTCAACTTCCTCCATTCAGGGGAAGACCGTCGTTTATATCGGCAACGATGCCATGGGCGGTGACAACCGGGAGTTAGGACAGAAGCTGATGCAGGCCTTTCTCGGAACCCTGGTGGATGTCGAACCCAAACCCGACCTTGTTCTCTTTATCAACGAAGGTGTTCGCCTCACCACCGGCGATTCCCCGGTTCTGGCGGTATTGCACACGTTGGAAGAAGTTGGTGTCGAACTGGTGTCTTGTGGCCTTTGTCTTGACTTTTTCAACGTTAAAGACGATCTCAAGGCCGGGCGGGTCGGCAATATGTTCGAAACCGCCGAAGCTTTTCTGACGGCCGGAAGGATCGTTCGACCCTAGAGAAAAACGAACCCAGGGATGGGCGAGTCAAACCCGGGACAGAAAATCGGGTTTGTGAACGAAGCAAAACCGCGCTTTTGCGTAGCGGGCTTGCCAAAATCATGGATGGATTTTGGCAACAGACCAATGGAAGCAGTTCGTCTCTGGTGAGGCGCCCGGTCTTCAAAACCGGTGGGGGGCGCGTCCCGTCCCTGGTGAGTTCGATTCTCATCTGCTTCCGCCATTCAATGAATGAAAAGGGGGCATCTGCGGTGTTGTCCTCGCGCTCATCAGTTCGACGTACTTGATGTACGTCTCCTTCTTCGCACGTCGTCCGCCGTGCATCTGCCCCCTTCTGCTTCATTGAAATTATTATTGGAAAGATGGGAATCGAAGCGGAGCGAGCGCTGACTAAATGTCAGAAGAGCGGACAGGGATGTCCGCGTCAGCGAGAGGAGGGGAGCCTACGCAGGAGAGGCCGGGAGGGCCTTGAGGTAGTAGGCGATTCTCATCTGCTTCCGCCATTCTCGGTTGGTGAAAAGGGCTCGTCTGCGGTGTTGCCTTTGGTCTTGACGCTGCGACGTGCTTCAAAGCACGCCTCGTGCCTCAACCTTCAGGCGCCTTGCATCCAAACCCTTTTGCCCAACCTTTTCCTTCTTCGCACGTCGTCCACCTTGTTTCTGCCCCAATTTGATCGGTCTCATTGTTGAGAACAGCGGATGGGAATCGAAGTGGAGCGAGTACTGAACGGAAACAAAATTCAGTTAACGGGAAATTATTTTTCTCTCAGAGAAGGGCTTTCTTATTGATGGAAAGCCCTGTTTTATTTAAACATCTGCAATTATTTGATTTCTTCATATTTTACGGAGGCGGGAATGAATCCGTTCGGTCGATCTCTGGCTGCCACTTTTCTTGTTGCTCTTTTCTCTGTACTACCTGTTGTCGCTGAAAGCACAACACCATCCGGCAAACTCTCTCTCAAACTGACGCAAGGTTATCGCAATCACAACCTGGATTGGAATATCGCCGGGTCGACCGTCAATGTCCTGTCCGAATTGACCTGGCATGATCTTCACATGTACGAAACCCGCGGTGAAGTTGGATACACCACAACCGCTTTTTCCAGGATTCCCCTCTTGTTCGATCTGGATATGGGCGTCGGTTGGGTGGTCGAAGGGGAAGGGCAGGATTCGGACTATCTGGGCAATAATCGGACATCCGAATTTTCCCGGTCCTTCAGCTCTGCGGACGGTTCTCACACCCTCGACCTGAGCCTGGGTGTAGGTCCTGTCTACGAGCCTTCCAGCCGCTTTCGGCTGATCCCCAAGGTCGGATACTATGTGCATCATACCGGGATCGATATTACCGACGGGGTGCAGGTGATCTCCAGTCCTCCTCAAATGACACCGCTGGGACCTTTTTCCGGGTTGAACAGTACCTACGATGCTTTCTGGCACGGTCCTTTTGTCGGTCTTCAGTGTGATTTTGGTCTGTCGGAAGCTTGGTCGGTCAGTCTTGAAGGGACCGTTTATTACGCCGACTATTATGCCGAGGCCAACTGGAACCTGCGAACCGACTTTGCCCATCCGAGCTTTGAGCATGAAGCGGATGGGTTCGGGTACCGTGTTGCTGCCGAGTTCGAGAAAAAGCTTGCTGTCAAAGGGCTGAAAAAAGATACCCAGGCAGGCTTCGTTTTTGGCCTGGTTTACGAGCAGGGGGAGACGGACAGTGGAACCGACCGCACCTTCTTTGCCATCGGTACCCAGACGGTTCAGCATCTGAACGAGGTGAACTGGTCTTCTTTCTCCGCCTACTTCGCGTTTCGCGTTCAATTTTAAGGTCGTCTTTCACTCGCCTGCCTGAGAATCAGGAAGGATTTTTTGTGCCCAGTGGAAGGGATGGTTTCCCCGTTGTGCTATGATGCGAGCAAATCACACTGGAGCCGGAAAGCATGTCGAAAGAACGAACTTTTCTGACCGTGATTGCCGATGAATGCGGCGAGGTCTTTGAGCACCCGACCTTGCGATTCTGCGGTATGAACGGTCTGACCCCACGAAAACCTCAGGTGGAGGAAATGATCCCTCTCCCGGAAGGGAGCCGCCTTTTTACCATTCCCGATACACCACCCATCGGGTACGATCCTCGCAAGAAAGCTGTTGTCATGGTTGATCAGCTTCCCCGCGAATGGGGCGGCGGCAAGATGCAAGCGGTGTCGGCCTTCCTCACCCCCGGCTATACACGTACTTTGTTGCCTGCGGCGGCCTACGACCGAAAAAAGGTCACCCTGCCGCTCTGGTCCTATACCGCGGTCGCCTGGTGTGTCGAGGAAGAGCGGTTCTACGTCGCAGCCGCCAAGGTCGATCGTAATCCCCAGTGGATGCCCGACCATTACGACGATCGGGTGCTGGAGCCCCTGGTTCGGGAACGGGTTAAAAAGAGCCCGGACAACCGACTGATCGAACAGCTCTCCCGCTGTGCGCTTGATTATCACTGTTTCGCCGCAAAAAACCTCTTCTTTGCCCGGTGGGAAGCGCCCCTGCCGATTGCGCCGACCTGTAATGCAGCCTGTATCGGCTGCATCTCCGAACAGGAGTCGGACTGCTGCCCCGCCAGCCAGGAGCGGCTGACCTTTGTTCCGACGGTGGACGAACTCTGTGAGGTGGCCGTGCCGCATCTGGAAACGGCGGAAAATGCGATCGTCAGCTTTGGCCAGGGCTGTGAAGGCGATCCGATCCTTCAGGCCGACCGGGCCGCTGAAGCGGTGCGTGAGATGCGGCGTCAGGTGGGTCGGGGCACCATTAACTTCAACAGCAACGCCTCCCTGCCGGAGAAGGTCGATCTGTTGATCGATGCCGGGATCGACTCGATCCGTGTTTCTCTGAATTCGGTGCGGGAACCGATCTACAACGCCTACTACCGTCCTCGCGGGTATACCTTCGATGAGGTGATCGACAGCCTCCATCGGGCCAAAAGGGGAGGGCTGTTCACCATGCTGAACTACCTGGTCTTCCCCGGTGTAACCGATCAGCCGGAGGAGATTGAGGCATTGATTGAGTTGATCGAATCGGCTGGAGTCGACCTGATCCAGATGCGTAATCTCAGTCTTGATCCGCAGATGTATTGGGAGGCGCTGCAATTGCCCGGCCCCGGTGTCGGAATGAAGAAGATGCTGGATGAGGTCAAGCGGCGCGTGCCTCGTATTCAGTACGGGTATTTCAACCGAACACGGGACAACTTTTACCCGGAAGGATACGAGACGGACTGGCCGCTGAACTGAGGTGCACACAACCTTGAACAGCTTGTGGTTTAAGATCGAATCGTATGAAGCTCCAAGCCAAATTGACGCTGAACCTGTTGGGCGTCAGCCAATTTCCATGACATGGGCTAAATGATAGAGCAAAGCAGAACGGTTGGAACCAAATCCTGCGGTCGCTTGAGCCCGGCCCAGAAGAAGCGTTAGACTTTCGTCTGAAACCCCTGCATCCGTAACCATTGTTTCACCATCGGAAAGCTGTCGAAGAGTCTTTCGCGGCGATAGAATTCCGGGCTGTGATAGCGACGTCGGCCATTGACAATCGGGGCCCCCATATCGACATGCAGCATCTCGTGGTAAACGATAAATGCCACCACGTCTCTGGGAACATCGGGGCTGTCCAGCAGGGGATGAACCCGAATTGTTTGCGTGTTGAAATTGAAACTCCCCAAAGTGCGCCGTTTCGCTGTTCGGGATTTGCGACGGGGCCCCCAGGTAATCCGGGCCGAAACCCTTCCTTCGAAGTAGGCCGCATTCACCTCGGAAAAAATGTCCGTCAGATCGTACATCTCCCCTACAGGGTTCAGGAAGATCTCCCTTTTCTGACCTGGGGCGTGGGTGGGACGACTGGGGTGCCGGTCAAAAAAGGCCCGGACCGGGGCCAGGTCGGGTGTTCCGCCTCCAACATAGGCGGCAATCCTTTGCCAGAGGTCCAAATCCGCTTCCAGAAAGAGCTTTTGAAGTCGCACCTCAACGTGCCCGTTCTTTTTCCGGACCGAAATCAGTCGGGATCGGTTATTGGTCAATACCAGGTTGACAGGGGCTTGCACCTCCTCTTGAAGAAGGCGTAACAGTGTATGGGGGATGGCAGGTTCTGTCATGTGGGCATTGTGCCTCAGCCACTGCGAGAGACCAATAAAAAAAGAGGCTGCCTAAAGGCAGCCTCTTCGGTTTGATGACACGCTCCATCCTTGGTGTTCGCCCATCCCCGGGCTCTTAGACCGGTTAGCTCTGTTGGAGGCTTAGCTGTGGAATGGTTCCATCGTCTTCCGTTTCTGCAGCCCCTCCCCAAGCTGTGGTGCTGACCTGTTGAACCGCTGACATCGGTTGAGCTGTTTCCTGTTTCAGGGTGAACTTGCGCAACATCTCGTTCATCTGCATCGCCTGTCCGGAGAGCTCCTCCGCGGCAGCGGCACACTCTTCGGCACTGGCGGTGTTCTGCTGAGTCACCTGGTCGATCTGATCCAGAGCCGTCGTTACCTGGCTGATCCCTTCTGCCTGTTCGTTGGAGGCCTGAGCCACCTCCTGCAACAGGTCCGAGACCTTGGTGGTGCCGGCCATGATCTCCTTCAGGGCGCCGGCGGTCTGTTTGGCGATCTCCGCACCACGGTCGGTCAGCGAGACCGATCCTTCGATCAGTTCCGCCGTTTCTTCGGCCGCCCTGGCAGAGCGGGCCGCAAGGTTCCGGACCTCCTCGGCTACCACGGCGAACCCTTTTCCGTGTTGACCGGCCCGGGCAGCCTCCACCGCTGCATTCAGCGCGAGCAGATTGGTCTGGAAAGCGATTTCGTCGATCACCTTGATGATCTTCTGAATATCCTGCCCGGCGGTGTTGATCTCGTCCATGGCACCGACCATTTCCGTCATCATCACATCGCCTTTTTCTGCAGCACTCTGGGATTCACTGGACAATTGGTTGGCGGTGCTGGCATTACCGGCACTGTCGCGAACCTGCTCGGCCATCTGATTCATGGAAGCGGTCACTTCTTCCAGAGAACTGGCCGATTCCGTCGCCCCTTGGGATAAGGCCTGGCTGGCATCCGAGACCTGCCCGGCACCGGAGTTGATCTGGTCTCCGGCGATCTGGATCCCTCCGACCATGTCCCGCAGTCCTTTCAGCATTGTCTTGAGGGCGTTTCCCAATTGGTCATTGGGGGAGGTCACGGCCACATCTTTGGTCAGGTCGCCTTTGGCGATCGCTTCTGCCAGATCGGCTCTGCCTTGGAGGCTCTTTGCCATTCCGACGAGAACAGATCCCAGTTCGGTGATTTCGTCCCTGGCGTTGTAGACCTTGCATTCTCGGCAGTCCGAGAACGTGTTCTCTCTTATCAGCTTACACACGGGATTCGGTCCGGAGGTGCCTGTTTCCACCCAGCAATAGCACTCCTTGCCGAAACTGGGGCATTCCTCCTGGGCACAGGCATTGGCTGCTGAACAGTTGACCTGACTTCCCATAGGCAGATCCTGGTCCCGGGTATCCCCCTTGCCGTACTGGCCAACCACCGCGAAGGCCCGATGCAGCGGCCTGGTGATGCTGCGTGAGATCAGCAACGCCAGACCCACACCGATTGCCAAAGCAACCACACCGATAGTACTGATTGCAGTGCGTGTTCCGACCGCGGCTTTGATCATCTGGTCGTCCGACATAATGCTGGCCGTCGCCCGGTCATTCATCCTGTGCATCAACTCTTTGACCTGGGCCAGATATTGCTGGGTCTCTCCGGCGAAAATAGCGTTGGCTTTTTTTTGCCCCTCGAGATTGGCAACAGCGATGTCCCCGGCCTTTGTCAGAAGCGATCGTAACTCCTGCAGGGTTGGAGTAATTTCGTTCCGGAAGACCGCTTCGGCCCCGTCGCGGTCCATGTCATACAATTTGGCCGAAACTATGGCGCCAAGGTCATGGAGCCGTTTATGCGGAGCCTCAATCTCACGGAAGACTTGCGCCATCTCAGGGCTGTTTGCGGCCAACTTTTTCGCTTTGTCACTATAAAGAAACTTCCCGAATGCGCATTTTTTGTGATCCAGTTCGACTCCCAGATCGCCTTTATTCGAAATAATGGCGCTTTGAACCTTGCTGACCCAGGACACATGGTCCAATTCCTTCTCGGTGAGATATTGGGGGAGGTGAGGGTCGGCCACCCTGAATACGGCCTGGATCTTTTTGGCCGATTCATGGAGCAATCGGTGAGGTTCTTCGAGGGCCTTCAGGTCCTCTTTAAGAGCGGGAACCAGAGCTACAGCTTCCTTGCCGCCTTTCCCGTACATCCATTTCCCCAGCGCACACTGGGTGTGGTCGGTCTGGACGTTCAGTTGGGAGATCTTCTCGTCGGTGAGGAAGTTGGATACAGCGGTAACCCAGTTCAGATGGTCAACCTCCCGGGCCAGCAGGGTGCCCCGCAGCTTGTTACCATTGGCCATCTCTTTTCCGTTACTGACAGTTGTTGACAAGCCGCTGATCCCCCAGACCAGGGTGATCAGCAAGAGGGTCAGGATCGACCCGGCCAACAGCAGCATCTTGGTTCCGATTTTCAAGCGTGTGAACATAATCTCCCTCTCCTTCACTCCTGGCGTTTCCCCCGGTCTGGATTGCCGGGTAGTTCTGTACCTGGTGCGACTTATCAAGCGACGCAGAGGGAGTAAGACGCGTCAAAAGTAAGCAAAAGAGGGATTGGGCTCCCCTCACAGATGGTCAAGCAATCGCATTAAATAGTCCGACTCGGAATCCTCATAATCGCCGAGCATTTGTAGATTCTAATAGACTAGCTTTTGCCCGTTAAATGTCAAATCGGGTGCGGTTTTTTTCAAAGAACTGTAAAGTTCAAAAGAAAGCTTTTTTGTTCACTTCAGGAGACCAACGGATGTCATCTACTCTACTGCTCATGGGTGGCGGCCACGCCCATATGACGGTCATGGCCGAACTCTCAGCCTACACCTCGCGCGGTTACCGTGTGATCCTGGTTAACCCCGACGCCTACCATTATTACAGCGGGATGGGGCCCGGACTGCTGGGTGGGACCTATCGGCCTCAGGAAACCCGGTTCCATATCCGAAAAATGGTGGAAGATCGTGGTGGAGAATTTGTCCGGGGGCGGGTGGCTTCCATTGACCCCCAAAGACGGGAGGTGACGCTGGAGGACGGACAGAACCTGCCCTTTGATGTCGCCTCCTGCAACACAGGCAGCGGGGTAGTGATGCCACCGGGGGGAGACCATGAGGCCTTAACAGGCGCGAAGCCGATCGCCGGTCTTCTGGCTCTTAAGAGCCGACTGGAAGCACGTCTGAAGGATAAATTTTTGAAATTGATTGTGGTAGGTGGTGGTCCTGCGGGTGTCGAACTGGCCGGAAACCTGCGGCAACTGGTGGACCGGGCCGGTGGAGAGGCGTCCATCGCCTTGATGTCAGGACACCATGGTCTGTTGCCCAGCTTTCCGAGATCGATGCAGCAAAGGGCCCGGGCGCATCTCTCCCGACGGGGTATAGACCTTGTGGAGGAGGGGCGGGTTGTTGCTCTGGACAAAGGTTTCAGTTGCATGGAGTCGGGAGTGCAGTTCTCCTACGACCATGCAGTGATCGCCACCGGCGTTCAACCACCGCCTCTCTTTCGCCGTTCCGGGATGAGCCTGGGCACTTGTGGTGGAATGAAGGTGAATGCTTTTCTGCAGTCGATCGACAGCCCGGTTATCTTTGGTGGCGGAGATTGTATCCATTTTTCTCCCCATCCTCTGGCCAAAGTGGGCGTCTATGCTGTACGCCAGAATCCGGTATTGCATCACAACCTTCTTGCTGCACTGGAAGGACGCCCGCTCAAAAAATTTGATCCACAGGGGGATTATCTGCTGATTCTGAACCTTGGCGAGGGGGAGGGATTATTGCGCAAAGGACGGGTCGTTATCGAAGGGAGGCGGGCCTTTGCCGCCAAGGACTGGATCGACCGGCGGTTTATGCGCACGTTTCAACTTTCCGGAGAGCTCGACGATTAAAGTCATTTCAGTAAACGCCTCTCTGTTTGCCATTCTCACGATTCCGTCTCACGGAAAATCCTTGATTTTGTCTTTTTTTACTTCTATGGTGAAAACCGTTTTCATTTTCAGGAATGTCTCTTTCGACCGTTGACTTATCAAGAACCGGGTAGAGTACATGGCAGATAAAATAGCGACGATTCTCCATCGCAGTACATTGATGCAGGGTGTCCCCGAGTTTGTCATAAACCAGATCGCTTCTGAGGGTCGCATTCAGCAGATCAAGGGGCGATATGGACGACTTGAGGCGGAGGAACTTGGGCGTCGCATCTACCTTGTCCTCTTCGGTGAAATGCGAATGTTTCGATTGGCTCCGGATGGCCAGGAGTACCTTGTGGAGCGCTATGGCCCTGGCGAGTTTTTTTGTTTGGCGGCTCTGATTACCAGACGGCCTTGTCAGAACTATCTGACCAATCATGGTGCTGTGACTTTGGCGCACTGGGGGCAGGAGTCTTTTCAGACGTTCATGGCCACTTCGTCTGAACTGCACCAGAATATCCTGCAACAGATGGCTCACTGCCTGGAGACCGAGAGGGAGCTGAGGAACCTGTCACGTTGCAATCGGGCCGAAATCAAGGTGGCGGGTTATTTACTTTACAGGTTCCAGGGACTGTCGCCAAACCAGATCGGCCATCAGGCGGTCGATCTTCGTCCCATCTCGTTGACGGCTCAAGAGCTCGGTTTGGCTCGCGAAACCTTCTCCCGTTGCCTTCATCGTCTCGCTAAACAAGGCGGCATACGTTACAACTCCGGCCGAGTACAAATTCATGACTTGAATCGACTCCACCAAATTCTGGAAGACAATCGCTGTCATTGCCAACTGGATTGAACCCCGTCCGTTCTATTCAAATTCTCTCACTTAAAAAAGTACTGTCCTGTGACAGGGATCACAGCATTGCCCGTCTTTGTTTCGCTATAAATGAAAACGAAAATCAAAACCACCAAGAGAGAGTGGTAAAGGAGGGTAAGGATGAAAGTGGGAATTATCTATGGCGGGCAAACGGGAACAACCGGTAAGGTGGCCAACCGCATTTGCGCACAGTTTCCCGGATCGCGTCTGATACCGGTTTCGGAGGTTGTTA
>JANQIN010000164.1 GCA_028282145.1 Thermodesulfobacteriota bacterium | reverse complement strand
CAGGCGTTTCAGCAGAACCAAACCGGCGCCTTCTCCCACTACCAGGCCGTTACCGTCGGCGTCAAAAGGAGAACAGGTGCCACTGGGAGAAAGGGCCCGGAGCTGAGAGAATCCCATCTGGGTACAGAGTCCGTCCGGACGTGACAGTCCGCCGGCCAACATGGCATCGGCAGTGCCGTCGATCAGTCGGTCGCAGGCCAGCTTCAGGGCATAGAGAGAAGAGGCGCAGGCGGCATCCAGCGTGAAATGCCCGCCGGTAATTTGAAGGGCCTGTGTGAGAATCCCGGCCGGAAGACCGGCCACATAGCGATTCAGCGGATCGGTCCGGGAATTGAAAAAAGAGCCGGTCGGAGCCTTTCCCAGCGCCATTTTCTCGACCTGGCGCCCGAGGTTCTCACGGGCCAGAGCCGAGGATGAATCGCTGGGAAGAGCGAGATTTCCAAGAACAAGACCGACACGGGATCGATCCAGCCTTTCGGTCTTTCCGTCCCGCCAGGCCTGTAGACCGGCATCCAGGAGCAGGTGAAAGGCGGGATCCAGCTTCTCCAGTAATCCGGACGGAAGAGGAAGTTTCTCTTCGGACAGGTTATGCACAGTCTCTTCGACAAAGCAGGCTTTCCGGCTGAACAGCTTGTCAGTTTTCCCGGGCTCAGGGTCATAGAGAGCATCGACCGGAAGGGACCATCGGCCTTCCGGTGGTTCCGTGGCGACACACCGTCGACCATAAATCTGGTCCCAGAAGGCGTCCGGACCAGGGGCTCCCGGATAAGTACAGCCGATACCGACAATTGCGATCGCGTAAGCGGTACGACTCATCCGGCGATGCCCTGATCCTTAACATTGTCCTGACGCACAAGCTGATTGGAACGGAAGGCTTGAATCAGCGATGCGTCGATGGTGCACTCGTAGTTTTCGAGGGATGCCACCAGCTTGCCGTTGGCCGGATCGATAAAGTCGATATCGGCTCGGGCGGTATGCTCACGGTCTTCGATGACCCGGATCGAGATGTCCACTCCGGATTCGGGGAAGCGATCAACATACTGGCGGAAACTGCCGGCATAATTGGGCAGAGAAGCCGCACCACGACGTTCCAGGCTCCAGAGAATCATCATCTGGAAGCTGCTGTCCAGGGCCAGAGGGTCACTCAGCCAACTGGACCGGAACGGATGTCTGATCCAGTCAACTGGACGAGGAGCCGGTTTGACACGGGCACTGATACCGGCGGTAGAGCATCCGGTGACCTCTTCGATTCCGTGAAGATCCGTGCCGTGGAACAGGCGGTCACCGGAATAAACCGATCCCTGGTATGGAGGGAGCTCGACGGGCGAGGATTGGGGCTGCCGTTCGGGACGTTGGAAGGCCAGTTGAATCCATGCCTGAGAATGACGGCGGCGGTGTCCGTCTTCCAGGCTGTGGAGGCTGACGGGAATGCGGAACAGGTCGTCAGTCTTTTCCGGCTCTCCGGTCAGGACCTGAAGACGGATAGTTTCGGTGGCATTCAGTTTGACACCGGAGAGGATTCGCAGGTCCTCAAATCCCAGGAAAGTAAAGCCCGGATTGGCATGTAAGGCCCCATGAGACATCCACTCGATAATCATGGCCATCGGAAGGACCGCCTTGCCTCCGACTACATGGGACTCAAGGAACGGATAGGCGTCGACATCGAGGTCAAATTCCAGCGATGTTTGCAAAGCAGCCGGGAAGGCCGAACCGTTTTCGGCCGTTTCCGGACTCTGGGCCTCCTCCAGGAGTTGTCCCAGGATCACAACTTCCGTCGGGCCGGCGATGGACAGCTCGTCCAGCAGATAACGAGACCCGGTTTGACGTCCGACCACGCCAATGCCTTCCTCGGCAAAGAGTTGCTTCAGCGCGTCGTTGACCATGCCGCCATCCCAGGGGCCCCAGTTGACGGCCAGAGTGCGGCATTCCGGATAACGTCGGACAAAGCTCTGGGCCATCTTGTTGAGGGTCTCGTTGGCCACCGCATAATCGGACTGACCTTTGCGGCCGAACCGTGCTGTAGACGAGGAGAACAGGGTCAGGAATCGAAGCTCCCGGGGGTCCAGCCCCTTGAGAGCATTCCTGAGCCCTTCAACCTTGGTGCCATAGACCCGATCAAATTGCTCGGCCGTTTTATCGACAATCAGACGATCGGCCAGAACACCGGCGCCATGGGCCAGGCCACGAACCGGCCCGAACTCCCGAATAGCATCATCAAGGGCCTTTTTTACCGCCTCGGGATCGCGAACATCGGTGGAACGATGCACGACCTGCGCCCCCGCATCCCGCATCCGATCCATATTGTGTTGCAGCTCCCGGTTGTTCAGGACTTTGTGACAAGCCTCCTGCAACTCCTTGGGGGTCGGCTTCTCGGGAAGGTGCTTCAACAGGCCTTTTTTAATCTCCCCTTCATCGGTCAGAACCGACAACCATTCCGGTTCCGGTTCCGGATCGGGACTGCGATCCAAAAGGAGAAGGGTCGGCTGCCAACGTTCGGCCATGGCCACGGCTACTTCGGCTGTGACGCCTCGGCCGCCACCGGTCAGGACCACCAGGTCGCCGGTTTGAATCGGAGCCGGGTCTGCCTTCTCAGGCACAATCGTGTCCTGTACTTCCAGATAGATGCGCTGATCGCTGTTCAGGCCCACCTCGCCAGGGCCGACGATAAACGCCTCCTCGGCGATCGCTTCGGCCGCCTTTTCACTGTTGTCCATCTCCGGCGCCAGGTCGATCGCTTTGCAGCGGACATCGGGCCACTCAAAAGCGGCCGTTTTACACAGGCCTGCGAGACCTCCCGAGTAGACGTCTTCAAGCTCCGATTCTTCATGGAAGCCAAAGGCCCCATCCAGCCGACTGACGGTGAGAAGGAAAGCATCGTTTTTCCGGCCGGCGGCCTTCAAGGCTTTGGCGGCCGCCTGGATCAGCTGATATCCGCGCCAGGACCACTGAGCATCGGCTCCACCAGCGGGAGAAAGGACGATCAACCCACGAAGAGAGGCGGGCCATTCCAGAGATTGGGAGGCGTAGGGGTCGATCAGACGAACCGATTGGCCCTTTTGCTGAAGCGCCATGGCGAGGGATTCGGCAAGGGGGGAGCCGTCACTGGTGACCCAGACCTCCGTTTCGGGGGAGGGGGCCACAGCGGTTCGATGATGCCGCCCATTAAAAGGAACAGCGGAGACCAACTTGCGGATCAGGGCGGTTTCTCCAACCTCTGGGGTTGTGTCGACGGTTTCGACCGGTTCCGTCTCAGATGAAGGGAGTGTCGCCTGGTCGGTCGCGCGATGATCGATGCCCAGAAAATCAATGATCTGTTGCAGGGTCTGCAGGGTTCCCAGTTGGTCCGGGCCGATCGCCGGAGCTTCAGGCAATTGTTCTTGCAGAGCCGACAGAATCTCCACCCGTTTGATGGAGTCGATCCCCAGATCGGTCTCCAGGGCCATCGACGGGTCGAGCATCTCCACCGGGTAGCCGGTTTTGTCTGCAACGATACCCAGAAGAATTTCACGGATGCCCCTGCCCGTTGATGAGGAAGAGAGAACAGGTGCTTCCTGAACAGACGAAGAAGGTGTTATTGCCGCCTGTCCCTGGCTGAGGTAATCGATGATCTGGGATAGGGTCTGCAGGGTTCCCAGTTGGTCCGGGCCGATCGTCGGAGCCTCCGGGAGCTGTTGCTGCAAAGCGGAAAGGATCTCCACCCGTTTGATCGAGTCGATACCCAGATCGGTCTCCAGCGCCATCGATGGGTCGAGCATCTCCACCGGGTAGCCGGTTTTGTCCGCAACGATACCCAGGAGAATCTCGCTCACCTTTTGGCCCGCCGGACGAGAAGATACGGATGTCATGGCTGCTGTCGCCACGGCCGGAAGGCCGGCTGCGAGATAGTCGATAATCTGCTGCAGGGTCTGCAGGGTTCCCAACTGGTCGGGACCGATCGCCGGAGCCTCCGGGAGCTGTTCCTGCAAAGCGGAAAGGATCTCCACTCGTTTGATGGAGTCGATCCCCAGATCGGCCTCCAGCGCCATCGACACGTCAAGCATCTCCACCGGGTAGCCGGTCTTTTCAGCAATGATGGTCATCAGCACAGAAGCCGCGGCCCCGCGATCTTGAGCAGAGGCTGAAGCGGGTGCGGAGGTTGCCGGGATTGATTGCGGTGTTTGAGGCTCTTGCGGCATCCCCTCGGTCAGATAGTCGATGATCTGCTGCAGGGTCTGCAGGGTTCCCAACTGGTCGGGACCGATCGCCGGAGCTTCAGGCAATTGTTCTTGCAGAGCCGACAGAATCTCCACCCGTTTGATGGAGTCGATCCCCAGATCGGCCTCCAGCGCCATCGACGATTCCAACATCTCGGCCGGATAACCGGTTTTCTCGGCAATAATGCCCATCAGAACCTGGGCAACCCTGCCCGTGGACCCTGCGTCAGCCGTCGGAGGGGACGGCAGATCGGACACTTTTGCTGCAGGCGCAAAAGATGGGGGGACAACGGCCTGGGCCACAGGCGCAACCAAGGGCTGAGGGGCTTGAACCGGCGCAGGGGCCACAGGGGGAGATCCCGGGAGGCCCAGAGCGGTCTGTTGCTGTAACAGAGTCTGCAGGGTCAGTGACGAGGCCTCCTGGTTGGCCAGGAACTGTTGATGCAATTGCGCGGTCTGTTGCTGGAGTTGCTGCAGCGCCTGCAGATTGGCCTGAGTCGCCTGAAGGGCCTCTTGTAACGGTTGGCTGCCTAAGCTTTCCGTAACAGAGCCGACAGGGTCAGATGCTGCTGCAGGTGCCTGTCCGGGAGGAACAAGTTGACGCTCGGCTTTGGGCATCGGTTC
>JANQIN010000153.1 GCA_028282145.1 Thermodesulfobacteriota bacterium | reverse complement strand
CCTCTGGAGGGGTTTATGTACCGCTTTATCGTTTTCTTTCTCCATATTCTCGCTTTCACACTGCTTTGCTCCAATGCACTGGCCGGCGTCGTCAGCTTCGGCCCGACAGCAGATTCGCAGGTTGTGGAAGGCTCCCCCACCTTCAATTACGGGACGTCCACGTCGGTCTATATTGCCAGCGCCTCCGGTGGGACCTATCTGGATGAGCGTGGATGGCTCAAGTTTGACCTGACAGGGCAGATACCTCCTGGAGCGACGATTCATTCGGCCAAGTTGAGACTGAACTTCTGGCGTGCTGATGAAACCAACGACCTTGAGATCGCTGTGCATGGCAGTACCGATGACAGCTGGACCGAAGGGGGCATTACCTGGAACAACCAGCCGAGCTACCAGCCTGCGGCTCAGTCGCAAACGACCCTTGTTGCCAATGACAGTGACGTTTGGGTCACCATGGATGTTACTGGTTTTGTACAGTCGGAGGTGGTTGGCGGCGATACCGTGGTCAGCCTGGTGGTGAAACCTGTCGTCGAAGGTCAAGACCCCTGGCGCAGCTACGCGTTCAATTCAAAAGAAAGGGATGCGGCTTCGGCGCCAAAGCTCCTCATCGAATATTCGGGAACTTGGCCAACAACGGGGGCCGTGAAGATAATCCACGTAAACGATGTCCACTCTCGGATTTTGCCGCATGATTTCGATGTGCCGAGTAAGGATGATGTCCCCGGGATGGAGGTGGTGGGCGGTGCCGCATATTTCACAACAAAGCTGTTGGAACTGAAGGCGGCCAACCCCGAGGCTTTGGTGCTTGATGCGGGAGACCTGTCCGAGGGCAACCCTTTAGGCGACCTGCGAAGCAACGGCGGTATGGTGGATTACTACAGCCTTCTCGATACCAAACTCAAAGCATTGGGGGGGCGCGGGATTGATGCAGTGGTTGTGGGGAATCATGACGTACGGTCCGCCGAGATGCTGACCAATATGCAAAACGCGTCCTTCCCCACCATCTCTATGAACATCGTTGATGCAAACTCCGGTGCGCTTATCTTTCCGGAGTCGGTCATTGTCCAATCCAACGGTACCAGGGTCGGTGTGCTTGGTTATACGACCGATACCTCCTCCTTCCTTGGTGATGATCTGGTGGGAGTGATTGAGGTGAAAAAAGTGGTGTGGGACGATTCCGACCCCGATACCATCAACGCCAAAGACCGGGTGGAACATCTCCGAAACAATGAAGGCTGCGACATCGTTGTCCTGCTGTCTCACGTGGGACATAGCCGGGTCGTCTCGGGTGATGATGCAATTATTGCAGACACGGGTGGCGTGTTGCCGCCCGAAGTGGTCATCGCCGGCCACTGGCACACCATGACCGAGCGTGTTTGGGCTCCCAGCAGCTTGAATGGAAAGACCATCCTGGCCGAGGCAGCTTCCTATATGCAATACATCGGCGAGCTGGACGTGACCAGCAACGGTAAGTACATCGGCTCGCAAAAGCATGTGATTCGAAACAGTGAAATCTTACCTGACCCCGATGCTCAGGCCTTCATTGCCTCGCTGATCACGGAATACAACAATCAAATCCCCGCCCCGCCTTACGGCATTTTTGATGTCATCGGTTATTCGGCAGTCGACCTGTCGATGGATAAGGACAAATGGTGGAGCGTCAGTGAGTATCCCTGGGCGGGAACCAACGCTGCCGGTGCCTGGATCACCGACAGTATGGTCTGGTCGGCAGCCCTGCAAGGGTACCCGGTCGATCTGGCTTTCCAGTCCGGTGGAGGGATTCGCCGGGATAACGCTGCTGGCGAGCTGACTTACATCGAAATCTATGAAGCTTACCCATGGCCCGACGACAATATGATCCGCGTTCAAATGTCTGGCCAGGAGATCTGGGATTGGATTCAGGAAGATCACATGGGCACCTCCATCAGCGGAGGTTGGAAAGTGATTGGGCATGATGGCGATGTGACCTCGATCACTTTTAACGGAAGCCCGATCAATCTCGGTGCGACCTACAACGTTGCTATCAGCCAATACATGTATGACCATCCCGAGATTCCTCTGAGCGATACGACTCCGGAGGATATGGGCTTTTCGATCCGACAAGGGGTCATCGACTATACCGCCCAGTACAATACACCGCAGAACCCGATGTACCCAGACGGTATTGAGCCCCGTTACCAGCTGAATACCGAGTTTGCCGGTGGATTCAAGGCGGTGGTCACCATGACGGCCGACAGCGAAAACCAGCCCTATTTTGAAGAGGTCTTCATCCGTCTGGTGGAAGCCCTGCCGGAGACGGTGGCACGACGGGATGGGTACGGTCTGAGCGAGCTGGTCAACCCTGACGGTTCCATCAATATGGACCATCGATTCTCCGAGATTCTGCTGTATCGAAGTCACCTCGGCTTTACCGATGGACTGCTGCAGACCGGCGATATTATCGAGGTCTGGGGTGAGGGGGGATCGTTTGAGGGTATCCCTGAGTTGATTGATCAGGAGGGGATCGGCCCCAACGGAGAAGAGTTTGTCCGCCATGGTCATGACACCAACCTGGCGCGACCTGAATATTTTGCCACCATAGGGGAGTTCTGGAATGAAGCGCAGGAAAACCACTACGTCAAGTTTTACGCGGAAAAGACCGGTACCTCTCGCGTCCGGGATTCAGCCGGCCAAGAGATCAGCGTATATCAACCCGGAGGATATTACACCAAAACACTCCCTGGAGCTGTTGGAGATCTCCTGGAACTGACCGGTGTCGTCACCTCCGAAGGCACCTCCTATCGATTCCGCTGTGACAAGGCCGTTGTGTCCACTGGCGGGGTGGTCGTGGGCTACCCGCCAACCTCTCTTGTTAACCCGGTTTCGACAAATACCTCAGGCAGTTCAATCGTTTTGACGGCCACTGCCAGCGATGCTGCCGCCGGTTCTGCTGCAGGGGCCAGCCTTGCTGCCAGTGCCGATACCCAGGTGGTTCAGGGGTACCCGACAACCAATTACGGTACCCGAACCTACATGTACACCCAGAGTGCCGCCACCGGGTCGTACAGAAACGAACGGGCCTGGGTGAAGTTCGATCTTGCCGGTCAGATCCCTCAGGGGGCGACCCTGACCTCGGCCAAATTGAAGCTCTACTGCTGGAAGGCCCAGGGCGGAGATTTCCCGACGACCCTTCATGCCGCAGCCGACGGATGGACCGAAACGGGGTTGACCTGGAACAACCAGCCCCCTCTCGGGGCCGTGTTGGGAACACAGACGCTGGTCAACAGTCAGACCGGCATCTGGTACGAATGGGACATAACCTCTCATATCCAAGGCGAGGCTGCAGGAGACGGGGTTGCCACCCTGGTCCTCAAGGCGACCTCCGAGGATGCTGTCAGCGCCCTGACCTATGCCTTTGACAGCAAAGAATACAGCGGCGGTTCGCTGGCCCCGGTTCTGGAGTTGCAATGGAGTGGCGGCACGGTTACCCCGCCGGAACCGACCTCGGTAGAGTTCTTCTTCCGCCATGCCCCTGATGGGGCGCAATGGGGTGTCTGGTCCAGTATCGGCCTGGATACCGATTCCAGCGACGGCTGGAGCCAGCCGTTCGCTTACCCCTCGGGTCAGGGACACTACGAGTTCTACTCGGTGGCCACCGATACCGATGGCAACGAAGAGGAGGCGCCGGTCCGGGCCGATACCCGCACCCTGTTCAACAACGCCCCGACCGTCCCTGTCAATACCGGGATTGCCGACCGGGCTACGGGAGCCCCTTTGAGTGTGGTCCTCTCTGTCGACGTCTCCGATCCCGATGGTGCACCGCTCAACGTCTGTTTTACCGGTGGAAAGATCGGTCAACAGCCACACCTTCTGGGGTGCAGTTCCAATGTGACCTCCGGTTCGGCCAGCTTGACCTGGGACAATTTGGAAGAGGGTGCGGATTATCAATGGGAGGCCAGCGCGACGGACGGACTGATCCAGGCAAACTCAGCCACCTGGAGTTTCTCTACCGGCGAGTCGGTTCCGGCGGTTCCGGCAGCCGATCGTTGGGTGATACTCCTGATGGTTCTGAGCCTCGGATATTTTGCGGCCTCTTTCCGTCGGAGCCACCGGCGCCTGTAAGCCGGGAAACCCGGGGAGAGGAGAATGAACTTCACCACAGTGATCAGAAAAGGGTGGAGGTTGTTCCTCCCGCTCCTTGGATGGTGGATGGTGGTTTGCAGCCCGGCTTTTTCTCACGAGTCTGCCGCGGTCTCGTCTCTGAGAGACCATCCAAAGCTTCGATCCCCTGAGACGGTTCTTCGCGCATTGACGGACCGATCTTCGACAACCCGGGTGATCGTGCGGTTCAGAGATGGACGGACCGGGTCTCGTCAGCCCATGGTTCGGACGTCACGAACCCGGTCCGAACTGCGGCAGGCCGTAAAACGTCGCCGCCTGCAGGTTCTGGCCACGAAGGAGCTTCAAGGGGTGCCGGTCGGCCGGTCTTTTTCCTATCTTCCAGCCTTTTCGGCCCGGGTCTCCCAAAGGCAGCTTCAACAGCTTCTCTCCTCGGAAGAGATCGTCCTGGTTGAACCGGATGTTGAGCTGAAACTGCACTCCCGTCAGGGGATACCGTTGATGCAGGCGGATAATACGCGGTCCACTTACGGCGGTCAGGGGGTGTCCATCGGCGTTATCGATACCGGTGTCGACTATTCCCATCCCCAGTTGGGAGGAGGCGGTTTTCCCAACACCAAGGTCATCGGTGGCTATGACTTCGGGGATGACGACACGGACCCCATGGATACTCAGGGGCACGGGACCCAGGTGGCCGGACTGGCGGCCGGTGATGCTACCAGTAACG
>JANQIN010000143.1 GCA_028282145.1 Thermodesulfobacteriota bacterium | reverse complement strand
AAGGAAGCAGTCATGGCACCCACGGCGTTGCTCGTTGCCAAATCCAATAAAGCCAGTTCCCACCTGACCCGCAAGTTGGAGCAGACCGGGATCTTTGGCGGCATCATCCCTTTTCATTGCGGGACCGATGCCTTGCATCACCTGGAACAACATCAGGCGGATATGCTCTTTTGCGCTCTGGACTCCGAATCCCATGAATCTCTCGCCTGGGCCGATGCGCTCTGGCAGAATGAGGATCTGCAGGACCTGCCTCTGGTGGCCGTTACCCGTGAGGCCGACCAGGAAGGTCGGATCCACAGTCTGGAAAACGGGGCTACCGATTGCATTACCTTCGAAACCCATGCCGAGGAGATGGCGGCACGGATTCAGGCCGTGTTGAAACGTCAACAGATGATTCTGGAGTTGCGTGAAGCGACTCAGCAATTGACGCAACTGGCACAGACCGATCCGTTGACCGGACTCGGCAACCGGGCTTATTTTGACCGGGCCATCGAACAGGAAGCGGCCCGCACCGTACGTTCCAAGGCTCCGTTCACTTTGCTGATGATCGACATCGACCATTTCAAGCAGTTGAACGACAACTACGGCCACCAGACCGGCGACCAGGTGTTGCGCGCCGTGGCCAACGTCCTCCAGAACAGCGCGCGCACCTCCGATATGGTGTGCCGTTACGGCGGCGAAGAGTTTTCCCTGATTCTGCCCGAGACCACCGCGCCCAAGGCCATCATCCTGGCCGACCGGATTCACAAGAATCTGGTCCTGCTGAATCGTGAGTTGCGCAATATCGATCCGCCGATTACCGTCAGCATCGGTATCAAATGCGCTTCCGGCAAGGCCCCGATTCACCATCAACAGGTGATCGAAGCCGCCGACCAGGCCCTGTACAAGGCCAAGCGAAACGGCCGTAACCGGACCGAAGTGGCCGCATCCTCGACCCCGGTGCTGGACCTGCAGAACCACTCCGCCATCGGCCGCGCCTAGGGTTGGATGGCAATGGGCCTCCATGGCCCTTGCCATACCCGTTCCGCAAAAGTGCGATTTTGCTCCACTCGCAAAAGCAAGGGCTAACATCCCTTGCTTTTGTTTCGCCCATCCCTGGGCTCAAGTTCTGAATTAGCGCCACAGAAACAATGAAACCCGTTGGCAATGACGCCAACGGGCTTTTTTATTTTAAAAATATAGCAAGTGATGGCACTAAGGTCGTTTCTGATTTGGAAACGAGGGATTTTTCGTTGTAACAAGGAAAGCAAGCAGTTTCGAGGAGGCGTAATAGATTACGCCGCGATTGACGCTGTTACGGCGGAAAAGGACCGTTTCCAGGCAGAAACGGGGCTACTTGTTTCCTCCGAGTAGACTGATCTTCATCCGCAGGTGTTTGCGCTGTTCCGCGAAGCAGAACGACATCACCAGGTCCCGATCTTCGGCTTCGATCTTCTCGAACTCGATCGCCACCTCCAGAGGATCATCTCCTGTTCCACCAAGCATGCGAATCACACGACCGACACAGTACACCTTTCGGTCCTTCTCCAGGCCGATCTCCAAACGGATCAACTGATCCGGCTCGTAAGTGTTCCGTACCGGGAACCGGATACCACCGGCGCTGAGGTTCACCCGGGCGTTGACCGTGGTGGGTTCTTCTCCCCCATCCTCACCTTCTTCCACCAGGGCACAGTAGGTCAGGCGCGTGCGGGTATCGACCCGAAAGAAGGAGCGCTTCTGAACATGGGTGAACGACTCCAGCGCCACCAAGAGCAGGCGCGTGTCGGATTCAATCTCCTCAATACGCGCATCGATGGTGTGCGTAGGGCCGTCAATTTCAAAGGAAAGTTTGGTTTTGGCGTCGCCGTCAAGAGCCACAACAGGCAATACATCCGGCAGGAAGGTCGCCTCAAAGATCGGGGAGTTGATATTCCGGATAACGCAATCAAGGGTGGCTTTACGCCCACCCTTGAGCTTGAGTTCGATCTGAGCGACCCGGTAATCGTCGAGAAGTTCGAGTACAGACATCACAATCACCCGTTAGAGCTGTTTGCAATCGGGCCCATTATAACAACAAATTAAAAACTGTTTCGAAAGATACGCCCGGCGTTCTCGGTTTTGGAGCGATACCCCGACATGGCGGTCTGCCCCTGGCGCAAATCTCCCATCTCCGCGGCTTTCGCCGCTAGGATGCCACTAGTCTGGTCGAAAATCAAACGGTTCTTCTCAAGGATCTGTGCCATCATTTCCGATCGCCGATGCAGCAGGCCGGAACTGGCTTCTCCCGGTTTGACCCGGGCCAAGGCTTCTTCCACCAAACGATCGGTTCTCTTCGCCTGCTCCTGCAGCTGGTGCATCTCTTCCACCGATTTGACCAGTTCTTCGGGCTCAAGCCCGGTCAGGTTTTTCTGGATCTGGTCCAGGCAGTTGGACACCAGAGCGTACTCAATCACCGATTGTTTCAACAAGCGTTTCAGATCGTCCATGATCTCCTCCGTGGGGCTTAAAGAGCCGCCCGGAAAGGCTGACCGTTTTCGGCGCCGGCGTCAGCCTGCTGTTGTGCCGCTTCCTTGCGTGCAATTTCAATCGCTTCGGCCCAGGTTTCGCGCAGCTCGTTGAGGATACGAAGCACCGGTTTCAGGGGCTCGGAACTGTTGCTCACCTTGGCCCGAACAATCTCCCGCAACATAAACTCGTACAGAGAGTCCAGGTTGGCTGCAATCTCACCGCCGACGGAGTGGTCGAGGGTATTACGGAACTCGGTGATAATCGCGATCGCCTTGTCCGCATAGACCAGCTTGTCACCCCACTCGTTCGCTTCGATCGCATCTGAAGCCTGACGTACAAACCGGATAGCCCCGTCATACAGCATCAACAGTATCTGTTCCTGGGACGCGGTCTGCACCGAGTTGTTGTGGTACTGATTCATGTAGGCATTCATGACGACTGTTTACCTCCCAGGTTGATATTGGAAAGAGCGTTGGTCAGGTAGGACCCTTGCGAATTCAGTTCGCTGACCAGCAGCTCCAGGGCTTCGTATTGGCGGCGCAGGTTCGACTCCCGGGTTTCCAGGCGAAGTTCCCAGCGCTCGATACTCAGGTCCAGAGACTTGAGGGTGCTGTCGGTAGCGTCCTTTTTGGACGCGTAGATCCCGTCGACACTGTCGGTGGCCGTCTCCAGGTAATCGGAAAACTGTTTGGCGATACCGTCAAACCCGGTTCCACCACCGAAGAGAGCCACGACACTGTCGTAATCTGCAGCGATGGCGGCATCCAGATCGGTCGTGCTGATCGAGATCGTTCCGGCCTTCTGGTCGGTCTCCACACCCATGGAAGAGAGCGAGGTGTAGGTCCCACCGGTACTCACCGTCGTCACCAGCAGGTCCTGGATCTTTCGCTTGACCGAACGGAAGGAAGCATCGTTGGCCCAGTCGGCGTCCGATTGGGCGGAGATAAAAGTGAGGACCTCGTTGTAGGCGGTGACAAAGGCGTTGACCTTTTCCTTGGTTCCTTCCTTATCGATACCGACGGTCAGATTAGTGGTTTCACCGGTGGCGTTGCTCTTGGTCAGATCCAGAGTCACTCCGGGGATCGCCTCATCCAGCGTGTTGTTGGTGCTGTAGATGTCGATGGTATCGACCTTGATATGCGCCTTCTGGGCGTACTGCACCACGCTGGTGGTCGGGTTGGCGTCCGTTCCGCCGCTCAGCCCTGAGGCATCCAAGGTGATCGCCTGGGTGGCACCATCGGCGGTGTCCTGCACCGCATCACCGGTAATGACCAGGCGATAAGGCGTGCCGGTGTCACCGCCAGTATCATCAACGATGGCACCGGCATCGGCATCGTTGATCGCTCCCGCAATCCCCTCCAGGGAATTGTTGTTGCTATCGATCGTAATGTTGTGGAGCGTCCCGTCGACGGTCAGATTCAGGGTTCCGGTACCAAAGGTCGAGGTGGTTTTGTCGGCATAGCCCTGACTGATCTGTTTTTCCAGTTGCGCCAGATCCACAACTTCAATCTGATAGGATCCCGGTAAAGCGGAGCTGGTGCCCGTGGCTTTAAAATAGTCCTCGGACGCGCTGGTGGCGCTGTACGACCGAACCTCATCACCGGTATCCAGGTCTTCCATCGCCGACATAAAAGCTTTGAGCTTGGTGTCGAATTCGGAAAACGCCGTCAGCCGATTCTGGTAATAGGCCTTTTCGGTTTCCAGCTTATCCAGCGGCTGTCGCTCGATCTGCATCAGGCTGGAGATGATACTTTCCGTATCCAGGCCTGTTGCCAGTCCGCCAAAATTTATGGTTCCCATCGGGTACTCCTCAAGCTTGAGTCCTAGGTCGCCGAATCCACGATCTGTCCGCGGAACTCGCGAATGGCTGCCATCATGCCGAGAATCTCTTCGGCGGGGACCTGCCGGATCACCTCATCGGTATCCTGATCCACCACCCGAACGACCATCTGATTGACCTTGTCGTCCATCTCAAAACGGACACTGTACAGGCCGTCTTCGGTCAACGCCTTGATCTTGTCGAGAATCTCTTCGCCCTGGGCTTTCTTCTCTTCCAGAGCCTCGGCAGAGGGGGCCAGGTCGTCCCGAGCCTCTTTCTGCTCCCGGTCTACCTTTTCCGGAGCCGGTCTCTTAACTAACGTATCGGCTATCGGGGTCAAAATGTTTACGTCCATCTTCTCCTCCGTGAGAAGAAACCGGCGGGGCCGGGCGTGCGCCCCGCCGGCTCTTGGTCAAAGCCTCCCGCTTAGCCCAGGAGAGACAGGGCCAGCTGCGGAGATTGGTTGGCCTGCGCCAGTACGGAGACGCCGGCTTGTTGCAGAATGTTCGCCTTGGTCAGGTTGGAAGTCTCCTGAGCCACATCGGCATCCAAAATACGGCTGCGGGCGGCAGCAATATTCTCGGAAACGTTCTGCAGGTTGCTGATGGTGCTTTCCAGACGATTCTGAACCGCACCCAGGTCACCGCGAATGGTATCGATCTTCTTGATCGCGTTGTCCACCAAGGTAATGGCCGACTGTGCGTTGGCGAAGGTATCAACGGCGGCACCGTTAACGCTCAGCTTGGCACCGGTGGCACCGGCAACCTGCACAGAAATGGTCTGCCCTTTGTCGGCACCGACCTGGAAAACAGCTGCGTTGGCAGCGGTCGAGAAAGACCCGTCCAGCAGCACCTTGCCGTTGAACTTGGTGTTGCTGGCGATCCGGTCGATCTCGGATTTGAGCTGAGTGACTTCTGCATTCAGAGAAGTCCGGTCCGCGGTACTGTTGGTACCGTTGGACGACTGAACAGCCAGTTCACGCATCCGCTGCAGGATATTGGTAACCTCCTGCAGAGCACCTTCAGCGGTTTGGGCCATAGAGATACCGTCGTTGGAGTCCCGAACCGCCTGGTTCAGACCACGCACCTGCGAGGTCATACGGTCGGAGATCGCCAGACCGGCGGCGTCGTCCTTGGCGCTGTTGATCCGCAGGCCCGAAGACAGGCGCTGC
>JANQIN010000139.1 GCA_028282145.1 Thermodesulfobacteriota bacterium | reverse complement strand
CGGTTTTTTCCGGGTGCTGATGCCCAACGGTGAAGAGGCTTATACCCGCGCCGGCGCCTTCAAGAAGGACAGTACCGGTCGCGTTGTAACCTCCGACGGTTACCCGGTTCAGCCCGAGATCACCATCCCGGAAAATGCCACCAAGATCGCCATCAGTGAAGCCGGTTCGGTTGAGGTCTTCCTGGACGGTTCCACCACCGCCACCCAAGTGGGGACCCTGGAACTGTCCCGCTTTTCCAATCCGGCAGGGTTGAGTGCCCTGGGCCGTAACCTCTATTCGGAAACCGCCGCTTCGGGCGCGGCCACTTCCGGTACCCCTGGTGCGGAAGGCTTTGGTCAGATCTCCCAAGGCTACCTGGAAGGTTCCAATGTCAACGTGATGGAGGAGATGGTCAATATGATTGCCGGTCAACGGGCCTATGAGGTCAACTCCAAGGCGATCAAGACTGCCGACGAGATGTTGTCGATGACCAACCAGCTGGTACGGTAATTGAAAGAAAGATCGGTATGAAACGGTTTCTTCTCATACTCCTGCTGATCCTGACAGCACATCCTGCCTTGGCCCTGACTCTGCATCTGAACGAGCGGGTTGTGGTCGAAGGGGAGATGGTCCGTCTGGGGCAGCTGGCGACCTTGAAGGGGGCGGATGCGACTCTGGCCGATCTGCAGGTGTTGCGTGCACCGGCCCCCGGTCGCCAAGTACGGGTTGGTGTGAAAGAGATCCGGCGAGCGGTGCAGCTCCGCCATCCTGAGATTTCGAAGATGACCTTTACCGGCGCCAGTCTGGTGACGCTGATCGGTGGTGGTCAGGTGCTGCATGCGACCGATATCGAGAAGGTTCTGACCCGCTACCTGCAACAACAGAAGAGTCGACTTCCCCGGGCTCAAATCCGGCTGGTCGATCTGCGAGTTCCGACCGAGACGATCCTGCCCCGGGGGCAATTGCGTCACCAGGTGGTCCCGTCCGACTCCAATCTGCTGAAATCGCGTCGTTTCAACTTGGTGTTTCGGGTGGACGGCCGTGTTGTCAAAAATATGACAGTATCAGCGCGACTGGAAGCGTTGGCTCCGGTGGTGGTGCCTCAGGCCGACCTGCAGCGGGGGGCAATCCTGCAGCCGCAGGATCTTCAGATGGTGGTGCAGGATATTGCGACCCTGCGTAATCCCTGTTTTGAGATGGAATCGTTGATAGGCAAGTCTTTGAAGCGCTCCGTTCGTGGGGGAACCCCCCTGGATCGGCAGGCGGTGAGCTTCCCGCCGATGGTCAAACGGGGGCAACTGGTGTCGATCCGCCTCAATCGTGGCGGGATGCTTCTGACCGCCAAAGGAGAAGCGCGGCAGAAAGGCCAGAAAGACGATCTGATTCGGGTGCGCAACCTCAATTCGAGTCGAGTGATCCTTTGCCGGATTGTGGCACCCGGTCAGGTGGAAGTGGAGATGTAAAATGAAATACGTTCATTTCGTTATTCTGATCGGTCTGACATTGCTGATGTCGGCTTGCGCCCATCACGATCAGATCCAACCTCTGCCGGACCCGGCGCGGGCTTCTGCGGTCACGCCTCCTCCTCCACCCACCACCGCCGGTTCCCTATGGAACGAACGTCAGGGAGGATTGTTCTATGATCAGAAAGGCCGTTTTGTCGGGGATATCATCACCGTTGCCATTCAGGAATCGGCCAGCGCCAGCAAGGAAGCGACCACCGCGACAGGTCGTACCAGCACCATGAGCGCCGGCATCACCCAGTTGCTTGGTCTGGAACGGACGATCCAGAAGGCCACTGATTTGGATCCCAGTACTCTGGTGAACGCTTCCACCACCAACAACTTTTCCGGTACCGGCGCAACCACCCGGTCAGAGAACCTGACGACAACCCTGACCACCCAGATCATCGAGATTCTTCCCAACGGCAACCTGCGGATCGAAGGGGGCAAAACGGTACGAGTCAACAACGAGACTCAGATCGTTCTGCTGACCGGGGTCGTACGACCGCAGGATGTGTCGGCGTCCAACATCGTGAACTCGAACAATGTGCTGGATGCCCGAATCGATTACACGGGGAAAGGCACGGTCAGCGACAAACAGAAGCCCGGCTGGGCCGTACGTCTGCTGGACGCTCTTTCACCCTTCTAAGGTGTGCTTATGTTCACGAAACGTCTGACAACCATCGTCCTTCTGCTGACCTTGTTGCCCGGGACCGCCCTGGCCAGCCGGTTCAAAGACCTGGCCCACATTGAGGGGGTCCGGGATAATCAGCTGGTCGGTTACGGTCTGGTCGTCGGTCTGAACGGTACTGGCGACAGTGCGGGAACCTCGTTCACCATCCAGTCGTTGGTCAATATGATGGAGCGCCTGGGGGTGAAGGTCGACCCTGGTGCCGTCAAAGTCGATAATGTCGCTGCCGTTATCGTGACAGCGAAACTTCCTCCCTTTGCCCGGGCCGGGCAGACGATCGATGTCAACGTCTCCTCCATCGGTGATGCCGACAGCCTGGTCGGCGGCACCCTGCTGCTGACTCCGATGAAGGGGCCGGACGGCAAGGTCTACGCCGTGGCACAGGGGCCGCTGGCCGTCGGTTCACTGGCCTTTGGCGGAAAAGCGGCCAAAGTCCAGAAAAACCATCCGACCTCCGGCCGCATTCCTGGCGGAGCGTTGGTGGAACGGGAAGTCCCCTTTATCTTCGGGAACCCTTCGGTACTGACCTACCGTTTCAAAGATGCCGACTTCACCACTGTCAGTCGTGCTCGCCAGGTGATCGACCGTCATTTCGGTACCGCTATCTCCCGTCCATTGGATGGAGGGACCCTGCAGGTCCGTGTACCGCCCAAGTATCGGGAGAATACGGTCGAATTTGTCTCTATCCTGGAGATGCTCGAAGTGGCTCCCGACACCCCGGCCCGGATTGTGGTCAACGAGAAGACCGGTACCATCGTCATGGGTGAGGATGTCCGTATCTCGACGGTGGCCATCTCCCACGGCAATCTGAATCTGGTGATCAGTGAAACCGCCCAGGTCTCCCAACCATTGCCCTTCGGCGGCGGCGATACGGTGATCACACCGGAATCTGAAATCGAGGTTACTGAGGACAAGGGGAACCTGGTGATACTGGAGCGCGGTGTGAGTATCGGAGAGGTTGCTGCGGCATTGAATGCCATCGGTGCGACACCAAGAGACCTGATCGCCATCTTCCAGGCGGTCAAGGCGGCCGGTGCTCTCCATGCTGATCTCGTGATCCTGTAGGAGGTTCTATGAAGCTGCCGTTCGATCCTCGCTACAATGCCCAGCAAGCTTTGGCCGTTCAACCGAACAAAAATGTGGACCACAACGATCCAGAAAGCCTGCGCAAGGTCTGTCGTCAGTTCGAAGAGGCTTTTGTTCAGCAGATGTTTAAACAGATGCGGGCGACGGTTCCGGAAGGGGGCTTGTTCGATAACGGCAATGACTACCAGATTTATCGGGATATGATGGATGCTCAGATCGCCCAATCGGTCGCTCAGAGGGGTGAACTGGGGATCGGCGATATGCTTTACAATCAGCTGAGTCGGAGCCTCGAACAGGTGGAGGATGAGGCTTCCGAAGAGGTTGTCTCTGAAGACGATTGATCGATCCGGACCTCGCAAAACCTTTGAAATGAAACGCTGGCGCCCCGCCGGCGTTTGGTGTTTTCTCCTCCTGCATACCTGAACAGTAACGCCGCTTTTTTTCTTAAGTTTTTTCGAAAACGGGTCGATAAAAGAACTACAGAAGGTTTCATGTGGTGTGAAACCAGGGACATACCGGCAGGGACGCCGGTTGATGAATGACCCTCACAGGTCGTCAAAAGGGTGACAGTCATGGTGGACAGCATTCGTGGAAACAAAGGACTTCAGCCACTGGATCCGTTGAAAAAAACGGGGAAGGTCGATTCCAGCAAGGGCAAGGATCAATCCGGTAGAGCGGATTTCGCCAGCGAGTTGAAGCAGGCCAGTCAGGCTGCAACAACTGCTCAGGCCGGTTCAGCCCGGCAGTCGGCCGGATCGACTCCGGTTCAGTTCTCCCCGATGATGCAGCACCTGGGGAAGGTGAGTGATGAGATGGATGTCGAACGCACCGCCAAATTGCAGGAACTGAAGCAGCAGATCGCCGAAGGGAATTACCAGCCCGACCTGAAAAAGGTGGCGGCCAGCCTGCTTTACTTTGTGGCCAAAGGGAAATAGGGAGACGCGATGAACAGCGCAGCTGCACAACTTGAACGTCTGCACCAATTGATCCTGCAGGAGCGCGACTGCGCCAAGCGGCTCGATATGGACGGTATGCAGCAGCTGCTGGAAGAGAAGCAAGCCCTGGTCGCCTTCCTGTCCCAGGCGACCGATCTTGACGACGACCTGAAAGATCTGGCTGCAGAGATCCAGAAAGAGAATCGGCGAAATGCCTATCTCATCTGGAGCGCTCTGGGCTGGGTCCGTGAGCATATGGAATTCTTCAACCGTCAGGTGTCCCAACCCTCCTACAGCGCGGCCGGTGCCTCGGTCAATGCTTCCGGTGGCGGACGCCTGCTCTCCGGAAAGGTATAACCCATGGGCCTTCTTGCCGCACTCAATGCCGGCAAGACCTCGCTTCTGGCCAGCCAGAAGGCCATCGAGATCACCGGCGCCAATATTACCAACGTCAATACCGAAGGCTATTCCCGCCAGACCCCGGAACTGGTTCCTTATCCGGCGATGGCGTTCGGGGATTTCTTTATCGGCACCGGCGTCAAAGTGGGTGGGATTCAGCGGGAACACGACGTCTTTCTCGCGGCCCAGTTGAAAGACCGCAGCGCCTCCTTCGGCTACGAGTCGGTTCGCCAGGCCCCTCTGGAAGAGATCGAACAGATTATCGGTATCGATGAGGAGACCAGTATCGCCTCCCAGATGGATCGGTTTTTTGACTCGATCCAGCAGCTGACCAACAACCCCAACGGCCTGGTCGAACGAAGCCTGGTGATCCAACAGGGTGAATTGCTGGCCACCTCCTTCAACGAGACTTACAAGAGTCTGCAGGGCGTGTCCGATGATCTGAACAATACCCTGGCCAACAAGGTCGACGGGATCAATCTCAAGCTGGATCAGGTGGCTGAACTGAATCAACGGATCTCCACCATCGAAGCCAACGGCCAGTCGGCCAACACCGACCGTGACCGTCGTGACCTCCTGCTGAAGGAGCTGGCTCAGGAGATCGGCGCCACGTCCATCGAGAACAACATGGGCCAGGCGATCGTCAGCTTGCCGGGCAGTGGTTTGCCGCTGGTATCGGCAGCCGGCGCGTCCACCCTGACCTATACTCAGGGTGGCGGTGGTAATCTGGTTTTCAGCCTGGATGTCAGTGGCACAAGTGTCACCCTGAGCAACAGTGATACGGAGGGTGAGTTCGGTGGGATTCTGAATGTGCGGGACCAAGTGATCCCGGACACCATGAACAAACTGGACACCATGGCCTATGTTTTTGCCGATCGGTTCAATACCCAGCATGCCGCCGGTACCGGTCTGGACAGCAGCACCGGCCTGGATTTCTTCAGCTACGGCACTCTTGCTTCTCCCCCGACAAACGCCGCCTTGCAGCTGAGTGTCGCTATCTCCAATACGGATCAGGTGGCGGCCGGTAACAGCTCGGCTCCCGGGGATAACGCCAATGCCCTGGCCCTGGTGCAGTTGGAAAACGCCGCCATCCTGGGCAGTTCCACCGCAGCCCCTCCGGTCGGTTTGGACGGCGATACCTTTAACGCCTATTACGGCAGCATCGCCTCTACTGTGGGTGTTGAGCTGAACCAGAACGAACTGACCGCCCGGGGTCTGGAAGACTCCCTCAACCAGTTGGAAAGCCTGCGGGATAGTACCGACGGTGTTTCGCTGGAGGAGGAGATGATTGAACTGATGAAGTACCAGCAGAGCTTCGAAGCCTCGGCCAAACTGATGGCCACCATCGATGAGGTCCTGGAGTCGCTGCTGACTCTGAAGAGGTAAGTGCCATGCGTGCGACATCGAGTACAACCTATCGCGCTTTGAATACCGAACTCTTTCGGATCAACCGTAACCTGGAAGACCTGCGGGTCGCCATCGCGACCGGCAAGAAGGTTCGGAAGCCGTCGGACGAGCCGACCTCGATTCGGCCGATTCTGAACGCGCGGACCCAGATCAAGGGGTATGAGCGGTATCTGAAGAATATCGAGGCCGGTCTTAACCGGACCGACACCACCGACGTCCACCTGGACCAGATGGAAAACACCATGGTGCGGGCCAAGGAGATCACCATCAACGCGATTAACGGCGCCATGAGCCAGACCGACCTCGATACCTTTGCCGACGAGATCGTCCAGCTGCGAAACACTATGCTGGACAATGCCAACGCCCGCTTCGACGGAGAATATCTCTTCTCCGGCTATCTGGTGACCAACGCCTCCATGGGTGGGAACACTCCCTTTACCTTTGGTGGCGGGGTTGTCACCTATAACGGTGATTCCAATTCGACTCAGCTGGAAATATCACCGACCGAACAGTTGACCATCGGGGTCCCCGGTAACAGTTTTCTGCAGCCCGGCGCTCCCGGGGTCGATGTGTTCCAGGTTCTGACCGATCTGGAAACCGAACTTCGTGCAGGGAACGTCACCGGTATTCAGAACGCTCTGCCGGATCTGGAAACGGCCACTGAGCAGATTCGCGTACAGCGGAGCCTGCTGGGGAATATCGGTAAACGCCTGGAAGATGCCAAGATGCAGACCGAGCAGATCAAGATCGACAAACAGGAACTGCTTTCAACTCTGGAAGATGCTGATATCCTTGAACTGGCTTCGGCATTGCAGCAACAGGAACAGACTCTTCAGGGTGCGTTGAACGTCACCGCCAAGGTCGGCGAACTTACCATCCTGGATTACCTGTAACAAAGAAGCGGGAGCGGCCCGCTTTTCCGAACACCAACCAGCGCCTGGGAGACAGGCCAAAATTGCCAGGGAGGGCCTATGCTGGTACTGACGCGAAAAGAAGGTGAAGGGATCGTTATCGGGGATGATGTACGGGTGTACATCGTCGAAATGAAGAACGGAAGTATCCGTCTCGGTATCGATGCCCCCAAGGACAAGAAAATCTACCGGCAGGAGGTGTATGACCGAATCTGCCGTGAAAACCGGGAGGCAGCGCAGTGGAACATGTCGGATATGCAGCAACTGAGCGAAACACTTTCGGGGAAGGAGTCGGAATGATGGCGACGATGGAGACCCGATTTGGTGAAGTCGAGTACGATCCGGCCAACAACCTGACCTTTGTCAAAGGACTGGCAGGTTTTGAAGATCTGAAAGAGTTTGTGGTCATGCCGAATCGCAAGGAAGGCCCGCTGTTCTGGATCCAGTCGGTGGAAGCCCCCGATATCGCCTTTGTGCTGACCGATCCGACCAATTTTTTCCTTGATTATTCGGTGGTTCCCGAAGAAGCAGAGCGCAAGAAGCTCGAGCTGGGAAGCGACGACCCCTGCTTCATCCTGTCGATCGTGACTGTCCGTCAGGATAAAACGGTGACACTGAACCTGCAGGCGCCGATTCTGTACAATCCGAAAAACAACAAAGTGATGCAGGTGATCCTGGAAGGCAGTTCTTACAGGACCCAGCACGAACTTCCCAAGGTGGAACCCAAAGCCTGATGCGGAAAAAGATCAGGAAAAAGGCCCGGAATGCCAAAGTTGGCAAACCGGGCCTTTTTTTTGCATTGAGTGTTAGAACCATTGAATAATATTGGTAAGATGTATTTTTCGAGAGAATTTTAAGTGGAATGTTTAAGTAAAAACCTGCAAATTCTATTGAAACGCTGGCCCCGTTGGCAGGAGATTTTTCGACAGTCTCCTGCACGTGACGATGTTCAGCCGGAGCAGACCGATTCCGAGGTCTCCCTGCGTATCGGCGGCCTGTTGCTGGGAAGCCGCTATAACCGCTGGGAAGAGGCCTGGCAGCAGGCTTCGCTGGTTCCCAAAGGTTCCGAAGAGGCCTGGGTGTATGGTTCCGGTCTGGGCGATCTGCCCCGTGCACTGTTACAGCGAAAGTCACTGAAAACGTTACGGGTGGTGGTGATGGAGCCTCGGGTTTTTCAGACGGTTCTGGGACATTTTGACCAGACCGACTGGTTACAGGATCCTCGTGTCGAACTTTTGACTCCGCCCGAAGCGAACGAGGTCCATCATCCATTCGGGGCCGTTGTCCCGGAATTGATGCTTGTGGAAAAAGTCGATGGGGCCCGTCTCAGGGATCGGATTCTTCTGGAGCTGAACACACCCTTTATCGGGGAAAACCAGGGTGCGACCAACGAGGCGGTGAGAGAACAGGTGGATCGGAATCGGGAGCGGGTTCTTCAGGACCCGGATGTCATGGCTCTCCGAGGGGGGACTCCCGATTGTGAGGCGTTTGTTGTCGGCGCCGGCCCCACCCTTGAAGCGGCTCTTTCGTGGTTACCGGAGGCTCAGGAAGGGCGGTTGGTGGTGGCGGTCGATGCTGCGGTGCGTCTTTTACTCTCCGCCGGTATTATTCCCGATGTGATCGTAGCCATTGACAGCCATCGGGAGGGTATTCTCGGACATTTTGAGGCGCTCCCGCTAGAGATCCTGGCCCAGGTTCCCCTGGTCTATTTCCCGCGGGTTCACCCGGATGTGCTGGAGGCCTATCCGGGCCCCCGTTTTGTGAGCTATTCGGAAGAGATGGTCTATCAACGCCTGGCGGTAGAGATCCCGCGAGGGAAGCTTTTTTCCTCCGGCAGCGTGATCCATCCGGCCACTGATCTGGCGGTACAGATGGGAGCCCGGACTCTGATTCTGGTCGGTGCCGATTTCTCCTATCCGGGAGAGGTAATCCGAGCCGGAGACGGTCGGTTTGATACCGATCACCTGCGCCACTGGATCTATAACGGGCGGGGTGAAAAGGTGCCGACCCAACCGAATCTTCGAGGCTATCTGCGGGACCTGGAGCGATATATCGAGAGGCATCCAGAAGTGTCCTTTTTCAATCACAGCCTCGATGCGGCCGATATCGCAAATGCGCCTCTCTGGCCGGGGAGGGCGCAATGAGTATCAACAGTATTCAGCAGGAGCTGGATCTTCTTTTTGAGGCGGTGGCGGCCTTCCGTCTCGGGATTGAGGGAATGGCGGGTGATCGCCTCGCTCAGTTTACCGAACACCTGGAACTGCTCTTGGTGACCGTGCCCCCGGCGCGTCTGCCACGGATCGGTCAGGTATTGAACGATACGCTCCTTGCCCAGCAACGCCACGACTATGTGGAGGTCGCTGACAGACTTCAATACGAACTCGCACCCCTTCTGACAAGTGCAACGGTCACAAAAGCGGAGACGTAAATGACGATGATCCTGGATAATGGCGATCTTGGGCCATTTCTGAAAAACTCCTACGGTGATGAGTACCTTTACCCGGTCAATCGGGATGTCTTCAACCGACTTGGGTCCAAGGCGTTTTACGCCTCTCATTATGGGGAAAGTCTCGGGAGCGAAAATAGTCTTTTTGTGCTGGTCGGCTCCGATTCGGGGTTGCTGATCCGCTATCTCAATGAACGGTCCCTCCCTCGCGGAAGCCGTTTCATTGTTGTCGAGCTTCCCGATGTCCTGCAGCGCGTGTCGGAAGTGCTGGACCTTGACAGTCTTCATCCACAGGTGGTGGTGGTCACTCCAGACATGCTGGACCATCAGCTGACCGAATTCCAGATCGATGAATACACCTACCTGAGCAAGGTCTTCATGCTGGAGTCGATCGGGGCTTCCGATCAGAATCTGCCCGATTATATCGATCTGTCGGTTCATTGCAATCTTCGCCTCGAATCCCGCACCTGGCAGGTGCGGGCCCAACTGGGCAATCGGGATTTTGCGCTCAAACAGCTGCAGAACCTGCCGGAAAATCATACCGGGTTCTATCGATTGAAAGGTGCTTTCAAAGGCAAGACCGCAGTGGTTCTCGGGGCCGGCCCCTCTCTGGACGAGGTCATCCCCTGGGTTATGGAAAACCGGGAGGACCTGGTTGTCCTTGCCGTTTCCCGTGTCTGCCAACGCCTGTGCGATGTGGGGCTGGCACCGGACTTTATCTGCTCCATCGATCCGCAGACGGTCAGCTTTATCGTCAGCCGTGCGGCTCTGGAGCTGCAGGAGGAGTCGGTTTTGCTGGCCTATTACCATGCCGCCAGTGAGCTGGTGGGACAGTGGCATGGGCAACAGCTCTATGCCGGTCCGCGCTTTCCCTGGGATTCGGAGTTGAATCATGATGATTTCGGCTTCTCCGGGCCGACCGTTTCCCATATGACGATCGATGCTGCCATTAAATTGGGATGTTCCCAGATTCTTCTGGCGGGTGTCGATCTCTGTTTCAGCCGGGAGGGTTTCAGCCATGCTCAGGGCAACAAGGAACGTGAATCGGGTGTGGCTCTGGTCAAAAGATCGCTGATTTCGGTCAAAACCAACGGTGACTGGGATGCGGAGACCACTGTTGCCTATGCCAACGGCATTCATGCGATCGAGATGCTGGCCCAGCGTGCCAAAGAAGCGGGGGCCGAACTGATGAACTCCGCCATTGGTGCAGCCAAGATGGACGGTGTAAACTTTCTGCCGCTGGATCAGATTCAGATCGAACCCATGTCCCCCTCAGCCCGGGAGACCCTGCGGGAGATCCTTCCTCCGGCCGATGCGGACTATCGCTGCAACCACTACGAGGCCTCGATTCAAGAGCTGAAAAAAGCCCGGCAAAAACTCGTGCAGATTCAGCTTCTGTGCAAGAAAGCTTTGAAGGCCAACGAAGGCCTCTTCGGTCGTGGAAACAAGCAGGCCAGCTTTCAATACAAGCACGAAATGGATCGTATCGAAGCCCGGCTCAACAAGGAGTACGGCACCCTGTCCAAGGTCGTTAAACACTACGCCGGCGACCTCTTTCTCAAACTGGTGTCCCCCGAACGAAATATCTCCGGTTGGAGCGACGAGGACATCGAAAAGGTTGGGAGAGGATACTATCAGGCCTTTATCGACGGGGCCCAGGAAGTGATGGCACTGCTTGATGAAGCCAGACATCGCCTCGAATGCCGTTTGACCGAGGAAAGCCCCTCCCCCGATCTGAAGGTTCTCCGGGCACTCTGGCAACAGGACAACACCCCGGGGCGCCTGGATTTGTGGCGCCGGCGTCATCCTGAACAGTGGGACCGGGTACCAACCGACCTGAGGACGGACCTCGAACCGCTGGATGAGGTCTACGCCGAGCAGCGGAGAACCGGTGGAGAATGCAAGGAGCATGAATTTGATCCGGCCGTTTTTCTGGAGGATGCCCTGCATCGGATGCACCAGTTGTTCCGACGCCAGGACCGGGAAGGGTTGGAACGGATTCAGTCTTTGCTGGAATCGCGTGAGGAAAAAGGGGCCGACCTGGTAAAAACTCTGATGACCGCCTATCTGGCCGAGATCGATCAGCAGATGGAGACGGCCCTGACCTGCTACAACCAGTTGCTCGAAGTCGTCGGTGACAGCGCGATGGTGGAGACGGCTCTCCGGCGGATTATCTCCCTGACGCTGGAACATAACGATCTGGAAAATGCTCTGTTGGCACTGCAGTGTCTGGCCGAGATGTCGCCTACCTTTGTTCCTCAATATGCCGAATTATTGCGGATTCTGGGCGAATACGAGGCCGCACTGGCGGTCTACGAGGACTATTCCGAACGCTTCCCCACCGATTACAACACCCTTTTGAAAATGGCCCATCTGCACCAGACGATGGGGAACCTGAAGGGTGCACAGATGGTGACCGATTTTGTTTTGGAACATCAACCGGAGAATGAAGCGGCCCGGTTGTACCAACAGGAGCTGCAACACCTCCCCGGGATGGAAGAGGAGAACTGAACCATGTTGAACGGCCAATCGATTCTTATTACGGGTGGGACGGGCTCTTTTGGTCACGCCTTCGTGGAAACTGTTCTGAAACGATTCCCGGATGTTCAGAGACTCGTTATCTTCTCTCGCGATGAGCTGAAGCAGTACCAGATGCAGCAGGCCTTCCCCCAGGAGGAGTATCCCCAACTGCGATTCTTCCTAGGCGATGTGCGAGATCTTCCCCGCCTGCAACGGGCGATGGAGGGGATCGATATCGTGATTCATGCTGCAGCTTTAAAGCAGGTGCCTGCAGCAGAGTACAACCCGTTTGAGTTCATCAAGACCAATGTGCTTGGTGCTCAAAATGTTGTCGATGCCTGTTTTGCCACCGGTGTCTACAAAGTTGTCGCCCTCAGTACCGACAAGGCTGCGGCGCCGATCAACCTTTATGGGGCCACCAAGCTTTGCTCGGACAAACTGTTTATCGCGGCTAACAATTATAAGGGGAAGAGGGATATCCGATTCTCCGTGGTTCGCTATGGGAATGTCATGGGAAGCCGTGGGAGTGTCGTTCCTTTGTTCCTGGATAAGAAGAAGGACGGTGGGACCATCCCCATCACGGACGAGAGGATGACCCGTTTTAATATCACCTTGCGGGAAGGGGTCGAGGTTGTTCTCGACACCCTGTCCCAGATGTGGGGCGGGGAGATCTGCGTTCCCAAAATCCCCAGTTTTCGTATTACCGATCTGGCCGAAGCGATCGCTCCGGAATTGAAGGTCGAGGTGGTCGGTATCCGGGCTGGCGAGAAGCTCCACGAAGAAATGATTACCGAGTCGGACGCCCACAACACACTGGAACTGGAAAAATCCTATATTATTCTGCCGTCCTGGGACCTTCGAGAACGAGAGACCATCATTTCGGATATGGGAGGGAAGTTTGTTGAACCCTGGTTCCGGTATTGCAGTGGAACCAACCCTGACTTTCTGACGGTTGAACAACTGAGACAGTTGATTCAAACCGAAATGGGATTGGATCTCTCCAAGGATTAAGGGCCACAGAATGCCACTTTCTTTTATTCCTTACGGACGACAAAGCCTGGACCAGGACGATGTCCAGCAGGTATTGCAGACACTGCAATCCGGCTGGTTGACGACCGGACCTCAGGTCCTGGCATTTGAGACAGCTTTTGCCGCCTATCTGGATGCCGGCCAGCAGGCGGTCGCCGTCAGTAACGGTACCGCAGCTCTTCATGCGGTCATGCATGCGATCGATATACAGCCCGGGGATGAGGTGATTGTCCCACCCATGACCTTTGCCGCCAGTTCCAATGCGGTCCTCTTCAAAGGCGGGACACCCGTGTTTGTGGATGTCCTGCCGGGGACACTTCTCATTGACCCCGAGCAGGTAGCGCAGAAAATCGGTCCGAAAACCAAGGCGATTGTTGCGGTGGATTATGGAGGGCAGCCTTGTGACTATGCCGCTCTTCGTTCCCTGATCGCCGATAAGGATATTGTGCTGGTGGCTGACGCGTGCCATGCTCTGGGGGCAGGCGATGCCAAAGGGTTGTGTGGTACCCACGCCGATATCTCCGTTTTCAGTTTTCACCCGGTGAAACCGATTACGACGGCCGAAGGTGGCATGGTCGTGACGTGGCGAGAAGACTGGATCAAACGGATTCGCACTTTCTGCAATCACGGGATCACGACGGACCATCGCCAGCGGGCGCAACAGGGAGCCTGGTTCTACGAAATGATCGATCTGGGTTTTAACTATCGCCTGTCTGACATTCAGTGTGCCTTAGGGCTGACCCAGTTGAAAAAGATCAACCGATTCATCTCGAAGCGACAGAAGATCGCCAAGAAGTATGACCGGGCCATCGGTGAGCTTTCCACCATGGCGTCCTTGGAAGTCCTGCCCAAAGTTTGCCACGGATACCATCTGTATGTGGTTCGATGTCCTGAGCGGGATCGACTCTTCGGCCATTTACGGGACCGGGCGATCGGTACGGCGGTTCATTTTATACCTGTCCATCTTCATCCCTATTATCAAAAGAATCTGGGAACCGGACGGGGGGACTGTCCGGTGGCCGAGGCAGCGTATGATGAGATTCTCTCCCTGCCGATCTTCCCGGATCTGACATGCCAGGATCAGAAACGGGTTATTAAAGCACTGCAGGAATTCGCTCTATGACCGGGTTTATTGCCGAGGTCTCCAGTAACCATGCCTGCGATCTGGACCGGAGTCTGGCTTTTATCGACAAGGCAGCCGAGATCGGCTGCAGCGCGGTCAAGTTCCAATTGTTCAAAATCGACCGGATGTTTGCCCCGGAGATCCTCACAGTCAGTGAGATGCACCGGAAACGACGGGAATGGGAGCTGCCGGAGTCCTTTCTTCCGGAGCTGGCGAAACGTTGCCGAGATCGGGGAGTTCAATTCTCCTGTACGCCTTTTGATCTGGAGGCCGTCGCCATCCTGGAACCCTATGTCGACTTTTACAAGGTTGCGTCTTACGAACTTCTCTGGCACGACCTGCTGGATGCCTGTGGCCGGACCGGCAAACCGGTACTGTTATCGACCGGAATGGCGACCATGAAGGAGATTCACGAAGCGGTCAGTTGCCTGAAAAAGGCCGGCTGCAAGGAATACGCACTGCTGCATTGTGTCTCCGGGTATCCGGCGCCTGCCGAAGAGTGCAACCTTGGGGCGTTGCAAAAAATGCGAGAAGCTTTTGATTGCCCGGTAGGCTGGTCGGACCACAGTGTCGATCCGGCGGTGGTCTGCCGTGCTGTTCACCGTTTTGAGGCGACCACGGTGGAGTTTCATCTCGACCTCGAAGGCGAGGGGGCTGAATATGCCGCCGGTCACTGTTGGCTGCCGGAGGCGATCGCGCCGGTGATCCGGGCCTGTCGCCAGCCGACCGGAGTGGATGGCAATGGAGTGAAGGCTCCGGTTCCGGCCGAACTGCCGGATCGAGAATGGCGCGCAGACCCGATGGATGGTCTCAGGCCTTTGAAGTCCGTTCGAGCTCACTGGGTCCAAAAATTGGGAGAATTGGAATGAGCCGTTGTCGACCGGAAAAGGTCGTTGCCTTTGTCGTGGCCCGACTGACTTCCTCCCGTCTGGAAGCCAAGCAGTTTCGAACGGTTGGAAATCGTGCCTTGCTGGAATGGACCCTGTTTCACCTGTCGCAAAGTCGGGAAATCGATCAGATCGTCCTGACTACGGCGTCGGAACCGGCCAACCGGCCACTACGGGATTTTGCCGAGGAACAGGGGATCGAGTGTTTCTGGTACGAAGGGGATCCCAACCATGTGACCCACCGCCTCCGCAGCGCCGCCGATGCTTACGAGGCCGAGATCTGCCTTTTGATCAGCGGGGATTGTCCCCTGGTAGATGGGGCGGCTATCGATCATATGGTAAAAGCCATTCGCCAGAACCCGGAGGCGCAGGTCGTGGAAGTCCCTCCTCTTTCGGAAGGTTTCGTACCCCTGGTCGAGGGCATGGGCGTTTTCCGCCGTCGTGCGTGGCAGGAAGGGGACGACCTGGCCGACCGACCGGAACTGAAGGAGAACCATTTTCCCACAGTCTGGCAGAACCCGGGTCGGTTTCCGGTCCTGCGGGTTCAACTCCCGGCACGCTATTACGGGCCGCATCACCGGATGTCGGTCGATACGCCCGCCGATATGGAGTTTATGGACTGTCTTTTCCGGACCCTTTCCGATCAGAAGAAGCCGTTTGACCTTCCGGAGGTCATTGAGTTGATGAAAGAGCAGCCGGAGCTGTGTGAGATCAACCGTCATGTCTATCAACGGCGCTTGGGGGAAGAGCATCCCCATGCGCTGTTTGTCGTGGACAGCGGCCCCGAGTTCGGTTACGGCCATCTGATGCGATCTCGGGAGCTCGGGCGTCGCATGGTGGAGGAACTGAGCTGGCCGGTGACCTTCGTGGTCGATGATCTGGAAGGTGCGCGGCGGCTTCTGTCTCAGGGGTGCCGGGTTGTCTGGGGTGCATTGGGGCGCGAGGTTAAAGATCGGCCGGAAGCTCTGAAAGACCTGCCTGCTGTTGAATGGCAACAGGACGATCTGGTGATTCTGGATCTTTATCCGCGAGAGCTCCCGGAAGACTGGCGTAGCGGATTGCTTCCGGAAAAGCCGGTGGTGGTCCTGGATTGCCTGGCCGGTTGGGCCCAGACGGCGGATCTGGTGGTTATTCCTGGTGTGACCTATGAAGAAGATGCATTGCGGTCGAAGCCCGAGCATCTGGCGGGCGTGAACTATACCCTGCTTCGAAAGGACGTCCTGCAACAGCCCCGGGTGGAGAAAGACCTGGATGTCCTGGCGTACCTGCCCTGTCCGGAGAAAGCAGAGTCTTTGAAGGAGCTGGCAAAGACCCAAGGTTGGTCCCTGGTTGTTGTGGATGGTCATTCGGACAGTTTTGTCCAGGATATGGCCCGGGCCCGTGTTTTTGTCGGAAATTTTGGTATCAGCTTCTATGAGGCGGTTCGCCTGTGCACCTTGCCGGTGACCTGGCCCTTGTCCCCGAGGCATCAAGCGGAGGCCGAGATTTTTTATAACAGACTGGGATTCCCGCCGATGTTTGTTAATCGGGCGGATGAATTGCTCGCCTGGGTGGAAGCCGACTCTCCGCACCACTGGCATGAGATACCGGACGGAACGGCCGAGATCCTTCTGGCGCTGAAAAAACGGTTTTCGGAATCCCGGAATCCCTGAGGATGCTGTGATGAACAACTTTGCCTTTGAACATGAGCCCCTTCTGGATCTGTCGATCGTGCTGCCGGTTTATAACGAGCAGGATAATCTGAACCAGCTATTCGATGAACTGGTGACCGTGCTTGATCCTCTCGGATTGCAGTGGGAGATTCTGGCCGTGGATGACGGCAGTTCGGATGGAAGCCTGGAGGTCCTGCGGACGGTTGTCGATGCCTATCCCGATGCGACAATCCGTGTTGTTGAGTTAACCCGGAACTTCGGACAGACGGCTGCTCTTTCCTGTGGCTTTGACCTGGTGCAGGGGAGGGTGGTGATTCCCATGGACACCGATCTACAGAACGACCCGACCGATATCCCACGGCTTCTGGAAGGGATCGAGGCCGGTGCGGACGTCGTGTCCGGCTGGCGACGGAACCGAAAAGACCACCCTCTGCGGACCTTCCCTTCCAAGGTGGCCAACTGTCTGATCAACAAATTGATCAAATCGACTGGCGTCAGCCTGCATGATTATGGTTGCACCCTCAAGGCCTATCGTCGTGAGGTGTTGGATGGCCTGCAGCTCTACGGCGAAATGCACCGTTTTATTCCCGCCTTTGCCGGCTGGCGCGGGGCGCGGGTATCGGAGATCGAGGTCAATCACCGGGCCCGGACCGCAGGCGAATCAAAATACGGTATGGGGCGAATCTGGAAGGTGGTTATGGATCTGATTGCGATCCGGTTTTTTACCGACCACCTGACCAAACCGATGCAGTTTTTCGGCAAGTACGCTATGTATCTCTCCGGGGCCATGATCATGGCACTGGCATTGCTCGGCGGTGCCGATCTGGCCGGTGCGACCGAGATCACCTTCAATACCTATCTCCTTACCGCGATGGCTTTTTTGCTGGCGGTTCAGAATCTGCTCGGGATCGGTATCGTCGCGGAAATTATCGTACGTCACTATTTTGAAGCAGGAGACAAACGCCCCTATGCCATTCGCACCATTCAGAGTCGTGCGGACCGGGAATAGGCCATGTGCGGTATCGTTGGCTTCACCGGCCCGTTACAGCGGCGGGAATCCCTGCTGCGAGGGATGTGTGACCGGCTGACTCACCGGGGACCGGACGATCAGGGTGCCTGGCTCGATGACCGGATGGCTCTCGGTCATCGGCGTCTGACCATCATTGACCTGCAGGGCGGCCAGCAGCCGATGGTTTCGGCCGACGGTCGTTTCATCCTGAGCTACAACGGTGAAATTTATAACTACCGAGAGCTCCGACGGGAACTGGAGCAGGCCGGCCCTTTCCAGAGCCAGTCCGATACGGAGGTGTTACTTCGGGCCTGGCAGGCCTGGGGACCGGACTGTCTGTCCCGGCTTAACGGCATGTTTGCCTTTGCCGTCTACGATACCCGGGACCGGACACTGACCCTGGTGCGTGACCGGATGGGGCAGAAACCGCTCTATTACGCCCGGACCAAAAGCGGTGATCTGGTTTTCGCCTCCGAACCCCGTCCTTTGTTCGACCATCCGGACTTGGACCGGCAGATCGACCCCGAAGCCCTGGCGGCCTATCTGCGGTTCGATTATATCCCGGTCCCCCGGTCGATCTATAAAGGGGTTTCCAAACTGGGGGGTGGCCAGATGGCCGTCTTCCGTCTCAAGCAGAAAAAGCTCAAGGTTCATTCCTGGTGGCAGCGGGAATGGGCGGAAAACACCGATTCGGAAAAGGCTCTCTGCACCGAATTCCGGGATCAGCTGCAGGCCGCGGTCGAGAGACGGCTGGTGGCGGATGTCCCCCTGGGGATCTTTCTCAGCGGCGGGATCGATTCGTCCTCTGTGGCGGCGATGGCCTGTCGGGTTCGCCCGGCGGGTGACGTGAAGACCTTTTCCATCGCCTTTGCCGACCGCTCTTTTGATGAATCGGACCATGCCCGACGGGTAGCCAATCATCTGGGCACCGATCATCATTGCCGTGAGCTGACACCCGACGCTCTTTTACGGGAACTACCGGAGATCGTCGCCGGGCTGGATGAGCCGTTCGGTGACCCTTCCTATGTTCCCACCTGGCTCCTGTCCCGTTTTGCCCGTGAACAGGTGACGGTCGCGTTGGGGGGCGATGGCGCCGACGAGCTCTTTGCCGGCTACCCGACCTTCTGGGTTGATCGCTGGTGCCCGCTGCCTGCGTTACCTGAAGGTCTGGTCCGAGGGCTGGAAGGTTGTGTCGATCGACTTCCGGTCAAAGATTCCAATCTCAGCTTCGATTACAAGCTGCGACAATTGGTACGGGGAATGGCCTATAAGGACTTTGAACGGGTCGCCACCTGGCAGGGGGCGCTGACCGGTTGGGAGTGTGAGCAACTGCTGGGGAAGAACCCACTGGCCGAACCGTTCAACGGCTTTGCCAACCTGTACGATTTTTACCAGCAGACCTATCTGCAGGAGGACATTCTGACCAAGGTCGACCGCGCCAGTATGCAGCACGGGCTGGAGGTGCGAGCTCCCTATCTGGACGTCAATTTGGTGAACTTCGCCAACCGGCTTCATCCTCGCTGGAAACTGCGTGGGATACGGGGGAAGGTCTTGCCCAAACGGGCCCTGCGGGAACTGCTCCCGTCGTCGATTCTCGATCGACCGAAGAAAGGGTTTGGTATCCCGGTGACCCAATGGTTCAAGGGACCGTTGAAGGATGATCTGATCCGGACCCTTGATCCCGACTTGCTTCGAAAACAGGGTCTGTTCAATCCTGAAATGACGGGACAGTGGTTGTGCGACCTGATGGAAGGACGCCGCAACCCCTATAAGCCCCTGTGGAATCTGTATATCTTCCAGAAATGGTATCAGGCGGAGAGGGCCCGATGAGTACACCCAAAAAACGCTTTGACGAACTGAGCCCGTTCAAGATCGTGCATCACGACTGGAACCGCCCCTATCCGGTGCATGTCGAGATCGATCCCACCTCCCGCTGCAACCAGGATTGTCTCCGTTGCTCATACAAGCAGGAGATTGACGGCGCACGGGATTACATCATCCAGGACCAACAGGAGACGATTCCGCTGGAGCGGTTCCTGTCGTTGGTCGATGAGTTTGCTGAGATGGGGATTCGGGCGGTGACCCTCTCCGGGGGCGGGGAACCTCTGGTCTACAAGAACGTCGACAAGGTGATTCAGGCGCTCTACGACAAGCAGATCAAGCTGGGGATCATCACCAACCTGGCGCTGCCGATCAACGTCGGTCTGCTTTCGCAGGCGGTGTGGATCCGGGTCAGCCTCGACGCCGGCAGTGAAGCGTCCTATCAGGTGCTGCATCGTCCCGGGCGGAAGGACGCCTTTGCTCTGGTTCTGAATAATATCAAGGATTTGACACAGGCGAACCCCGAACTGGATCTGGGTGTCAATTTTTTGATCCAGCCGGAAAACGAGACCGAACTGGTGCAGGCGGCGGAGCAGGTCAAGGCCCTGGGGGCCCGCTATATCCGCTATACCCCCGCCATCGCCACCGACGCCATCGACTATCCGTCCCTCTTTGACCGGATCCGGGACGACCTTGAGACCTGTAAGTCCTTGATTGATGACGACTTTCACGTCTTTGTCGTCGGTGACCGGTTCGACTCTCTGGCCGATAAAAAGAAGAGCTACAACTTCTGCTACAAGCAGCAGATTCACCCGCTGATCGGGGCCGATGGGCAGGTCTATCCCTGCTGTCTGCTGAAGTATTATGAAAAACACGCACTTGGCAGCATTCTTGAAAAGAGCTTTAAAGAGGTCTGGGATGGCGTTCAGCGTCAGAGTTGGCTGAAATGTCTGGATGTGGACCAGTGCCCGTCCTGCTGGTTCGACCGGACCAATGAGTTTATGGAGTACCTGTTGACCCAGAACCCGAAGCATGTGGACTTCGTGTAATGATCGGACTGATCCTCGCCGCCGGACGCGGTAAACGGATACATGAAATCACCCAGACGCAGAACAAGTGCATGTTCTGCCTCGATGGACAGCCGTTGCTGGAGTACCATCTGCAGGCGGCGATCGATGCCGGGATTGATCGGTTTGTCATTGTCATCGGCTATCTGGGAGAGTCGATCCGGGCCGCCTTTGGCGAAAGTTATCGAAGCTGCCCTATCACTTACGTTGAGCAGACCGAACAGCACGGCCTGGTTCACGCCATCGAGATGGCCGCCCCACAGCTGGACAACGACTTTCTACTGATGCTGGGGGACGAGTTCTTTATCGGGCCGAAACACGCCGAGATGATCCGGACTTTTCGCGAAGGGAACTACTTCGGTCTCTGCGGCATCGTTCACGAAGAGCGCCCCGAAACGATCCGCAAGACCTACTCGGTCTTGCTGGGCAAGGATGACCGGATCTGTCGCCTGATCGAAAAGCCCCGCAAGCCGGTCAATGCGATCAAAGGAACCGGTGTTTGCGCCTTCAAGCGGGAGATGCTGGACTATATCGACTACACCCCGGTCCATTACCTCCGCAAGGAAAAGGAGTTGCCGGGTCTGATCCAGGAAGCGGTCGATGACGGCGAGCATGTGGGAGTCTTCCCCATCTGCGACCGTTATATGAACATGAACCAGTTTGATGACCTTGAGGAGTTTGCCCGTGACCATGGATTGGCCATTGGTGAGCATTGTGATCCTGTCCTTTAACCGACGGGACGATCTGCAGGAAACCCTGGAGGTCTGTCGCAGCTACACCTACCCCAACCTGGAAATGATCGTGGTCGATAATGGTTCGACCGACGGCTCGGCCGAGGACGTGGCCGGTCTGGAAGACCGGTTCCGTACCATCCTGCTCGACCACAACACTGGCAGTGCCGGCGGGCATGCCACCGGTATGCGGGCCGCCACCGGTGAACTGGTCATTACCATCGACGACGACGCTTTTGTAGAGAACGAGGCGATCTATCAAGCGGTCAAACTTTTCCGTACCTACCCAAAACTGGGTGGGATCAGTTTCAATCAGCTCAACACCCTGCGGGAGTATATCCCCGGCGTCAGCAAGACTGCCGAGCGGGAGGTCACACCTGAACAGGTGGAAAACGGCTTTGATCTGATCACCGAATCGGCCGCCGCCTTCCGCAAGTCGGTGTTGGAGGAGGTGGATTACCACCAGAACGAGTTCTTCTACGGCGGCGAGGACAACGAACTGTCGTTCAAGATGATCGCCGCCGGCTATCGGACCCTGATCGTGCCTCACCTAGTGGCCTATCACAAGATCACCGCCACCAGCCGTGACAATCGGCGTCTGACCCGTAACTCGGTTCGCAATATCCTGTGGATGCTGCTGCAGTTCGCACCCCTGAAGGAACTTCCCGGTCATCTGTTCAACTACCACTGGTACCTGGCCAACGCCATGGTGCAGAAACGGCAGTCGCTCTACCTGAGCGCCTGGTGGGAAGCGCTGATGCTGTTGCCTCGGATGCTGCGTCGTCGACGTGCTCTGTCGGTCGAGACCTGGAACCGGGTGGTCTTCCCCTACCGGATGGCGTTCCTATGGTGAGGATTCTGGTCATACGAAACGGTCCGGTGGTACTGCTGTCCCATCTGTTGAAACATCTGGCCGGGAACGATGTCGAGCTGACGGTTCTGACCCACGCCCATGCCGTCGGCAACGTTCAGGCCCTGAACCATGTGGATCGGGTGCTGTCCTATGAGGAGCGGGATACCTTCCAATACCGGAAGTTCCGTTCCGAGCTGAAGGAAGACCTGGTGTTGTCCCAGTTTGACCGGGTGGTCTTTCTGATCAACCCCGATCAGACCACCGGTTTCGAGAACCTGCTGGAGATCGCCCAGAAGGTGGTGCGTCCCCACGGCGAGATCGTCGGCATGACCTCCGAAGGGGAACAGCGGATCTTCCCGGAGACGGTGGTGCGCAAGGTTCTGGCCGACTACCGGTGTCAACGGTGGCAGGCAATGGCCGTCTGTGGCGCTCTGTTGCTGAGTTTTCCCTTTGTCGCGGCCTTTGGCGTCCTCCGGTCCCTGGTCTGGCCTCAGCGGAGTCCGACATGAAGATTCCGGTCAGCTATCAGGACTGCAATTGTCATGTCTGCGGTTCGTCCGAATCGGTCTCCCTGTTCGACATCCGGGACGAACTGCTGGTCAATGAAGCCGACGACGAATTGCGGTTCGATCTCTATTACCATCATTGCCCTGAATGTGGTCTGGTCTTCTGTAATCCTCAACTGAGCGACAACTGCTGGCAACAGTTTTACCGAGGCTGCCGCAATGGGGCCAACCTCAGTGAGACCCTTGATCAGGTGGTCCAACGATACCATCAGACTCCCTTTGCTCTCCTTCAGGATCAGTTTCGCTCGAATGAAACCTTCCTCGACCTGGGGTGTGGCGCTGGCGACCTCCTTCACTATGTTCGCGAGATCGGCGGCCTTAAAGTGCAAGGGGTAGAACTTTCGGACATTCTGGTGCCAGTGGCGGAGCAACGCGGTATCGATGTCCTGCAGGCTGATTTGATGGAGATAGAATTTCCTGCGGAATCACAGGATTGGATCAGCCTGAGCCATGTTCTGGAACATTTGCAGGAACCGGAAAAGATTTTAACGCGAATTCGGCGTTGGCTGGCCGATGGTGGGAGGCTCCTGATTGTGGTGCCGTCCGTATTTCAGCCTTTGAAAGGGGAACGGAATATCTATTGTTCCCACGCTGTGATGTTCTCACCGGACAATCTGATGGCCCTGCTGAAAAAATGCGGCTATCGCACCAAAGTTCAGGAACATGGCAGCAACTTACTGGCAGTGGCGGAAGTGGCCGAACCGTTGTGGGAGCTTCCTTCAAAAGAAATGGCGGCGGCCCCAGCGGAGTTTGTACGGGACTTT